>CAZJZC010000456.1:0-1503 GCA_964550365.1 uncultured Gemmatimonadales bacterium | reverse complement strand
TGTCCCGCATCGCCATCAGCACCGACCAGGCGCCCGCCGCGATCGGCACGTACTCGCAGGCCATCAAGACCGGCAATACGGTCTACCTCTCCGGCCAGATCCCGCTGGTGCCGGGGAAGTCCGAGCTCGTCGGCGGCGACGTCCGCGCCCAGGTGACGCAGGTGTTCGAGAACCTCAAGGCCGTCGCCGCCGCCGCCGGCGGATCGCTGAACGACGTGGTGAAGCTCAACGTCTTTCTCACCGACCTGACGCACTTCCCGCTGGTCAACGAGATCATGGCGGGCTACTTCGGGCAGCCCTATCCGGCCCGGGCCGCCATCGGTGTGGCGGCGCTGCCGCGCGGCGCGGCGGTGGAGATGGATGCCATCATGGTGATCGGCGGGTCGTGAGCCGTGATCGG
The DNA here is from genome assembly GCA_964550365.1 of uncultured Gemmatimonadales bacterium. GTDB lineage: Bacteria > Gemmatimonadota > Gemmatimonadetes > Gemmatimonadales > JACORV01 > DASXPG01. The sequence goes on along the minus strand of CAZJZC010000456.1, from coordinate 1,103 downwards.
TAGCGGCCGCGCTGCATGCGTGCCGTGACCCGCGGGACCGCGAGGCCGCGCGCCGCGAACGATCCGGGGGATCGCCGCTCGCGCAACCCGGGCACCAGAGCGCCCGCGACGCGTGCGACGGCCGCCGGGCTCGCCGCGCCGATCACCTCGCTGGCGGGCGTGGGGCCCAGGCTCGCCGAACGGCTGCATCGCCTCGGCGTGCGGCGTGTCGCCGATCTCCTCTTCCACCTGCCGCTGCGATACCAGGACAGGACGCGGCTGGTGCCCATCGGGGCGCTGCGCCCCGACACGGAGGCGGTGATCCAGGGCACCGTGGAGATCGCCCAGGTCCAGTTCGGCCGGCGCCGTTCGCTCATGGTGCGGCTGGCCGATGGCACGGGGGCGCTGTACCTGCGATTCTTCCATTTCAACAAGACCCAGCAGGAGAGCCTGGCGCGCGGCGTCGTGCTGCGCTGTTACGGCGAGGCGCGCCGAGGGCCGTACGGTCTGGAGTTGGTGCACCCGGAATACCGGATCGTGGACGCGGCCGCGCCGGCACAGGTGGAGGAGACGCTGACGCCGATATACCCGACCACCGAGGGCCTGCATCAGCTCACCCTGCGCAAGCTGACGACCCAGGCCCTCGCCCTGCTGGATGCGGACAGCGACGGCGCCCTCGACGATCTGCTCCCGCGCGGCCTGTGCGAGCCGCTGCAGCTGCCGACGCTCGCCGCGAGTCTGCGATTCCTGCATCGACCGCCGCCCGACACGCGGATCGGCGAGCTCGAGACCGGCCGGCACCCGGCCCAGCAGCGACTCATCGTCGAGGAACTGCTCGCGCATCGCCTGAGCCTGCGCGTGCTGCGCCAGACGCTGGGGAGTCGACGTGCCCCGGCGCTCCGCGGCGACGGCCGCCTGCGCGCCGCGTTCCTTAGCCGGCTGCCCTACACGCTGACCGCGGCGCAGCAACGCGCCAGCGAGGAGATCGCGCGCGATCTGGCCGCGGATCACCCGATGCTGAGGCTGCTGCAGGGCGACGTCGGCGCCGGCAAGACCGTGGTTGCCGCGCTGGCGGCGCTGGCGGCGATCGAGTGCGGCTACCAGGCCGCGATCATGGCGCCCAC
>CAZJZC010000455.1:0-1511 GCA_964550365.1 uncultured Gemmatimonadales bacterium | reverse complement strand
AGCCCGAGCGCAGGGCGGGGATGATCTCGTTCTCGATGCGGTCGGCCAGGTCGGTGGCGTAGAACAGCGCCTGGGTCACCCGGTCGAAGTCGTGCCCCTGCTTGGCGTCCTCGATGCCCTTGGCGGTGAGCGCCGAGCGGCTGAGGCCCGACGTGGCCACGGCGAACCCGTGCCCCTCGAGCCAGCCGGTCAGCAGCTCGATGTGCGTCGAGCGGCCCACGCCGTCGGCGCCCTCGACCACGACCAGGTGGCCCGGCAGGCCGGAGACGTCGCACTTGGGCAGGCCGGCGCCGTAGAAGCGGGCGTCCATCAGGCTCCCGCCGGCGCGCGCGCGGGCGCCGAGACCCGCGGCAGGCCGGTGCGCCTGAGGCCCCGCAGCAGCGGCCGGACCAGCCGCCGCACCTCGCGCTGCTGCTCGACGACCGAGCGCTTGCCGTCGATCACCGTGAGCCCGAACTCCTCGGTGATGCGGTCGTACTCCTCGAGCACCTTGCTCTGGAACATCCGGAAGCTCTGGATGGGATCCGGCGACAGCCCGAGGTCCATGCCGGCCTCGTGGTACTTGAGCCGCATGCGGCCGCCCATGATCCGGGCGACCGAGGTGTCGATGTCCACCCGGAAGTACAGCGCCAGGTCCGGCCGGGTGGCGAAGCTGTAGAGGTTGCGCAGCCACTCGGCGTCGCAGCCGCGCACGGCGTCCCGGGCGAAGGCGGTGTAGGCCCAGCGGTCGGCCAGCACGATGAGACCGGACTGGAGCGGCGGCAGGATCGAGCGCTCGTGCCGGTCGGCGAAGTCGGTGGTGTGGATCAGCGAGAACGTGGTCGGCGTGAACAGGTTCTTCTTCTTGCCGCGCTTGGTGGTGTCCTTCACGAGCGGCGAGCTGTTCCACTCCGTGAACGACACGTCGTAGCCCTCGGACTGCAGGAAGGTCTGCAGCAGCGAGAGCTGGGTGGACTTGCCCGAACCGTCGATGCCCTCGACGACGATGAGACGTCCGGGGAACTGGTGCGGTTCTCGGATCGACATGGCGGGTCCTTCCGGCCGTGCTACCTGTCCGCGGCGTCGCCCTCCGGGGGGCCGTCCTCCGCGTGGTGCTTGATGGTCTTGCCCTCCGCCACGAAAACTACGTCCTCGGCGATGTTCGTGGCGAGGTCGGCCACCCGCTCCAGGTTCCGGCTCACCAGCAGCAGCTCCATGCAGGGCCCGATGGACCGGTTGTCCTCCATCATGTGGGTCAGCAGGATGCGGAACACGCTGTCGTTGAGCGCGTCCACGGCGTCGTCGCGGCGGCAGACCTCGCGGGCCAGCGCCGCGTCGCCCCGCACGAAGCCCGCGAGGGCGTCGGCCAGCATCTGCCGCGACAGCCGCGCCATCTCCACCAGTTCCGGCTCCGGCACGATGTTGGGGTAGGCCAGCAGGCGCTCGGCCGACTGGGCGATGTTCACGGCGTGGTCGCCCACCCGCTCGAGGTCGTGCACGATCTTGATGGCGGAGAAGATGAGCCGGAGGTC
>CAZJZC010000454.1:0-1513 GCA_964550365.1 uncultured Gemmatimonadales bacterium | reverse complement strand
CGTCGAGGGCGCGTCTATCCCGAGCGCGCCGGGTGAAAGTGGAGCGGGTCGCGCAACGCCTGCAATTCCCGGTAATAGTAGAGCGCGGTTGGCCGCCGGGTCGTGAATCGGAGTCCCTCCAGGAACTCGATCTCCTCTTCAGTGGCCGAGCCGCTCAGCGACGGGTCCTGGAGGAACTTGCTGAGGCCCGGCTCGCGCACCGTGCTCCCGCTCGCCGGAAGCTCGACGAATCGGAAGCGCCGTGGGGGGCCCTGGCTCACCTTGGGATTCAGCTTGATCTCGAGGTCGAAGGTCGCAAGATCGATGTCCCACGACGCCACGAGCGGATCGAGGAACACGACGCAGTTCTCGGGCGAGACGTGCAGGATGTCGGTGTCCAGGAACTCGAGCGCCACCACCCGCATCTCCTGGAACGAGCGGCCGGCGAGCTTCGCGACGGTGCGGAGCCAGTGCTCGCTGCCCAGCTGCTGCTTGGCGATCCGCTTGACGAGATCCAGGATGGTCAGGGTGACCAGGCGCTCGAGTTCGCCGAACGGGTGGGCCTCGAAGGCGGCCCGGACCGCCGGCCGCCGACCCGGGTGACACGTGCGGAGGACCAGCGCCCGGACCTCGCCGTAGAGCGGCACCGGCTCGTCGCCCAGTTCGCGCTTCAGGTGCCCCACGCGCTGGTGCGCGGCCAGCGCTGCCAGCTTGCCGCGCGGGAGCTTCAGCAGCTTGTCCATCTTGTCATAGATGTCGGTGCGGTTGGGCGCCGGCGGCATGCGCCGCCGCCTCAGCAGCTGGGAGATGTACGACTCCGTGACCTCCGCGGCGCGAGCCAGGTCACGCTGGTCCAGCCCCAGCGCGCGCAACCGCTGCTTTATCATCAGGGAGACATCCACGTGCCGGTGCCCTCAGGTTAGCAGGAAGAGTTCAATCAGGCGCAATCCCGAACATACAGCGAGGATGGTAACTTGACAAGTTAAGTACATCATGGTATGTTGTCATTCACTTGCTTCGATATGGTTAAGCTGCTGTCGGCACGGTGCCAGGGTCGGGTTTCGCGGGCACACCTCTCGTTCGAATCGCTGTCGGCCCCTCGACACCCGATCCCCCGTTCCCAGGAGCAACACCATGCAACGTCTCTCTCTCCTCCTCGCGTCCGCAGTTCTCCTGAGCACTGCGTGCAGCGACGACAATCCGATCGCCGGCAATGCCGCCGTACCGACGGTGGTGGCCACCGGTCCGGCGAACGCAACGACGTCGGTGCCCCGCAACCCGTCCATCACGGCGACCTTCAGCCAGGCGATGGACCCGGCGACGATCAACGCATCCACGTTCAGCCTGACGGACGGCGCCACGCCCGTCGTCGGGGTCGTGACGTATGCCGGCACCACGGCGACGCTGGTCCCCGCCGGCGCGCTGGCGCCGAACACGTCCTACACCGCCACGCTCTCGACCGGCGCCAGGAACGTGGCCGGCACCGCCCTGGCCGCGGCGAGATCCTGGACCTTCACCACGGTCGCCACGTCGG
>CAZJZC010000453.1:0-1527 GCA_964550365.1 uncultured Gemmatimonadales bacterium | reverse complement strand
ACACCCTGCCCGCCTTCCAGCTCGCCCTGGACCACGGCGCCGACGCCCTGGAACTGGACGTCCACGTCTCCCGGGACGGCATCGCCGTGGTCCACCACGACCCCACGCTGGACCGCACCACCAACCTGACCGGACCCATCGCCGAACGCACGGCGGCCGAACTGCGCGACGCCGACGCCGGCTTCCACTTCGCCGCCGGCGGCGGCGGCGGCGCCGGCTCGCCCTGGCGCGGACGCGGCGCGCACGTGCCGACGCTGGCCGAAGTGCTCGAGACGTTCCCCGACACACCCATCATCATCGAACTCAAGACCGCCCGCGCCCAGGACGCCGTGGCCCGGGTCCTCCTCGATCACCAGGCCGCCGACCGCTGCATCCCCGCCGCCGACGAGCTGGCCGCCGTGACCGCGTTCGCCGCGCCACCCTTCCGGCGCGGCGCCTCGCGCCCCGAGATCGTCCGGCACCTGGCCGGCTCGCTGGTCGGCCTCCCGGACCGCCACGCCCGCTACCGCCTGCTGGCCGTGCCCGACCACCACCACGGCCTGCCGGTGGCCACCCGCCTGTTCTTCACCGCCGCCCGACGGCTCGGCACCCCGGTGCACGTCTGGACCGTGAACGACCCGGCACGCGCCGCCCGCCTGTGGAAGGCGGGCGCCTGCGGCATCATCACCGACGACCCGCAGGCGATGAGCAGGCTGAGACCTGGAAGCTGAGGTCCGGGCCCCGCGCGGCCGTGTCAGCGTCCGCGGCGGCCGGCCATCTCCCTCATAACGCGACGTTGCCAATGTAGTCACCTGTGACTACATTGGCGCCATGAAAGCCGTCGGCGTCCGCGAACTCAAGGCCCAGCTCAGCCAGTACCTGCGCGAGGTCGGCGCCGGCGAGGTCATCCTCGTCACCGACCGCGGCCGCGTGGTCGCCGAACTGCGGGCACCCGGCGTACCCGGCCGGAGCGAGAGTCCGCTCGAGCGGCGCCTGCGCGCCCTGGCCGACCGCACACCGCTGGCCATCGGCACGCCGCACGAGCCGGCGCTCTATCGGGTCTCACCGGTGCGCGCGGCGCCCGGCACCGCGCGCGCCATGCTGGACGAGGAACGCGCCGAGTGATCGTCTACGCCGAGAGCAGTGCGGTGCTGGCGTGGCTGATGAACGAACCCGGCGGCGAGGCGGCACGCACCGCGATGGGCGGCGCGGAGCTGATCGTCACCTCGCGCCTCACGCTGGTCGAATGCTCCCGCGCCCTGCACCGCGCCCGTCGGGCCGGGCGGCTCAGCGACGAGGGCGCGCTCGCGGCGCAACGCCTGCTCGACGAAGCCGCCGACACCTGGGTCATCATGGACCTGGTCGGCGACGTGCCCGCCCGCGCCGCGCGCCCGTTCCCCAGGGAGCCCCTGCGGACCCTCGACGCCTTCCACGTCGCCTCGGCGGCGGTCTATCACCAGGCGCTCGGCGCCCTCAGCGTGCTGTCGCTGGATGACCGGGTGCGCGAGAACGCCTCGGCCCTCGGCATCGCCGTCGTGCCGCCGGACG
>CAZJZC010000452.1:0-1529 GCA_964550365.1 uncultured Gemmatimonadales bacterium | reverse complement strand
CTGATGGGTGACACTCGCTCCAAACTAGGTGCCTGCGCAAGGAGGCACCGATGCCGTGGAGGGAGACGTCAGCCATGGATGAGCGACTGCGGTTCGTGCAGGACGTCCATCGGCCGGGGTGGTCGTTCGCGGAGGTGTGCGCGCGCTACGCGGTGAGCCGGAAGACCGGCTACAAGTGGTTGGCGCGGTATCGGGAGGGCGGGCCGGCGGCCTTGGGCGACCGGTCGCACCGGCCGCGGCGGTGCCCGCACGCGACGCCGCCAGCGGTGGTGCGGCTGATCCTGCAGCTGCAGCGGCGCTATACCTGGGGCGCGCGGAAGGTACGGAAGCTCCTGCGCGCGCGGGTCCCGGCGGACCAGGTGCCGCCGAAGACGACGGTCCATCGGATCTTGGAGCGCTACGGCCGGGTTCAGCCGCGGCGGCGCAGCCGGCGCCGGTTCCATCAGGGGCCGCCGGGCACGCCGATGGACGCGCCGAATGCGGTGTGGACGGCGGACTACAAGGGCGAGTTCCGGACGGGGAACGGCGTGTACTGCTACCCGTTGACGCTCCAGGACGGGGCGACGCGCTACCTGTTGGGCTGCCGGGGGGTGCTACATCCGACGCTGGAGGCGAGCTGGGCGGTGTTCGAGCGGCTGTTCCGGCGCTATGGCCTCCCGGCGCGGCTGCGGACGGACAACGGGACGCCCTTCGCCTCGAACGCGCTCGGCCGGCTCTCGACGCTGGCGGTGTGGTGGGTGCGGCTGGGCATCCGGCCGGAGCTGATCGAGCCGGCCCACCCGGAGCAGAACGGCCGGCACGAGCGGATGCACAAGACACTGAAGGCCGCGACGGCCCGGCCCCCGCAGGCGGATCTCGCCGCGCAACAACGGGCATTCGACCGGTTCCGGTGGCGCTACAACCAGGTGCGGCCGCACGAGGCACTCAACGACGAAACGCCGGCGAGCTGCTACACGCCCTCGCCGCGCCCGTACCGCACCACCTTGGCGCCGCTCGAGTACCCCGGCCACTTCGAACGCCGCCTGGTCAGCCGCAACGGCGGCATCCGCTGGAACAACCGCTGGGTCAACGTCAGCCATCTGCTTGCGGAGCTCGAGATCGGCTTCGAGGAGATCGACGATAGCCTCTGGAACGTCTACTTCGGTCCGGTCTGGCTCGGCCGGTTCCATGAAGCCGTGGGGTGTATCGTGGATCAACTCGACCGCCCCGCACGACGGCGGGGCGGCAATCACAAAGGTGCTCGGAAAGTGTCACCCATCAGCTGAGGACACACTGTTACCTATCATCTGGACCGTTCACCGTCTAGTCATCGAAATACCAGGACAGCAACGCGGCAATCAGAGCTGCGCCGCCCCACAGCAGCATGGGCGGGCTCCAGCCATTGAACGCGGCGCCGACGATCATGCCAACGCCGCCGAGCGCCGTGGGGCCCGCAGCGACGCGGCGAATCTTCGCGACTTCCTCGGACGTGAATGGCGCAAAGTTCATTCGGGACGCCGTTTAACGCTATCGGTTTTAGCTGCGGCGCG
>CAZJZC010000451.1:0-1541 GCA_964550365.1 uncultured Gemmatimonadales bacterium | reverse complement strand
CGAGGGCGGCGAGAACGGCTGGTTCTACGTGGTGAAGCTGAACCGCGGCTACGGGGCGGACGGCCGGGTGACCGTGGCGCCGGAGGTGCTGGCGCGGGTCCCGTCGTTCGACGACCAGCTGCTGCGCGACATCCGCGACCAGGAGGTCAGCATCGAGAACTCGCCGGCCGTGTTCGGCTGGCGGGCGTACTTCGCGAACAGCGGCGGTGCGGTGTGGGGCGTGGACCTCAGCCGCCTGCGCACGGACCCGACGAGCGTGCGGCCGGTCTTCCGGTACTGGGCCGGCGACGACACCGACGCCTCCATCGTGGTGGACGAAGAGGGTTTCCTGTACGTGGCGTCCGAGCTGCAGCGGTTCAACCGGCGGTCTGCCGCCGCGGGCCAGCTCCAGAAGCTCGACCCGCGGCGGCCGGACGCGCCGAGGGTCTGGGGGCTGGAAGTGCCGCGAGGCGGAGGTGAGCGGTTCGGCGGCATCTGGTCCACGCCGGCCCTGTTCGGCCGGACGCTCTTCGTCACGACCAACTCCGGCCGCCTGCTGGCGGTGGACCGCGACCGGGGGACGATCCGCTGGGAACAGCGCCTGCCGCCGCACGCCTGGAGTTCGCCGGTGGTGGTGGACAGCACGCTCATCGTGGCCGACTGCGAGGGCGCGATCCGCGCGTTCGACGTGCGCGTCCCGGATCGCGTGCCGCCGCTGTTGTGGGAGTTCCGCCTGCCGGGCGGGCCATGCATCGAGGCGACGCCGGCCGTCTGGAAGGGTGTGATCTACGTCGGCGCGCGCGACGGGTACTTCTACGCCATCGGCGACGGGGCGGGGAGATGAGCACCGCCGCGTGACCGAGCTGGCCGCCGTCCTGGCGCGCGCGACGCCGCTGCTCATCCTCGGCATCGCCGTGGCGCTGGCCTTCCGCGCCGGCGTCTGGAACATCGGCGCCGAAGGGCAGTTCTACGCCGGCGCGGTGGCGGCGGCATGGATCGGTGCGCACTGGGGCCTGAGCTCGCCGCTCGCGGCGGCCGCGATGATTCCGCTGGCGGCGGCGCTGTTCGGATCGGCATGGGCCGCCGTGCCCGCCCTCCTCCGGGCGCGCTTCGGCGTGCTCGAGGTCATCACCACCATCATGCTCAACTTCGTCGCCGAACTGCTGGTGGGCTTCCTGGTGCATGGCCCGCTCCAGGAATCGGCACGGACGTACCCGCAGAGCGACGCCATCGCGGCCGCGGCGCGGCTGGCGGCGCTGGTGCCGGGGACGCGGCTCACCTGGGCATTCCCGCTCGGTGTTCTGCTGGCGGCGCTGCTCTGGGTGGTGCTGGCGCGCACCGTGCCGGGCTTCGCGATCCGGGCGACGGGAGCCAGCCCGCTCGCCGCGCGCGTCAGCGGCCGCATCCGCGTCACGCGCGTGATGGTCGTCTCCTTCCTCGTCTCGGGCGCCATCGCCGGACTGGCGGGCGCCGCCGAGGTGAGCGGCGTGACGTTCGCGCTGTACGAGAAGCTGTCGCCGGGGTACGGCTACACGGCGATCGCGGTCGCGCTGCTGGCGCGT
>CAZJZC010000450.1:0-1541 GCA_964550365.1 uncultured Gemmatimonadales bacterium | reverse complement strand
CTGCTCGTCGCCGCCCTGCCCCAGGCCTCCCCGCGCGGAGAGCCCGTGGCCGAGGCGATCCGCGCCGGCGACCTCGCGGCCGTGCGCCGCCTGCTCGACGCCGAGCCCGACCTGCTCCACGCCGGCGACGCCGGATCCAGCCAGCCGATCCACTGGGCGGTGCTGACGCGCCGGCTCGACATCATCGATGAACTGCTGGCCCGGGGCGCCGACATCGATGCGCCGCGGCACGACCGCGCGCGGCCCATCCACCTCACCCGCGGCGACTACCACTACCGGGCCTGGGCGATGGACCTGCCGGCGACGCCCGACGAGGTGCTGGCGCACCTCCGGGCCCGCGGCGCGACCATCGACATCAACACCGCCGCGCACACCGGCGACCTCGCGCGCGTGCGCGAGCTTCTCGACGCCGACCCGTCGCTGGCGAGCAGGCCGTCGGACTACGGCGGCTACTACCTGGGCGCGGGCACGCCGCTCCGGAACGCCGCCGCCCGCGGCCACCTGGACATCGTGAGGCTGCTGCTGGAACGGGGCGCCGACCCCAACGAGCCCGAGGAGCACATCGCGCCCCGCGGGCACGCGCTGTACGCGGCCGTCTCCAACGGCCACTACGAGGTCGCGAAGCTGCTGCTGGAGCACGGCGCCTACCCGAGCCCGCCGGTCGAGAGTTCGGCCGACGCGCTGAGCATGGCCCTGGCGCGCAGCGACGAGCGCATGGTCGAACTGCTGTGCGGCTACGGGTCGGCGCGGTCGGTCGAACTGCTCGCGTACTACGGCGACGTGCGCACGGCGGCGGCCGTGTTCGCCGCCGATCCGGCCCTGGCCGACGATCCGGGCGCCCTGGCCAACGCGGCCGGCAACGGCCACGACGCGTTCGTGCGCCTCATGCTGCGCACCGCGCCCGGACTGGCCCGGCGCGCGTCACACGGCGGGAAGACGCGCGCGCTCACCGCGTACCTCGTCGCCCGGGGGATGGACCCCGACCGGCCCGACTGGCTGGGCGTCACGCCCCTGCACCGCGCCGCCGGCGACGACGACGTGCTGGTGGCCGGCACGCTCCTCGACCACGGCGCCGACCTGCACCCGCGTGACGACGAGTTCCGGTCCACGCCCCTCGGCTGGGCCGCGCGGAAAGGCCATGCGCGCATGACCAGGTTCCTGCTGCGGCGCGGCGCCCTGCCGGTCCATCCCGACGATCCGCCCTGGGCCACGCCGCTGGCCTGGGCGACGAGGCGAGGGCACGATGAGCTCGCCGACGTCCTGCGGCGCGCCGGGGCCGGCTCGCTCCCCGCGCCCCCGAGCCTGGCGGACGCCGAGCGGCTCGCGGCGGACCTGGTCGCGGCCCATGAGACCGGCGATGCCGGTGCCATGCGGCGCATCGCCGAGGGGACCGGCCGCCGGTTCGATCACGACCGGCTGCGCGCGGCGGTCAGCCGGCATCTCGGCCGTCCGCACTCGACCGGAGCCGGGCTCACGCCCGCCGAGGCGCGGCGCCTCGTCGCGCAGTGGCACGGCTGCGCCGACTGGGACGCGTTCGCCCG
>CAZJZC010000449.1:0-1551 GCA_964550365.1 uncultured Gemmatimonadales bacterium | reverse complement strand
GCGAGATGCGCAGCGGGATGCGCCGGCCGAAGTCCTTGGGGCCGATGAACGACCAGATGCCGCCGAAGACGATGGCCGACAGCGCCGCATAGCCCACCAGCTTGCGCCGCGAGGCGTCCTGTGCCGCCGAGGCGATCAGGTCGTCGATGTGCCCCACGGCGGCGAAGATCAGGAACGCCAGCACGAAGGCGATCGCCACCGTCGCGATGCGCCGCGCGGGCGACACGTACTGCGGTCCCTGGCGCGAGAGGATGTCGGGATGCATCACGACCACCAGCGCGATGGCCAGGATCACCACGGCCAGCACGGCCATGGTGGTCCCCATGTCGGCCGCCGCCAGCCTGCCCGGCCAGGTCGCGGCGCCGGTCCACAGCGCCGACGCGATGCCCCAGCCCCGCGGGTAGGCGAACCCGAACACCGGGTCGGTCGAACCGGACAGGTCCGGCGGGGCCGCCGCGGCCGCGCGGCCGAGCGCATAGAGCGCGCCGAAGACCGCGAACAGCGCGGCGACCACGGCGGCGCGCCTGGCCTCACGGGCCGGCGTGGACGGATTCAGGACTGGCAGGTCGGCAAGCGTCATGGCGACTCCGGTGTCTCCCTCCCGCGCAGGCGGCGCGGGTTACTGGTAGCGGATTCGAATGGTGCCGAGATCGCGGCGCGCGGCCGCATCCACGTAAAGTTGCCCCGGATCGCCCGTCACCGAAAGGGTGCCCGTCCGGATCGGCGGCGAACCCTCCGGGGCCAGCAGGGCCAGCTGGTACCAGCCGGCTGACAGGTCGGGGAACGAGAAGGTCCCGTCGGCCGCCGGATTCACGGCCGCGACCATGAACTCCAGCACCCGGCCGTCGGTCAGCGGCGCGACGGTCCAGGGGTCGAACGTCGGGGCCGGCGCCTGGGAGGCGACGATGGCCACGCGCCAGCGCGCCGGTCCCTCCACGGCCAGGCGCCCGGTCACGCTGGCGGGCGGCCCGCCGCCGGACGCGGTGATCTCCTCGATACGCCGGCGGATGGCCGGTGTGCTCGCGTAGCGCGCGGTATCGGCCAGCTGGCCGAGCAGGGCGCGGGCGCGCGGCGTGTGGACGCGCTCGAGCAGGCCGCGGACACCGAGGCGGAACGCGGCGTACCCGACGCGGGCCCGCTGCGGGTCGGTGAAGATGAGCCGGCGCGCCTCGTTCGGTTCGAACAGCCGGGCGCGCAGGGCGACCTCGCACCCCAGCGCCCGGGCGGACCGGCCCGAAGGCTCGGCGCCGAGGCTGTCGCGCAGGCGCGCGAGGGCGGCGACGTTCGCGATCGATGCGGCCGGCAGGACCCGCTCGGCCGCCGGGGGCGCCGGCGCACAGTCGCCGGCCAGCTCGACGGGCGCCAGCGCCGCGCGCGGCGGCAGCCGGCGCCCCGCGTGCGCGTCGCCCATCAGCAGGATGACCGGCCGCGAGGGCGGCGTGGTCGCCAGGCCCAGCTCCGTCACCAGGTCGGGTGCCGCCGCCACGGCCCGCGCGAGCGCGCCGCCGAGCACCAGCGCCGCGGCCGCCAGCAGTTCCGCCAGCGCGCCTC
>CAZJZC010000448.1:0-1554 GCA_964550365.1 uncultured Gemmatimonadales bacterium | reverse complement strand
CGCCGATGCGCCAGCTAGGAATCGAACCTAGAACCTACTGATTAAGAGTCAGTTGCTCTGCCAATTGAGCTACTGGCGCGGACGGGCCGAAATGTCGCCCCGCCCGGTCCCATTATCAAGCCGGGCTCTCGCCCAAACGGGGGCCGGGTGGCACATTAGGCGCGCGCCCATGACGCCCCGCCGTCCCCCGTCCCGCCCGGCCGCCGAGGCCCCGGATCCCGCCATCGCGGGGACCATCCGGCGCGCGCGCACGTCGGGCGCGACCCGGCTCGCCGACCTCGCCGACGCCGACACCCTGCGCCGCCTGGTGGCCAACCTCGGCGAGGGCGTCTACGTCTCGAACCTGAAGGGCGAGGTGCTCGACGCCAACCAGGCGTTCCTCGACATGCTCGGCGTCTCCGGCATGGAGGAGCTCGCGGGCATCAACGCCGTGGAGCTGTTCGCCGACCCGGCCCGGCGGGCCCGGGAGCTCGACCTGCTCCGGGCCGAGGGCGCGGTGCGCGAGTTCGAGATCGAGCTCGTCCGGCCCGACGGCCAGCACCGCACGGTGCTCGACACCTGCACCGCCGTGCGCGACCCCGAGTCCGGCGACACGCTGTTCCACGGGATCCTGGTGGACATCACCGACCGCAAGCGCTTCGTGACCGCGCTGGCGGAGTCGGAGGCCAATTTCCGCGCCCTCATCGAGCAGTCGGCCGATGCCATCTACGTCATCCAGGGCGACGATATCGTGCTGGTGAACCCGGCGTGGGAGCGGCTGTTCGGCTGGAGCCAGGCCGACGTGGCCGCCGGCCTGCCGTTCATGCGGCTGATCGCGCCGGCCAGCGAGGCGCTGGTGCGCGAACGGGTGGCGCGGATCGAGGCCGGCCTGACGGTCCCGTCGCACTTCGAGCTGACCGGCCTGGCGAAGGACGGGCGCACCCTCGACCTGCACTGCTCGGTGGCCGACATCGTCTGGCACGGCCGGCCCGCGACCCAGGGCATCTACCACGACGTCTCCGACCTCAAGCGCTCGGCCGAGCGCCAGCGGCGCACCCTGTCGCTGCTGCACGCCACGCTCGAGTCCACCGCGGACGGCATCATGGTCGTCGACCGCGACGGCCGGGTCGAGACCTACAACCGCAAGTTCCTGGAGATGTGGCACGTCCCGGCCGAGATCGCCGAGCTGGGCGACGAGGAGGCCATCCAGACCCACCTCATGGAGCAGATGCGCGACCCCGACGGGTTCGTGCGCAAGCTGCGCGCGCTCCAGGCCCACCCCGACGCCGAGGGCTACGACGAGATCGAGTTCCGCGACGGCCGCGTCTACGAGCGCTATTCCACGCCCCAGCGGCTCGAGGGCGTCCCGGTCGGCCGGGTGTGGAGCTTCCGCGACGTCACCGCGCGCAAGACCGCCGAGATGCGCCTGGTCCACGACGCCTTCCACGACGCGCTCACCAGCCTGCCGAACCGGGCCCTGTTCGTGGACCTGCTGGCCCGGTCGATCGGCCGCGCCCGGCGCCGGGCGGACTTCGCCTTCGCCCTGCTGTTCCTCGACATCGACCGCTTCAAGGT
>CAZJZC010000447.1:0-1557 GCA_964550365.1 uncultured Gemmatimonadales bacterium | reverse complement strand
AGGCCGGCCCATTTCTTGGTCACGCGGGCCAGCTCGGTCTCGCCGCGGGTGAAGCTGAACTCCCAGGTGGTCCACTTGCCCGTGAGCATGCAGACCGGCTGTTCGTCGGCGTCGGTGACCTCGAACTTGCCGCCGATGGACAGCAGTCGCTGCCGGAAGCCGCCGAGCAGGCGGTCGTGCGCGTCGCGGACCTCGACGTTGGCGCGCAGGATGGTCCAGCCGCGGGTGATGTTCAGCACCAGCTCGCCGGTCGGCGTGCGCAGTTCGATGTCGAACGGCGTGTTGCGCTTGTACTCGGTGAAGCGGAGCAGTTTGGTGAACCAGCCGAGGTCGGGCTCGCGGCAGGCGAGCACGTGCTGGCCGGAGGCCGGCTCGTAGACGTCGTACTCGTTGGCGGCCTTGAACAGGCCGACGTGTTCCTTCACCAGGTAGGTGTTGCCGGTGAGGATCGGGTGGACGGGCACGGCGTCGCTCCGGTCGCGTTGGACGGGGGCGAACATACGTGCCGGGGCGGGGGAGGGCTACCGGGCGCGCGGGCCGTGGTCCGGGGAACGGCCGCCGGCATCCGGGCGGCTGGTAGATTGAGGCATGAGCTACCTCGTCCTGCTGGCGGCCCTCGCCCTGCCCCTCGCCGTCGGCGCTCTCGGTGCCATCGGCACGGGCGCGGCCGTGGCCACGTGGTACCAGACCCTGGTGCGCCCGTCCTTCGCGCCGCCGAGCTGGGTGTTCGGCCCGGTGTGGACGGTGCTCTACCTGATGATGGGATGGGCGAGCTGGCTGGTGTGGCGCGCGGGATGGCGGCGGCCAGAGGTGCGCGCCGCGCTGGCGCTCTACCTGGTCCAGCTGGCGTTCAACCTGGCGTGGTCGTTCCTGTTCTTCGGCCTGCGCCGGCCGGACCTCGCCCTGGCGGAGATCCTGGTGCTGTTCGCGCTCATCGTCTGGACCCTGGCCCGTTTCGCGCCGCTGGCGCGGGCGGCGGCCTGGCTCCTGGTGCCGTACGCGGCGTGGGTGGCGTTCGCCGCGGTGCTCAACGGCGGGTTCTGGTGGCTCAACCGGGCGGGGTGAGTGCCGGCGGGGCGCGGCGGATCGTGCGCCTGCGCGACCTGTCCAGCCTGCGCGCGGTGCTCCAGGCGCTCCAGGGGGCGGGCGGCCGGCGCGGGTGACGGGCCGGGGCGGTTCGGCGGGCTACCGCCTCGGCGGGGCGGAGAAGTCGGTGCCGCAGGAGCGGCAGTGGCGGTTCGGGTCGAGGCCGTCGCCGCGGAGGCAGCAGCCGCCGAGATGGATCTCGCCGCGTTCCTGGGCCTGGAACGCTTCGGGGGAGGGCATGCCGTAGACGATGCGGACGGTGTCGGTGCCGCCGCAGGCGGGGCACCGGGGGCCGCGCCGTCGGCGGGGGCGCGGGCGGGGGCTGGGGCGGTCCGGGTCGTCGGGGCGTTCGCGGATCATGCCGGGATGGTGCCGGAGGGTGTGTCAGTGGGTTGTCATGGGCGGGGTCGGGACCTGGCGCTCCGCCCACCGCGCCACGAACCCGCGGAACCGGCGCAGGTACTCCTCCCC
>CAZJZC010000446.1:0-1578 GCA_964550365.1 uncultured Gemmatimonadales bacterium | reverse complement strand
ATCGAGCTCGACCGCGCGATCCTCGACGAGATCGCCGAGCCGCTGGTGCACCTGCTGCGCAACGCGATCGACCACGGGATCGAGACCAGCGAGGAGCGGCTGCGCCAGGGCAAGCCGGCGGCGGGCCGGCTGACGCTGGCGGCGGTGCGCGAGAGTTCCAGCGTGGCCATCCGGGTCGGCGACGACGGGCGCGGCGTGGACCGGGCCCGGGTCCTGGCCAAGGCCCGGGAACTCGGCCTGGTCGACGCGAACGCCACGAGCCTGACCGACGAGGAACTGCACCGGCTGCTGATGCGGTCGGGCTTCTCGACGGCCCAGCAGGTGACCGACGTGTCGGGCCGGGGCGTGGGCATCGACGTGGTGGCCACGGCCGCGCGGGCCCTGGGCGGCTCGCTGGAAGTGCGCACCGAGGAGCGCCGCGGCACCACGTTCACCCTGCGCCTGCCGGTGACGCTGGCCATCATGCGGGCCCTGCTGGCGCGGGTGGGCGGGGAGACCTACGCCATGCCGCTGACTCACGTGGCCGAGACGATCGACCCGCGGCCCGAGGAGGTGCAGACGGTGCAGGGGCGCGAGGCGCTGGTGCTGCGCGGGCGGCTGCTTCCGCTGGTCCGGCTGAGCGCGCTGTTCGGCGCCACCAGCTCCCGGCCCGCGGCGCGCGTGCCGGTCATCGTCCTCGAGGTGGGCGAACGGCGCACCGGCGTGGTGGTGGACGCCCTCATGGGCCAGCAGGAGATCGTGGTGAAGGGCTTCGAGGCGCCGCGCGGCATGCTGCCGGTCTTCAGCGGCGCGACCATCCTCGGCGACGGGAAGCCGGCGCTGATCCTGGATGCCGGCGGGCTGATGTGAACGGCGGTCGCGGGCGGTGACGCGTGAGGGCGGGCCGGCTTCCGGCGCCCGCCGCCGATCCCCGAGGCACGGAACGCACTCATGAACGGGTTTCCCATGGACGACATCCGAGACCTGAAGGAACTCCAGCTCGACGCCCTCAAGGAGGTCGAGAACATCGGCGCGGGCCACGCCGCGACGGCGCTGTCGCAGATGACCAACAGGCGCATCATGATCAGCGTGCCCAAGATCTCGGTCACCCGGCTGGAGGACGTCGCCGACCTGCTGGGCGATCCCGGCGAGGTCGTGGCGGCCATCCTCCTGCACATGCTGGGCGACCTCACCGGCCGGACCCTGCTGGTGTTCCCCGAACCCTCGGCGCGGCGGCTGTGCGACGTGCTGCTGCGCCGGCCGGCGGGGAAGACGCAGTCGTTCGGCGAGTTCGAGCAGTCGTCGCTCAAGGAGGCCGGCAACATCCTGTGCGGCGCCTACATGAACGCCCTCAGCGCGTTCATGGGCATGATGCTGCTGCCCAGCCCGCCGACCCTGGTGATCGACTCGGCCGCGGCGGTGCTGACGTCCACCTATCTCAACTTCGGCAGTGACCGGGACTACGTGTTCTGCGTCGAGACGGAGTTCTCGTTCGTCACCGAGGACGAGACCCTGAAGGGCCATTTCCTGCTCGTGCCCGATTTCGCGTCGCTCCGGGCGATCCTGCAGGCGGTCCGGCTGACCTGACGGCGGGACGGG
>CAZJZC010000445.1:0-1579 GCA_964550365.1 uncultured Gemmatimonadales bacterium | reverse complement strand
GCGCGGAACCGCTCGCCCTCGAAGAGCTCGGTGTAGGCGGCGTAGGCCAGCTTGGCGTTGGCGATCGCGGCGGTGCCGAGGAGCGGCGCGATGGCCGCGCGGTCGGCGCCGCCGGCGATGAGCGCCTCGAGCCGCTTGTCGGTCTCGGTGTCCACCCGGCTCACGAAGAAGCTGGCCACCGACCGCAGGGCCTCGACGCTCTGGCCGGCCGCCAGCCGCCGCTCCAGGCCGGTCAGGTAGGCGTCGATGACCCGCCGGTACATCGGCACGGCGAACAGCAGGGTGACGTTGACGTTGATGCCGTCGGCCAGGGCATCGCTGACGGCGGGGAGCCCCTCGACCGTCCCGGGGATCTTGATCATGCAGTTGGGCCGGGCCACCCGGGCCCACAACCGGCGGGCTTCGGCGATCGTGCCCTGGGCGTCGTGCGCCAGCCGGGGCGACACCTCGAGCGAGACGTAGCCGTCGTTGGCCCCCGACATGTCGTAGATGGGGCGGAACGCGTCGCAGGCGGCCTGCACGTCCTCGACGGCGAGCGACTCGAAGATGGCCAGCGCGTCGAGCCCCTTGTCGCCCAGCGCGGCGATGGCCTCGTCGTAGACGTCGCTCGTGCCGATGGCCCCTTCGAAGATGGTCGGGTTGCTGGTCACCCCGCGGATCGCGCGGCTCTCGATGAGCGTCTTCAGCTCGTCGGTCTGGAGCATCTGGCGGTGGATGTAGTCGAGCCACAGGCTCTGGCCGTGGCGCACCAGCGAGCCGAGCGGACTGCCGGGATTCGAAGGCCGAAGGGACATGACGATCTCCTTGCTCAGACGAGCGCGCGCGCCCTGGCGGCGACGGCCTCGGCGGTGATGCCGAACTCCCGGTAGATGCGTTCGAACGGCGCCGACGCGCCGAACCGCTCGATGCCCACGACGTCGCCGCGGTCGCCCACCCACCGGTGCCAGCCGAAGCTCTGCGCCGCCTCGACCGCCACGCGCGCCGGGACCGACGGCGGGAGCACCATCGCACGATAGCCTGCATCCTGCCGCGCGAACACCTCCACGCTCGGCATCGACACCACGCGGGTGGGGGTGCCGCCGGACTCGAGCAGGGCCTTGGCGGCCAGGCACACGCCGACCTCCGAGCCGGTGCCGATCAGGACCACGCGGGGCGCGCCGCCGGCCGCGTCGGCCAGCACGTAGCCGCCCCGGCGCGCGCCCGCGGCGGGCGCCAGCACCGCCCGGTCGAGCAGGGCGGTCTTCTGGCGGGTGAGCACCAGCAGGGTGGGGCCGGCCCGGTGCTCCAGCGCCATGCGCCACGCCTCGGCCGTCTCGGGCGCGTCGGCCGGGCGGATGACGGTGATGTTGGGGATGGCGCGCAGGGCGGCCAGGTGCTCGACGGGCTGGTGGGTCGGGCCGTCCTCGCCCAGGCCGATGCTGTCGTGGGTGAAGACGTAGATGACCGGCAGGCCCATGAGCGCCGCCAGCCGGATGGACGGCCGGCAGTAGTCGGAGAACACCAGGAAGGTCGCGCCGTAGGGGCGCACGCCGCCGTGCAGGGCCATGCCGTTCATCAGCCCGCCCATGCCGTGCTCGCG
>CAZJZC010000444.1:0-1585 GCA_964550365.1 uncultured Gemmatimonadales bacterium | reverse complement strand
CCCAGGTCGCGGACTTCGGCATCGCGCTGGCGGTGAGCACGGTGGGCGGCGGCACGCGCATGACCGAGACCGGCATGAGCCTCGGCACGCCGCACTACATGGCGCCGGAGCAGGCCATGGGCGAGAAGGACATCTCGCCCAAGGCCGACGTGTACGCGCTGGGCTGCGTGCTGTACGAGATGCTCGCGGGCGAGCCGCCGTTCACCGGCCCGACCGCGCAGGCCATCATCGCACGGGTGATGACCGAGCAGCCGCGCTCGCTGGCCTTCCAGCGCCACACCATCCCGCCCGAGCTCGAAGCGGTGATCGTCCGCGCGCTCGAGAAGCTGCCGGCCGACCGGTTCCCCACGGCCGCCGCGTTCGGCGAGGCGCTGGCGAACCCCGTCGGCTTCTCCGCCAGCGCCGCGGCCACCAGAGCGGGCGCCGCCCGGGCTGGCCCGGAGCGGAGAGACTGGCGCAGCCGCCTCGCCCTGCCGGCGCTCGGCGTCGCCGTGATCATGGCCGCGCTGGCGGGCTGGGCGCTGCTCCGGCCGAGGCCGGCCGGGCCGGTCGCCCGCTACAGCCTGGCCCTGCTCGGCGACGCCGAGCCGCTCTCCAACGGCCTGGGCTCGCTGGCCATCTCGCCCGACGGGTCGCGCTTCGTGTACGCCGGCTCGTCCCCGGCGGGGCCGTTCATCCCGCAGCTGTGGCTGAAGCTGCGCGACAACGACCGGCCGGTGCCGCTGGCGGGGACCCTGACCGCGCAGAGCGCCACCTTCTCGCCCGACGGCCAGTGGATCGCCTTCGGCGCGGGCGGAAGACTGCTAAGGGTCCAGGTGGTGGGCGGCGCCGCCACTACGCTGGCCGACACCATGGCCAGCGGCATCGCGCCGGCGTGGCTCGACGACGGCACCATCGTGTTCGCCCCGGCCGGCTCCTTTGGACTGCGACGCGTGGACGCGGGCGGCGGGAGCACGCCCACCGTCATCTGGCCCCGGGACTCCGGGGCCGTTCGCGGCATCAGCCCCCTGCCGGACTCGCGGGGCGTGCTCGTGGTGCGGTGCGCGGCGGCCTGCGTCTCGCGCGACCTGTGGGCGCTCGACCTGCGGTCGGGACGGTCCCGCATGGTCGTCGCCGGCGCGATCGCCGGCCGCTATCTACCGACGGGCCACGTGCTGTACGTCCGCGCCGACGGCGCGGCGCTGGTCATCCCCTTCGACCTCGGCGCGC
Organism: uncultured Gemmatimonadales bacterium; assembly: GCA_964550365.1. Taxonomy (GTDB): domain Bacteria; phylum Gemmatimonadota; class Gemmatimonadetes; order Gemmatimonadales; family JACORV01; genus DASXPG01. The sequence continues at coordinate 376 of CAZJZC010000444.1, read as the reverse complement.
TCGAGCCGCGCGGTTCGCCGGTGGCCGTCCTCGACAGCGTGCTCATCGACCAGTCGGCGCAGGCGATGCTCAACGTGTCCGCCGCCGGCACGCTGGTGATGATCCGCGGCGCCGTGGGCCTGGAGGAGGTCCACGACCTGATCTGGGTGGACCGCGCGGGGCGGACGGAAGCCGTCGACATGGGAAGGCCCCTGCGCCTGACGCCACAGGGCAATGCCGGGATGGCGCTGTCTCCCGACGGCCGCCGGCTGGCGATAGGGCTGAGCGACGAGTCGGGCGGTGCGATCTGGGTCAAGCAGCTCCCGTCGGGCCCGCTGTCGCGGGTGACGTTCGACAGCAGCGCGGCCGCGCTGCGACCCCGGTGGATGCCGGGCGG
>CAZJZC010000443.1:0-1592 GCA_964550365.1 uncultured Gemmatimonadales bacterium | reverse complement strand
AGCGGCGGGTGCACTGGCAGGTGGAGGACGTGCAGGTCGGCGCGCGCTTCGCCGCGGTGCGCGACCGGGAGCAGGCCGCCGCCGCCGCCGCGCAGGAGCACACCGAGCGGATCGCCGTGCTCACCGAGGAGGCCGCGCGGCTGGAGCACGAGCTGGCCGCGCTGGAGCGGCAGCGCTCAGCCTGGGGCGACGAGCTGGGCGAGAAGCGCGCGGCCCTGGCCGAGCTCGAACGGGCCGCGGTCAGCGCCACCGAGGGCGTGCGGCTCGCCGAGGCCGCGCTGGCGTCGGCCGAGCAGAAGCTGGACGAAGCGCGCGAGCGCGTCACGGCGCTCACCGAGGAGAGCCACCGGCTCGAGCTCGAGGCCAGCGAGCTGGCCGGCTCGCGGCGGCTCATGGGCGAACGCCTGGCGACCGAGTGGGCCCGGCCGTTCGCCACCATCCTGGCGGAGGCCACCGACGTCGAGGGCCTGCCCGAGCAGCTGCGGGCCGAGTCCGACGACCTCAGGGCCCAGCTGGAGGCCATGGGCCCGGTCAACCCGCTGGCGCTCGAGGAGCATGACGAGGAGGTCAAGCGCGTCACGCACCTCGTCACCCAGCGCGACGACATCACCAACGCCCGCAACGCGCTCCAGCAGAGCGTCCGCGAACTCGACGTGGTGGCGAAGGAGCGGTTCGTGGCCACCTTCGACGCCGCCCGCGCCAACTTCCAGCGGGTCTTCGAGACGCTGTTCGGCGGCGGCGCCTGCGACGTGTTCCTGGTCGACCCCGCCGACCCGCTCGAGAGCGAGATCGAGATCCACGCCCGGCCGCGCGGCAAGAAGACCGAGCGCATCCACCTGCTCTCGGCCGGCGAGCGGTCGCTGGTGGCGCTGAGCCTGCTGTTCGGCATCTACCTCGCCAAGCCGAGCCCGTTCTGCCTGCTCGACGAGGTGGACGCGCCGCTCGACGACGCCAACATCGGGCGGTTCACCCGCCTGCTCGACGAGTTCAAGGCCAAGACCCAGTTCGTCGTCATCACGCACAACCCGCGCACCATGGCCGCGGCCGACGCCATCTACGGCGTCACCATGCAGGAGCCCGGCGTCTCGAGCGTGGTGAGCGTGCGGCTGAATGAGCAGACGGCCGCCGCCTGAGACCGCGCCCGCCGACGCACTGACGCTCAGGCGCACCGGGACCGCGCGTGCGGCGTGAGGCGTCCGCCGCGTGCGCCGCCGCGTGCGCCGCCGCGCTCGCGCTGGCGGGCGCCGGCACCCTCGCCGCCCAGGTCCCGCGCGGCGTCTCCCCCCTGCTGGCCCGGGCCCAGGCCCGCGCCGACACCACCGTCACCGTCTGGGTGCTGGCACGGCCCGGCGCCGACCTCGACGTCCTGGCCCGGACGCTCGCCGCGCGCGGCGCCCGGGTCCGGCGGGTCAGCGGCTTGGTGCGCGGCGTCTCGGCCGAGGTCCGGGGCGGCGACATCATCGCCCTCAGCCGCCTGAACGGCGTCCAGCGGGTCCAGCCGCTCGGCACCTACGTCCGGCGGCCCGCCGCCGGCGGGGGGCCGGGCCCCGCGCCGGGCGCGACGCGGCCGTCGTCCGCCGGCCCCGGCGCCG
>CAZJZC010000442.1:0-1612 GCA_964550365.1 uncultured Gemmatimonadales bacterium | reverse complement strand
CCTCACCCATCACCCATCACCTCACCCATCACCCATCACCCATCACCCTCACCTACCCCTACCCCTAGCCCTACCCCTCTCACCTACGCCTACCCCTCTCACTTACCGCTACCCCTACCCCGTACCCCGCCACGACCGCGCCGAACCCGCCGGCCATCCACCCGACCGACCCGACGACGAGCCCGCCGACGCCGAGCATCGCGCCGACGACCTTGAGCAGCATGGCCAGCGTGGCCGCAAGATCGCGCCCGAGCGGCGTGGCCGGCTCGACACCGGTCCGCGCGCGCACCGGGCCCCAGCCCGGCCCGCCGGGCCGCGCGCGGCGGTAGAACGCGTCGAGATGCGCGGCCGGCTCGGGCGGCGTGAGGAACATGACCGGCACCCAGACGGCCAGCGTGCCGAAGGCGGTGAGGGCCAGCTTGGCGCCGAACGTCAGGGCGTTCAGCGCCGGGACCGTGACGGCCAGGATCGCGATGACGGTGCCCGTGACCAGCGCCGCCCACTCGGCCCAGGCGTTCACCCGCCACCAGAACCAGCGCAGCAGCAGCACGGCGCCCGTCCCGTTGCCGATCAGCACCAGGAACCGGAACACCCGGCCCACGTCGGTCATGCGGAAGCTCATCGCCGCCGCCACCACCGTGATCACCACGCTGGCCACCCGCGCCACCAGCACCAGCCGTTCCTGCCCGGCGTCGACGCGCCAGAACCGCTGGTACAGGTCCCGCACCACGTAGGACGCGCCCCAGTTCACCTGGGTGGACACGGTGCTCATGAACGCCGCGAGCAGGGAGGCGAACACCAGGCCCAGCAGGCCGACGGGGAGATAGCGCAGCATCATCAGCGGGTAGGCCGATTCCGGGTCCTGGAGCGGCGGCAGGACCACCAGCGCCGCCAGGGCCACCACCACCCACGGCCAGGTGCGCACCACGTAGTTGAGCAGGTTGAAGAAGCCGGCCGCGCGCTCGGCCTCGTGCTCGTCCTTCACGGAGCTGAGCCGCTGGACGAACATGCCGCCGCCGTCGGCGCCGCGGAACGTCCACCACTGGAGCAGGAGGTAGGCGCCGAAGGTGCCGAGCGGGAGTGCGTCGCCGGCCTGGGGCACGATGTGGAGCGCGTTGGCGCGGCCGGTCGTCACGAGCGCCTCGCGCAGGCCGCTCAATCCGCCCACCTCGGCCAGCGCGTAGCCTGCCACGACGAGCGCGCCCGCGATGGCCAGCACCAGCTGGAGGAAGTCGGTGGCCACCACGCCCCACAGGCCGCTGGCCGCCGAATAGACCAGCGTCAGCAGGACGATGACGAGGACGGCCGTGACCTGCGGATCGCCCGGCAGGCCGGGGATGTCGGTGACGCCGAGGGCCACCAGCACCTTGCGCATGGCCAGCATGCCGTAGCCGATGGCCACGCAGTTCAGCGGCAGGCCGAAGAAGAAGGCCCGCGTGCCGCGCAGCAGGGCCGCGGGGCGGCCCGCGTAGCGCAGTTCGATCAGCTCGGCGTCGGTCACCACCTCGGCCCGGCGCCACAGCCGCGCCAGCAGGACGGCCATCAGCACGTGGGCCGCGGCGAAGCACCACCACTCCCAGTTGCCGGCGATGCCGCGCCGGGCGACCAGGCC
>CAZJZC010000441.1:0-1623 GCA_964550365.1 uncultured Gemmatimonadales bacterium | reverse complement strand
AGGAGCCGATGACCCTCGAGGAGATCGGCTCGCTCCTCGGCATCACCCGCGAGCGGGTCCGGCAGATCAAGGAGAAGGCGCTCTCGCGCCTGCGGCACATCTCCAAGGCGCGCGCCCTCGAGAGCTTCCTGACCTGAGCAGTGGCATCGCAGAACTCCTTCGACATCTCGACCGGCGCCGACCTCCAGGAGGTCGACAACGCGGTCAACCAGGCCCGCAAGGAGCTCGCCCAGCGCTACGACTTCAAGGGCTCCAAGGCCTCCATCGAGTTCGACAAGGCCGCCGCGCAGATCGTCCTGGTGGCCGACGACGACTTCAAGATGACCGCCCTCTTCGACCTGCTCCAGGGCCGGCTGATCAAGCGCGGCGTCCCGGTGAAGAACCTGGTGATCGGGACGGTCGGCCCGGCCGCCGGGGGGACGGTGCGCCGCGAGATCGGGCTGACGCAGGGCATCGCCGCCGACAAGGCGAAGGAGATCGTCCGGGCCATCAAGGACGGCGGTTTCAAGAAGGTCCAGGCCGCCATCCAGGGGGAGGAGGTCCGGGTCTCCTCGCCGAGCCGCGACGACCTCCAGGCCGTGATGGCCCTCCTGCGCGGGAAGGACTTCGGCATCCAGCTGACCTTCGGGAACTACCGCTGATCCCGTAGTCCGGCCCGCCGCCGCCGGTCGGCCGCCCGGTTCTTCATTATCTTTCCCGCATGAAGCTCGGCGTCATCTCCCTGGGCTGTGACAAGGCCACCGTGGACAGCGAAGCGCTCATCGCGCGGTTCGTGGGCCACGGCGCCGAGGTGGCCCCGGCCCTCGACGACGCCGACGTCATCCTCGTCAATACCTGCGGCTTCATCGACGCGGCCAAGAAGGAGAGCATCGACGCGATGCTCCAGGCCGCGCGCATGAAGCACGAGGGGCGCTGCCGCGCGGTGGTGGCCGTCGGCTGCCTGGTGAGCCGGTACCAGGACGAGCTGCGGGCCGAGCTGCCCGAGATCGACTACTTCTACGGCTTCGGCGACCTGCCCGGCCTGCTCCCGCGGCTGGTGGCCGACGGTCTGCTGGAGGAGCCCGAGGCGCTGCACCCGGGCCTGCGGTTCTTCTTCGGCACCAAGCCCCACGTCCGCTACCTCAAGATCTCCGAGGGCTGTGACCACACCTGCGCCTTCTGCGCCATCCCCCTGATGCGGGGCCGGCACCGCTCGCGGCCGCTGGCCGAGCTGGTGCGCGAGGCGCAGGAACTCGAGGCGCAGGGCGCGCAGGAGATCAACCTGGTGGCCCAGGACCTCGGGCACTACGGCCGCGACCTGGCCGACGGCGTCCGGCTGACCGACCTCATCCGGACGCTGGTGCGGGAGACCGGCGTGCGCTGGTTCCGGCCGCTCTACGTCTACTCGATGGGCATCACGCCGGCCCTGGTGGAGCTGTTCGCCACCGAGCCGCGGCTGGTGAAGTACCTCGACATGCCGATCCAGCACGGCAACGACCGCATGCTCCGGCTGATGCGGCGCCCCGAGCGGAAGGACACCATCCGGACCAAGGTGCAGTGGCTGCGCGAGGCGGTGCCCGACATCGCCGTCCGCACCACGGCGCTGGTCGGCTTCCCCACCGAGACCGACGCCGAGTTCCGCGA
>CAZJZC010000440.1:0-1624 GCA_964550365.1 uncultured Gemmatimonadales bacterium | reverse complement strand
TTCGCGCACCTGTTCGAGCACATGATGTTCCAGGGCTCGCGCAACCTGGGGAAGATGGAGTTCATCCGGCTGGTCCAGCGCAACGGCGGCACCCTCAACGGCTCGACGCGCTTCGACTTCACCAACTACTTCGAGACCCTGCCCGCCCACAAGCTGGAGACCGCGCTGTGGGCCGAGGCCGACCGCATGCGCGGGCTCGACATCACCGACTCCAACCTCGTCAACCAGCAGGGCGTGGTGAAGAACGAGGTGCGGGTCAACGTGCTGAACCAGCCCTACGGCGGCTTCCCCTGGCTCGACCTGCCGCAGTACGCCAACGAGAACTGGTACAACGCCCACAACTTCTACGGCGACCTCGAGCACCTCGACGCCGCGACGCTGGCCGACGTGCAGGACTTCTTCCGCACCTACTACGCGCCCAACAACGCGGCGCTGGTGGTGGTGGGCGACTTCGAGCCGCGCCAGGCCATGGCGTGGATCCGCCGCTACTTCGGCACCATCCCGCGGGGGCCGGCCATCACCCAGCCCGACATCCGGGAGCCGCGGCAGACGGCCGAGAAGCGCGCCACGCGGGAGGACCGCCTGGCCCCGCGCCCGGCGCTGGCCATCGGCTACAAGATGCCCGACCGCAACACGCCCGAGTACTGGGCCATGGGCATGATCGACGCCATCATGCTCCAGGGCCGCGACAGCCGGCTCTATGCCGCGATCGTCCAGCGCAGCGGCGTGGCCGGCGGCGTCTCGGGCGGCATCAACCTGCTGGGCAACATGTTCAACTACAACGGCCCCATGCTGTGGACCATCTCGCTGATCCACGATGCCGCCACCTCGGCCGATTCCATCGTGCGCCTGGTGGACGCCGAGGTCACAGCCCTCCAGGAGGCCCCGGTGGACGACGCCACGCTCCAGCGGGCCCGCGTCAAGCTGCGCAGCCAGCTCTACAACACGGTCGGCAGCCAGTTCGGCCGCGCCGACCTGCTGGCCAGCTTCGCGCTGTTCGACGACGACCCGGCCCGGATCAACCGGCTCGAGGACGAGTTCGCGCGGGTGACGCCCGAGCTGATCCAGCGCACCGCGCGCGAATACCTGCGTGCCACCAACCGGACCATCCTGACGGTGACGCCCGGCGCGGCGCCGGCCACGGGGAGGAACTGATGCATCGCACCGCGATGACCCGCCGCGTCCTGCCGCGGGTCCTGGCCGCCATGCTCGGCACCGCGCTCGGCACCACGCCGCTCACTGCCCAGCAGCGCGAGACCCCGCCCCCGGGCGGCACGCCACGCGACTTCCGCCTGCCGGAGCCGCGCACCTTCACGCTCGAGAACGGCATGGGCGTGACACTGGTGCAATACGGCACCGTACCCAAGGCGAACGTCCAGCTCTCCCTGCGCTTCGGCAACGCCAACGAGACCGCGACGCAGGTGTGGCTGGCCGACCTCATGGGCGACCTGATGCGCGAGGGCACCACCACGCGCACCGGCCCCGAGATCAGCGCCGCGGCGGCCGGGATGGGCGGCGACGTGTTCATCGGCGTGGGCGAGGACCAGTCGAACGTCGCCGGCGACGTGCTGAGCGAGTTCGTGCCCGACTTCATCCGCCTGGTGGCCGACGTGGCCCGCAACCC
>CAZJZC010000439.1:0-1627 GCA_964550365.1 uncultured Gemmatimonadales bacterium | reverse complement strand
CCCATCACCCATCACCCATCACCTCTCCCCATCACCCACCCCTCTCACCCACCCCCACCCCTATCACCCGTCATCCCTGCCTGGCCCACCGCCACAACTCCTTGATGCTGGGGCGCTTGCCGTACATCAGGATGCCGATGCGATAGACCCGCGCCGCCGCCCACACGACCACCACGACGCTCGCGAAGCCGACCGCGAGCGACAGCCACAGCTCGTTCGGCGGCACGTCGGACGCCGCCACCCGGATGGGCATGATGATCGGCGAACTGAACGGCACCATCGACGACACCACCGCCAGCTGGCCGCCCGGGTCGTTGAGCACCGGGAACAGCATCATCAGCGCGGCGATGAGGATCATCATCACCGGCTGCTGGGCCTGGTTGGCCTCCGATTCCGTGTTGCAGGTGGAGCCGACCATGGCGAACAGGGCCGAGTAGAGCAGGTAGCCCAGCAGGAAATAGGCGCCCGCGACGCCCAGCAGCAGGCCGCCCACCTGCGGCAGCTGGACGTTGGCCACCGCTTCGGGCGAGACCTTGAACAGGCCGAGGATCTGGGTCCGGTAGTGGATCATGGCCCAGGCCGTGGCCGACCAGATGAGGAACTGGAAGATGCCCACGGCCCCGACGCCGACGACCTTCCCCATCATCAGCTGGAAGGGCTTGAGGCTCGAGACCAGCACCTCGATGATGCGGTTCTGCTTCTCCTCGATGACGCTGCGCATGACGTTCACGCCGTAGAGCAGGATCACCATGTACAGGATGAGCCCGACGAAATAGCCCAGGAAGAACGTGGCCTCGCCCGATTCCCCCGTGGCGCCGCGCCGCGAGATGCGCAGGGTCCGAAGGTCGATGCCCGACTGCGCCTCCTGCACCACCGACGGGTCCACGCCGCGTCGCGTCAGCCGCTCGACGAGCACCGCCTGCCGCAGTGTCCGCGACAGGATCTCCATGTCGCGCAGGGACGAGACGTTGCGACCCCGATACTCGGCCAGGCCCGACTCGACCGTCGCCGCCGAGACGGTCAGGAAGCCGTCGATGCCCTGCGCCTGCACCAGGATCGTCAGGGAGTCGGTCACCGCGGCCCGCCGGTCCGGGTCGCTCGCCAGGACCATCAGCCGGAACCGGCCCGAGCGCTGCAGCTGGGCGTCGAGCCGCTGGAGCAGGGGGCCGGCGCCCTCGTCCACCACCACGATGTGGTTCACCCGCCCGGTCTTCGACGTCAGCAGGGCCGGGAGCACCGAGATGGCGATCATGAACACCGGGCCCAGCACCGTGGAGATCAGGAACCACTTGGTCCGCACGCGCTCGATGAACTCGCGCCGGATGACGGCCCAGACCTTACGCACGGGCGGCCTCCCGTCGTTCCGCTTCCGCGGCTTCGGGACCCGCCATGTCGAGGAAGATGCGCTGGAGCGACGGCTCCACCCGCTCGAACCTCCGCAGTCGCACGTTCTGTCGCATCAGCCGCTCGAGCAGGACCTGCGGGTCGGCTCCGGGCTTCAGTTTCAGCTCGGCCGCGACGCCGGAGTCGTCGGCCGCCTCCACGAGGTCGCTCACGGCGCGCATCGCCGCCGCGCCCTGCGCCGTGTCCTCGAAGGCCACGGCCACGTGCGTGCCGCCGTGTTCCT
>CAZJZC010000438.1:0-1633 GCA_964550365.1 uncultured Gemmatimonadales bacterium | reverse complement strand
ACGGTCTACGCCGACTTCCGGAACCTGTTCAACTTCACCAACCTGAACTTCATCTTCGCCGAGACCGGCGACGTGCGGAACGAGCTGTACCAGAACCAGGTCATCGACCCGGTCCGCGTGACGCTGGCCAACGAGGCCGGCTCACTGGTCCGGACCCGCACCATCACCGACGCGCAGGGCAACACGGTGGCGGAGTCGGGCATCGACCTGTCGGACTGCTCGGCCTATCTGCCGAGCTCGTCCTCCGGCGTGCCGAACTGCATCATGCTGCGGCGCGCGGAGTCGCGCTTCGGCGACGGCGACCGGTTCTTCAGTGATTCCGAGCAGAACACGGCGTTCAACGCCTGGTACGACCTGAACAACGGTGTGCACACGTTCAACGCGCCGGGCTTCAACTTCCGGCTTGGCTTGCAGTTCAACTTCTAAGAACGCGTCACGGACGCCGGCGCCCCGACTACCGGGCGCGCCGGCGCCCGTCAAACGGTCAAGGAGTTCGCATGGCATCGAATTTTCTCCGAGGTCTGACGCGGGTGACGGCTGCCGCGGCGGTGGTCGGCCTGGTGGCCGCCAGCATCGCGGAGGCCCGGCCCGTCCGGCGGACCGCCCGGGCGACCGCCGCACGCGGATTCAACCTGTTCGCCGGTTCGGTGAACGTGGTGATGAACGTCAACCGCGTGCAGTGCAACATCAACAACATCGGTGAGAGCTGCGTCGATCCGACGAACAGCCCCTCGCTGGCCGGCGGCTTCTGGCCGAAGGGCAGCCCGAACCAGTACATCTTCAACTCGGGCCTCCAGATCGCCGCGCTCATCGGCGGCACCGACGGGCCGAACTTCCCGTGGCCCGGCGACACGGTGGGCGCCTTCTTCTTCGATCCGCGCGGCGACCAGGCCCACGGCGAAGGCCGCACCAACGTGTTCAACGCCCTCAACGCCGACGACCTGGCGAACTGGCCGAGCGCGGCGAACATCAACGACCCGAGCCTGTTCCACTCCTCGCTGCTCGGCCGCCAGACGGTCTCGCAGCAGGACACCTGGGTCCGGTTCTGGGACGGCAACACCAACCTGGCCAACGGCCGGCAGCACCCGATGGGCCTGCTGGTCGAGCAGCGCGGCCTGATGTGGAACTTCCCGTCGGGCAACCAGGACATCGTGTACTTCCTGTACCGCTTCATCAACATCACGTCGAAGAACGCGGCGGACTACGCCGGCCTGGCCGCCGTCGGCTACTCGGCGCAGGACATCGCCGACATCGTGGCCATCGCGACCGAGTTCCAGCAGCGGTCCGAGGCCGCCTACAACGTGGACATCCCGGACGGCGGCTTCAGCTTCACCAACGTGTTCGCGGCGTTCGCGCAGGACCCCGACGTGACCGAGCAGGCGGGCGTCAACTACTCGACCGCCAACCTGCCGTTCGCGATCGGCGCCGCCTACCGCGGTGACTTCCTGTCCAGCTCGTTCATCTATCCGCCCGACATCAACGGCGCGCCGTTCGCGGCGGCCCCCGGCTTCGAGGGCGTGAAGTACCTCAAGAGCCCGCAGAACATCGGCATCGCCATGTTCGGCAACACCACGAACGGCGGCGCCTTCCCCGACTCGCGCGGCGTGCAGCAGCTGTGGCGCCGGCTGTCGGC
>CAZJZC010000437.1:0-1648 GCA_964550365.1 uncultured Gemmatimonadales bacterium | reverse complement strand
CCTTGCCGGCCAGCTTCACGCCGGCGTCGGGGTCCACGATGCGCCGGGTGTAGATCAGCTGTTCCGGCGTGTCGAACAGCTCCAGGCCGTCGAGGAAGAAGGGGCGCTTCTCCGGCAGGAACAGGGCGAACCGCTCGTTGAGCAGGATCTGGCCGACGTCGGCTTCCACCTGCGAGAAGTCGGGCAGGACGGTGCCGTTGAGGCTCAGGTTCTGCGTCAGGCCCCAGCGCACGTCGCCCCCCAGCTGGGACCAGGAGTCGTAGGCCCAGCCGCCCGCGCCGGCCGCGCCGTCGGCGCGCTGGGTCAGCGTCGGCGCCGCTTCGAGCACCAGGCCGCGGCGCAGGTCGTGGAGCCCGGTCAGCGTGCCCGACTGGCCCAGAAAGCTCGCGCTGGCCCGCACGGCCGGCGCCCACGAGTCCTGGAACCCCGAGTGCTGGACCCGCCGCAGGACGTTGATGCCCCAGGTCTGGGTGGCGCCCTCCTGGTAGCGCAGGCTCTTGAAGGGGATGCGGACCTCGACCTCGTAGCCGCCGCTCACCAGCCGCCCGCGCGACTCGAAGGCGTAGTCCGGGTTCAGGTCCACGTTGCCGTCGAGGAAGTTGATGCCCACGCCGCCGCCGCCGCCCGAGCGGCCGCCGGCGCCGCCGCCGAACTGGTCGCTGCGGGTGCCGTCCTGCTGGACGCCGAGCGCGTTGACGCCGAACAGGAAGGCGACGCGCCGGTCGTTGTAGGTGTCGAGCAGGATCTGGACGTGATCCTCGCTGCCGATGTTGTCCCGGTTGGCGCTGGTGGCGCGCACCACGTCGCCGTGCCGTTCGCGCGCGCGGATGCCGAACCAGATGGCGTCGCTGGCGTACCACACCAGCACCTCGGTGGTGTCGTCGGCCGGCTGGCCGTCCACCGGCTGGTACTGGGAGAAGCCGGTCAGCAGCGCCGCCCGGCGCCAGACGTCCTCGTCGAGCACGCCGTCGACGACGGCCGCGCCCTCGAGGCGCGGGACCGGCACGGTGAGCTGGCGGTCCCGGCCCGAGTGACGCGGGAGCGGGTCCTGGGCGAGGGCGACGGCCGACAGCAGGGCGAGGAGCATGGGGCGGGAATCTAAGGGGGCCGGGCGCCGCCGGCAGGCCTGGCCGCCCGTTCCGGCGTCGCGCGGCGGCCGGCCGGCCGGAACGTCGAGCGCGGCCCGTCCCGGCGCCGCGCTCGTCCGCTGGTCTGAGGTCCCGCGAGGCGGCCGCCGGCCGCGCTACTCGTACCTGAGGGCCACGATCGGGTCGAGCATGCTGGCCCGCCGGGCCGGCCAGATCCCGAAGAACAGCCCCACCACGAAGCTGAAGAGGAACGCCAGGCCGATGCTGAACGGGCTGATGAGCGTGTTCCACTGGAAGAACTTCGAGAGCGCCAGCGCGCCGCCGGCGCCGAACAGCACGCCGAGGGTACCGCCGAGCAGGCACAGCACCAGCGCCTCCACCAGGAACTGGAACAGGATGGCGCCCTGGGTGGCTCCCAGCGCCTTGCGCACGCCGATCTCCCGGGTCCGCTCGGTGACCGAGACCAGCATGATGTTCATGATGCCGATGCCGCCCACCAGCAGCGACACCGCCGCGATGCCCGCCAGCAGGAACGAGAAGGTCTCGGTCGTCTGCTGGAA
>CAZJZC010000436.1:0-1666 GCA_964550365.1 uncultured Gemmatimonadales bacterium | reverse complement strand
GCGTCGTTGTAGTAGAACTCCCGCGTGACCGGCCAGCCGGTCCACTCGAGCAGCGACGCGATGGCGTCACCCAGCGCCGCCTGCCGCCCGTGACCGACGTGCAGCGGGCCCGTCGGGTTCGCCGAGACGAACTCGACGTTGACCGGCACCGGGTCGGCGACCTGGCTGCGGCCGTACCCGGCGCCGGCGGCCAGGATGCCGCGCAGCGTGGTCGCAAGCTGGTCGGTGCCGAAACGGAAGTTGATGAAGCCGGGCCCGGCGATCTCGACCGACGCGACCAGGCCCGGCGGGAAGGCCAGGCCGGCCACCAGCCGCTCGGCGATGGCGCGCGGCGGCGCCTTGAGGGTCCGGGCCAGGGTCAGCGCCAGGTTGCTGGCCGCGTCGCCGTGGCCCTTCTCCCGCGGCGTCTCGAGCTCCACGGCGACGTCCGCCGGTGCGCCGAGCGTCGCGGCGACGCGCGCCAGCTCGGCCCGGATCGCCTCGTGCACCATCGCTCAGTCGGCTTTCTTGGGCTTGCCGGGACCCTTGGCGGCGGCGGGCGCCGCGGCCGGGGCGGCGGCCGGCGCGGCATCCTTCGCGCCACCCGATTCGCCCGTCGTCTCGCTGGTCTTCTTCTGGCCGGCGCGCCCGTAGTCGGTCAGGTAGAAGCCGGAACCCTTGAACACCAGGCCGGCCCCGCCCGAGAGCTGGCGCTCGGCCCTGGCCCGGCACTTGGGACACGGGGCGCCCGGCTTGGACGTGATCTTCTGGACCTTCTCGAACTCGGTGCCGCAGCGCGGGCACCTGTACTCGTAAGTTGGCATAGCCCTTAAGCTTAGCAGGGATTCCGGCGTCGTGTCAAATCCGGCGTCCGGCCCGCGCGGCGCCCGGCCGTCGCGGCCGGCGTTGCGCGCGACTCAGCGGGCGAATCGCCCCCAGACGGCCTCGAGCTCGCCGGAGATCTCCCCGACGCTGGCACGGGCGCGCACGGCTTCCAGGATCGGCTCCATGAGGGGCGCATCCGGCCGGGACGCCGCGTCGCGCACCGCCGCCAGGCTCGCGCGCACGCGGCCGGCATCCCGCTGGAGCCGGGCGGCCGCGAGCCGAGCGACCTGGCGGGCGGCGAGGGCCGAGAAATCGGGCGCCGCCTGGGGCGGCTGGTCGCCCTCGTCGGTGTACCGGTTCACGCCGACCACCACGTCGTCGCCGCGCTCGATGGCCTGCTGGGCCGCCCAGGCGGCGGCGGCGATCTCGTCCTGCACGAACCCGTCGGCGACCGCGCGGGCCGCGCCGCCGCGCCGCTCGACCTCGGCCAGCAGGTCCCGGGCGCGGGCCTCGAGCTCGGCCGTGAGGGCCTCGACGTACCAGCTGCCCGCCAGCGGGTCGACCGTGCGCGTGGCGCCCGATTCGTGCGCCACGATCTGCTGGGTCCGCAGGGCCAGCGTGGCCGACGCCGCGGTGGGCAGCGCCAGCGCCTCATCGTAGCCGTTGGTGTGGAGGCTCTGCGTGCCGCCCAGCACCGCCGCGAACGCCTGGAGCGTGACGCGGACGACGTTGTTGAGCGGCTGCTGCGCGGTGAGCGTGGAGCCGCCGGTCTGCGTGTGGAAGCGCAGGCGGCAGGAGGCGTCGTCCGCGCCGAACTCCTCGCGCAGCAGCGTCGCCCACAGCCGGCGCGCCGCGCGGAACT
>CAZJZC010000435.1:0-1690 GCA_964550365.1 uncultured Gemmatimonadales bacterium | reverse complement strand
GCCGGTGATGCCGTCGGCCGCCTCCCTGGTGCAGGCCGCCGTGAGGGCGAGCGCCAGGAGGCTCGCCGCGAGGGTACTGCGCTTGCTGAACATGGACCGCACCTCCACTTCGAGTCGGGCGCGGCCCCGAACGGACCGCGCCGCCCCGGGACTCCCGGGGCGGCGCGACGATACGACGGACTCGGCGGTTCATCGGTACCGGCCGGACGCGTCCCGGCGCGCAATCACTCCGGCGCGGCGGCGGGCGGCCGCGCGGGGGCGTCACCCGCGCCCGGTGGCGCGGGAGCGGGGCCTGACGCCTCCTCCGAAGCGCCCGGCGGGAGCGCCCGGTCGGCGCCGGCGGCCGGCAACGACGATGGCGGAGCGTCGGGCACGGCCGAGGCGAGCAGTGCCGGCGCGTCGTCATCGTCGAACAGCGGCAGGAAGCCGGGCGTGAGCCGCGCCAGCCACCGGCGCGGCGCCAGGCCGACGAAGAGCCCGGCGAGCGCGACGATGCGGCCGGCCAGCTGGTGGCCGGCCGCATGGAGGCCGAGGACGAACAGGCCGAGGGCCGCCATGATGCCGACGACGGCCACCGCGAAGCTCTCGTCGTCGTCGGTCGAGAAGCGGTTCGCCTCCTTCAGGACCCTGAGCGCCCCCAGCACGGCGGACAGCAGCACGAACCACTCGAAGCCGGTCACGTCATCCTCCCGCCAGCCGGACGTCGCACGCCCCGCCGGACCGTCCCGGCGCGTGTGGACGACGATCGAGGGCCCGCGGCGGACAATGATGCACCGCCGTCACCGGTCCGTCACGCGGCCCCCGCGGCGCCGGGCGGCACCAGGCTGCGGGCCACCACGCACGAGGCCAGGATGCCGATGCGCCGTTCGCGGCAGTAGGCCAGCACGCTCTCGGGCGTCTCGCGCCGGCCGATGCCGACCAGCACCGAGCCGGTCTCGCAGCGCACGTGAGGGAAGCGCTGGGCCAGGATGGGCGCGGCCTGGCGGGCCGAGCCCTCGGGGACCAGCACGAGGGTCAGGGTGGGAAGGGCCATGGGGCCTCCGGCGTGGTGCGTCAGGGCGGCCGGCACGGCCGCGCCGCTCCGGGAGTCCCGGGGCGGCACGATCATGGAGCGAAGTGCGTGGAGGTTCGGTACCGGACCGACGCGGCGCGGCGCGAAGCGACGCGCCGGTGTTCAGCCGCGGGACTGCTTCCAGGCGGCATGGGCCCGGACGACGGCATCGACCAGGGGAGCCGGGTCGAACCGCACCGGGTCGGTGGCCGGCAGGCCGGTGTCGGCCTGCGCCGCCTCGACGGCGGCGCGCGCCTCGGCGTCGGACAGGTCGTAGGTGTTGAGCGCCACGCCGACGACCGTCGACGGATGGACCGGGCGGGCCGCGTCCTCGTAGATGCGCACCAGCTCGCTGAGCTTCGGGATCTCGAGCCACGCCTCGCGTCCGCCGTAATCGCCCACGAACCTGCGCGACGCCTGGTGGCACAGGATCATCGCGCTCGGGCACGAGCCGTGGAGCAGGCCGAGGGTGACGCCCGAGTAGCCGGGGTGGATGAGACTGCCCTGCCCTTCGACCAGCACCACGTCGGCGCCCTTCGCGCCTTCGAGCGTCAGGTCCTCGGCGGCGCCGCCGATGAAGTCGGCGACGACGGCGTCCACCGCGATGCCCCAGCCCTCGATGAGGATGCCGGTCTGCCC
>CAZJZC010000434.1:0-1692 GCA_964550365.1 uncultured Gemmatimonadales bacterium | reverse complement strand
CTACGCCATCGAGCGCGAGCTGGGCGCCGGCGGCATGGCCACCGTGTACCTGGCCGCCGACCTCAAGCATCACCGCAAGGTGGCGCTCAAGGTCCTGCGGCCGGAGCTGGCCGCCGTGCTGGGCGCCGACCGGTTCCTGCGCGAGATCGAGATCACCGCGAATCTCCAGCATCCGCACATCCTGCCGCTGTTCGATTCCGGCGAGGCCGGCGGCTTCCTGTTCTACGTCATGCCGTACGTCGAGGGCGAGAGCCTGCGCGAGCTGCTCGAGCGCCAGCGGCGCCTCGACGTGGACGAAGCCCTCCGGCTCGTGATACAGCTGGCCCGCGCCCTCGAGGCGGCGCACCGCCAGGGCATCCTGCACCGGGACATCAAGCCCGAGAACGTCATGCTGAAGGACGGCGAGCCGCTCATCGCCGACTTCGGCATCGCGCTGGCAACGCGCAGCGACGCGAGGCTGACCGACGTAGGCCTGTCGCTCGGCACCGTGCTCTACATGAGCCCCGAGCAGGCGGCCGGCGAGCGCGAGCTCGACGCCCGCAGCGACGTCTACGCGCTGGCGTGCGTGCTGTTCGAGATGGTCACCGGCGCGCCGCCGCACAACGCCGACAACGCCCGGGAGGTCATCACCTCCCGGCTGCTGGGCGTCCCGGACCTGCTCGAGGTCCGCCGCGCCGCGCCGGCCGTGGCGGCGGTGCTCGCGCGGGCGCTGGCGCCCGCGCCGGCCGAGCGCCACGGCACCATGCAGGCGTTCGCCGACGCGCTCCAGGAGGTGCGCGAGGCCCGGACCGCGCGGGCCCGCTCGCCGGTGCGGCCCGGCGTGCTGGCCGCCGGGGCCGCCGCCGTCGTGCTGGCGGCCATCGCCTGGTCGGTCTACGGAGCGCGGACGCGCGCGGCCCGGGCCGGGACACTGGCCCGCATCGAACAGCTCAGCGACTCCGGCGACGTCGCGAACGCGTTCCTGCTGGCGCGGCGGCTGGGCGAACCCCGCGCGGCCGACACCGCCGGCCTGCGCCTGTGGCGGCGGCTGGCGCGGCGCGTGGTGCTCACCACCGATCCGGCCGGCGCCCGCGCGTCGTGGCGCGCGCTCGAAGGCGACACCGCCTGGCAGACGCTCGGCACGACGCCGACCGACAGCGTGTGGGTGCCGCGCACGGTGTTCCGCCTGCGGTTCGAGCGCCAGGGCTCCGTGACCTACGAAGCCAACACCTGGCCGAACTACGCGTCGGCCCTCGCGGCGGGCGAGACGCTCCGGCTCGCCGCGACGGCCGACCTGCCGGCGGGCACGGTGCTCGTCAGCGGCGGGCCGGTCATCGTCCAGTCGCCGGGCCTCGAGGGGCTGGGCGAGCTGGACCTGCCCGACTACTTCATCGACCGCTTCGAGGTCACCAACCGGCAGTTCAAGGAGTTCGTGGACGCGGGCGGCTACGCCGACTCGACCTGGTGGCCGGCGTTCGAGCGCGACGGACGGCGCGTCGGCTGGCGGGAGGCGCGCGGTGCCTTCGTGGACCGCACCGGTCGGCCGGGGCCGAGCACCTGGGAACTGGGCGGCTACCCCGACGGGCACGCCGAGCACCCGGTCGCGGGCGTGAGCTGGTTCGAGGCCGCGGCCTATGCGCGGTTCCGCGGGCGCGCGCTGCCGTCGGTCTATCACTGGAACTGGGCGGCGGGCACGTTCGCCGCCAACTGGAC
>CAZJZC010000433.1:0-1715 GCA_964550365.1 uncultured Gemmatimonadales bacterium | reverse complement strand
GACAAGGGCAACACCGTGGTGGTCATCGAGCACAACCTCGACGTCATCAAGACCGCCGACTGGATCGTGGACCTCGGCCCCGAGGGCGGCGAGGCCGGCGGGAGGGTGGTGGCCGAGGGGCCCCCCGAGGTGGTGGCGCGGGCCCGGGACTCGGCCACCGGCCCGGCGCTGGCGCCGCTGCTGGCGGTCGCCTCCAAGTCGGCCTAGATTCGCCGTTTAGGCGTGAAACCCGGGGGGCCTTCCTCCCGTCAGGGAAATGTCCGTCGTCCACGCGAGCCGTCAGCCGGAGCGGGGCCATTCCACGCGAGCTGATCCCCATCGTCTTCTTCATGGTCGCCGGCGTGGTCGCCCTGGCGTTCAGTCCGGTCGGCCAGGCCCTCCTGCGCCACGTGACCGGGCAGCGGGTGAGCGACGAGGAGCTGGCCCAGCTCAAGGACGAGCTGGCCGATCTGCGCGCGGAACTCGAGGAGGTGCGGGGCGGGCTCGGCCAGGTCCACGAACTCCAGGAGCGGCTGGACTTCGCCGAGCGGCTGCTGGCCCAGCAGCGCGCGCGCGAAGCGCTGCCCGGCGGGAGCTGACCGTGGAGGAGTGGCGCGTCTTCGAGCTGGTCCAGACGGTGCTGTTCCTCGGCGCCTTCGTGCTGGTGGCCTACAGCCCGCTGCCGCGCGCCATCGGCAACCGCATCCTGCACGGCAGGGCGCCGCGCGGCCTGCCCTCGGACCAGGTCGAGCGCGTGGACGACCTGTCGGGCGAGGTGGCGGCGCTCCGCCAGCAGCTCGGCGAGACCCAGGAGCGGCTCGACTTCACCGAGCGGATGCTGGCGCAGGCGCGGCAGACCGGCGCCCTGCCGGGGGCGCGGTAGCGTGCCGGTCGAGGCCATCTATGCCATCCAGAACATGGCGACCGCCGCCATCATCGGCGCCACCATCGCCCTGGTGGCCTACAGCCCGGTCTTCCGGGCCATCGGCAACCGCATCATGCACGGCCGGTCGCTCGGGCCGGGCCAGCCGGCGGACACCAGCCGCATGGACGAGCTGTCGGACGAGATGAACGCCATGCGCCGCCAGCTGCTGGAGACCCAGGAGCGGCTCGACTTCACCGAGCGGATGCTGGCCCAGGCCCGCGAGCGCGGGGCGCTGGGCGCGCCCAAGGACGCCTGATGGAAGACATCGTCGCCATCATCATGGTATTCGGCACCGGCATGCTCGGCGTGGTGGCCTTCAGCCCGCTGGGCAAGGCCATCGCCGCGCGCATCCGCGGGCCGGTGGACCAGCCCAGCGAGGACGTGGACGACCTGCGCGAGGCCGTGGCCCAGCTCCAGGGCCAGGTCGCCGAGCTGGCCGAGCGGCAGGACTTCTCGGAGCGGATGCTGGCGCAGGTGCGGGAGAAGGGCGCCCTGGGCGGCGGGAACGGCGGCTGATGCAGCTGCCGCCCGTCGCGCCCGACCCGAACATCATCATCCACGAGATCGTGCCCATCGCCGGCATGGTGACGGGCATCATCACCACGGCCATCATCTTCCTGGGGCCGGTGGGGCGGGCCATCGGGGAGGTCATCCGCCACTGGCTGGGCGGGGGACGCAAGCAGGCCGTGGCCACCGAGGAGCTCGACATGCTGCACGAGAAGCTCGACCGCATCTCCGGCCAGCTGGCCGACCTGGCCGAGCGGCAGGACTTCGCCGACCGTATCTTGTCACAGATCCAGCGGGAGCGGCT
>CAZJZC010000432.1:0-1737 GCA_964550365.1 uncultured Gemmatimonadales bacterium | reverse complement strand
GCCGCGCGGGTCACGTCGCCGTAGATGTCGGGGATCGACAGGCAGCCCTCCTCGTCGCGCACGCTGCCGCTCGCCTCGACCACGACGGGGTTCACCAGCGCGTGCACCTCGCCGGGCGTCGCCTCGACCACGCAGACCCGCGTCGCCACGCCCACCTGGTTGGCCGCCAGGCCCACGCCCTTGCTGGCGCGCATGGTCTCGACGAGGTCGGCGATGAACGCGCGCACCTCGTCGGTGACCGCGGGGACCTCGGCCGAGCGCTCGCGCAGGACCGGCGAGCCGAGCAGGTGGATGGGCAGCAGGCTCACGACTTCGTAGCCGCCTCGTCCTTGGCGCCGAGCACGCTGGTGATGCGCTCGCGGAGCACCACGACCCGCGCCTCGCCCGACTGCAGGGTGACCCGGTCGTCCTTGAGGTGGACGATGGTGCCGATGATCCCGCCGCCGGCGACGACCTCGTCGCCCTTCTTCAGGCCCTCGAGCAGCGCCTTGTGCTGTTTCTGCTGCTGCCGCTGGGGCCGGATCAGCAGGAAGTAGAAGATCGCCACCAGCGCGACGATCTGGAGCACCACGATGAACATGGCGCCCTGGCCCTGGCCGCCGGGCGGCGGACCGAGATAGGCGAACAGCGGCGAACCGGTCACGACGTCTCCCTGCTGGTGTATCGCGCGAGCCACTCGCGGCTCCACGCGCTGAACGTCCCGGCGATGACGGCGGCGCGGGCGCGCTCGGCCAGCCGGATCAGGTACCGCACGTTGTGCAGCGCCAGCAGCCGCAGGCCGAGCAGTTCGCCGGCCGCGAAGAGGTGGCGCAGATAGCCCCGCGAGAACGTGGTGCAGGTTTCGCAGTCGCAGCCGTCGTCGAGCGGCGCCTCGTCCTCGCGCCAGCGCAGGCCGCCCATGTTGAGCTGGCCGTCGTCGGTGAACGCCGTCCCGTGGCGTCCCATGCGCGTCGGGGCCACGCAGTCGGCCAGGTCCATGCCCAGGCCGATGGCCGCCACGATGTCGGCGGGGAACCCGACCCCCATAAGATAACGGGGAAGCCCGGCCGGCAGCACCGATTGCAGGTCCTCCAGCACCGCCCGCATCTCGGCCTTCGGCTCGCCGACCGAGAGGCCGCCGACCGCGACCGCGTGCCAGTCGCCGAGCCCCAGGATGCCCGCCAGGCTGGCGCGGCGCAGGTCCCGGTGCACGCCGCCCTGCACGATGGGCACCAGCGCCTGGTCGTGCGCGCGGGCGGCGCCGTGCCGGCGCCGCAGGTCCTGGTGCCGCTCGCGGCAGCGCGCCAGCCAGCGCAGGGTGCGCTCGTGCGCCTCCTCGGCCTCGGCCCGCGTGCCCTGGCCGGGGATCACGTGGTCGAACGCCATCGCCACGTCGGGGGCCAGGGTCCACTGGATCTCCATGGCGCGCTCGGGCGAGAGGAACCGGGTCGAGCCGTCGATGTGACTGCGGAACTCGACGCCGTCCTCGGTGACCTTCCGCATGCCCTTGAGGGAGAAGACCTGGAACCCGCCCGAGTCGGTGAGGATCGGGCCGGGCCACGCCATGAACCGGTTCAGCCCGCCGAGCCGGGCCACGACGTCCTCACCCGGCCTGAGGTGCATGTGGTAGGTGTTGGCCAGGATGATCCCGGCGCCGCTGGCCGCGAGGTCGCTCGGCGCCAGGCCCTTCACGGTGCCGTTGGTCCCCACCGGCATGAAGCAGGGCGTGTCCACGGTGCCGTGCGGCAGGTGCCAGCG
>CAZJZC010000431.1:0-1739 GCA_964550365.1 uncultured Gemmatimonadales bacterium | reverse complement strand
CGGTGGTCGATCTGGCCCGGCTCGGCTGGCGCATCGCGCTGGTGCACGGCAACGGTCCGCAGGTCGGCGACTCGCTGGCGCGCAACGAGCTGGCCGCGGAGCAGGTGGAGCCGCTGCCTCTCGGCGTCCTGGTGGCGGAGACGGCCGGTTGGATCGGCTACATGGTCCAGCAGAGCCTGCGCAACGCGCTCGACCGCGCGGGTGTGGACCGTGCCGTGCTCACCGTCATCACGCAGACCGTCGTGGCGGCCGACGACCCGCGCCTCCGTGAGGCGACCAAGCCCGTGGGACACGCCCTGACGCCGCCGCGGCGCGCGTCGCTCGAGGCGAGGGGCGTGCCCGTGGGGACCGACGCCGGCGGCCACGCGCGGCGGCTGGCCGCCAGCCCGGAGCCCGCGGGCATCGTGGAAGGCGGGGCCGTCCGCGCGCTGGTCGAGCAGGGGACCATCGTCATCGCGGCGGGCGGTGGCGGACCGCCGGTCTACCGCGACCCGGCGCTGGGCTGGGAGGGGATCGACGCCGTCGTGGACAAGGACCGTACCGCGGCGATCCTCGGCCGGGCCCTGGGGGCCGATCTGCTGCTGATCCTCACGGGGGTCGATGCCGTCTACCGCGGCTTCGGGACCCCGGCGGCCGAACCGATCCGCCGGCTGACGCCGGCCGACGCGCGCGCCCTGCTGGCGTCGGGCGCCCTGCCGGCCGGCAGCATGCGGCCCAAGGTCGAGGCCGCGGTATCGTTCGTGGAGACGGGCGGGCGGCGCGCGATCATCGCGCACCTGCGTGACGGCGCCGCGGCGATCGCCGGCGCCGCCGGGACCACCATCATGGCCGAGGGCCGATGAACCTACACGAGTATCAGGCGCGCGCGCTGCTCAAGCAGGCCGGCATCCCGGTGCCTCCCGGCGACGTCGCGACCACGCCCGCCGAGGTCCGGCGCATCGCCGAACGGCTCGGCGGCGGCGTCGTGGTGAAGGCGCAGGTGCACGCGGGCGGCCGGGGCAAGGCCGGCGGCGTCAAGCTCGCGGCCACCCCGGCCGAGGCCGAGGCGGTCGCCGCGAAGATCCTGGGCATGACCATCAAGGGCCTCACGGTCCACAAGGTCCTGGTCGCCCCCGCGGCCGACATCGCGTCCGAGGCCTACGTCGGCGTGATCGTCGACCGCGCCACGCAGAGCGCCGTGTTCATGGTGAGCCCCGAGGGCGGCATCGACATCGAGGAGGTCGCGGCGAAGACGCCCGAACGGATCTTCCGCCAGGTCGTGGACGCCCGGTACGGGCTGCTGCCGCACCAGGCCCTCGGCCTGGGCTTCCGGCTCTACGGCGACCTGGCCACGGCGCGCCAGGCGGCCGACATCCTCCAGAAGCTGTACCGGGCCTTCGTGGACGCCGGCGGCACGCTGGCGGAGATCAACCCGCTGATCACCACGCCGGCCGGCGACGTGGTGGCGCTCGACGCCAAGATCGCGGTGGACGACAACGAGCTCGACCGCCGCCCGGCCATCGCCGCCCTGCGCGACGAGACCGCCGAGGAGCCCAGCGAGGTCACGGCGCGCGCCGCCAACCTGACCTACATCAGGCTCGACGGCCAGGTCGGCTGCTGCGTCAACGGCGCCGGCCTCGCCATGGCCACCATGGACCTGGTGAAGTACTACGGCGGCGCGCCGGCGAACTTCCTGGACATCGGCGGCTCGTCCAACCCGCAGAAGGTGGTGGACGCCCTGCGCATCATCACCGCCGACC
>CAZJZC010000430.1:0-1740 GCA_964550365.1 uncultured Gemmatimonadales bacterium | reverse complement strand
GCTAGAGCCGCCAGCCGCTCCGGTAGGGCGGGTTCACCCAGGTCTCCTCGAGCGCGGTGATGATGCGGCCGGTGGCCGGGTCCACCTCGATGGTCGAACCCATCCGCTGGGCCAGGCACCCGAACAGGATCATCTCGGTCAGGCCGCTGGCATGCGTGGCGAAGTCCGAGCCGCAGCGCTGGTCGTTCTTCACCGCGTTGACGAACTCGGCGTAGGAGCCGCCGGGGATGCGCGGGTAGCGCACCGGCAGGGGCGTGGCGGTGACCTCGGCCATGCGCGCCGCGTTGAGCAGTTTCGGGTTCTCGCCGTAGACCCCGGCGACCATCTTCCCGTCGTCGCCGATCCACAGCTGGCCGCCGTCCTCCGCGAAGGGCCACGGGTCCGTGGCCGGCCACTCGGCCGGGCGGGGCGGCACCAGCGCGCCGTCGCGCCAGACCACCGTGACCGGCGGCCGCGTGCCGCGCGCCGGGAACTGGAAGGTGACCCGCGAACTCTTCGGCGCGGTCTCGGTGAACAGCTGGGAGCACTCGGCGTCGATCCGCGCCGCGTAGCCCAGGTCGAGGATCCAGTAGGCCGCGTCCATCAGGTGACAGGCCATGTCGCCCAGGGCGCCGGTGCCGTAGTCCCACCAGCCCCGCCAGCGGAACGGCGCGTAGGCCGGGTTGTAGGGCCGGTCGGGCGCCGGGCCGAGCCACAGGTTCCAGTCGAACGACGGGCGCGGGTTGTGCGCCTCGGTGGGCCGCATGATGCCCTGCGGCCAGATGGGCCGGTTGGTCCAGTAGTGCACCTCGCGCACCGTGCCGATGAGTCCGCCCTCGACCCACTCGCGCATCAGCCGCGCGCCGTCGCCGGCGCGTCCCTGGTTGCCCATCTGGGTGATGAGCCTGGGCCGCTGGCGCGCGGCGTCCCGCACGGCCCGCGCCTCGGTGATGGTCCGGGTCAGCGGCTTCTGGGTCCGCACGTGCTTGCCGGCCCGCAGGGCCGCCATGGTGATGGCCGCGTGGGTGTGGTCGGGCGTCGAGATCATGATGGCGTCGGCCGTCCGCTCGCGCTCGAGCATCTCGCGCCAGTCCTTGTATTTCCGCGCCTGCGGGTAGGCCCGGAACGACTCGGCGGCGGCGTCGTCGTCCACGTCGCACTGGGCCACGATCGTCGCGCCGGCCTGGGCCAGCCCGCGCACGTCGTTGCGGCCCATGCCGCCCACGCCGACGCAGGCGAGGTTGACCACGTCGCTCGGCGGCGTGTGGCCGCGGCCCAGCACCTTCCGCGGCACGATGGTGAAGGCGCCGAGGGCCGCCGTGCTCTTCCGGACGAACTCCCGCCGCGTGGTCCGCTTCGCCATGACTGGTCTCCCGGGTCGAATCCCGACGTCAACCTGCGCTCTCAACTCGCACCCCGCACCACCGGTCCCACTCCCCACTCCCCACTCCCCCACTCCCTACTCCCCACTCCCTACTCCCCACTCCCCGCCTTTTTCGGCTTGAACGCCACCGCGAACACCAGCATGATCGCGAACGCGGCCACCGCCGGCACGGTCCAGATGGCCCGCCAGTCGTGACTGCCGGCCGCGTCGCGGTACAGGTCCACCACGCGCCCCGACACGAAGGCGCCGATCAGGTAGCCCACGCCGTTGGTCACGAAGTTGAGCAGGCCCTGCGCGGCCGCGCGGATCTTCTCGCCGGCCTGCTGGTCGGTGTAGATCTGCCCGCTCACGAAGAAGAAGTCGTAGCAGATGCCGTG
>CAZJZC010000429.1:0-1743 GCA_964550365.1 uncultured Gemmatimonadales bacterium | reverse complement strand
AGCGGGTGCAGCAGCAGGTCGTCGAAGTCCATGGCGTTGGCGCGCCGCAGGGCCTGCACCGCGGCCTCGTAGATGCGCGCGATGTTGGCGTGGTACGGGTCGGACGCCGCCGCGGCGTACTCGGCCGGCGAGGTCATGGCGTTCTTGGCGCGCGAGATCTCGTGGCGCACGCCGCGGGCGGCGTAGAGCTTGGCCGGCAGGCCGAGGTCGTCGACCACGCGGCGGACCAGGGCCTCGCTGTCGTCCTCGTCGTAGATGGTGAAGGTCCGCTGGAAGCCGAGGTGGGGTGCCTCCTGCCGCAGCAGCCGCGCGCAGACGCTGTGGAACGTGCCGATCCACAGGCCGTCGGGCGGCCGGCCCAGGAGGGTGGCCACCCGGTGCTTCATCTCGGCGGCGGCCTTGTTGGTGAAGGTCACCGCCAGCACGCGGCGCGGCTCGACGCCGTGCTCGTCCACCAGCCGCGCGATGCGCGCCGTGAGCACCCGGGTCTTGCCGGACCCGGCGCCCGCCAGCACCAGGATGGGGCCCGCGAGGTGCGCCACGGCCTCCCGCTGGGCGTCGTTCATCGGCACCGTCGCCATCAAACCCTCGCCCGGGGCAGGCGGACCACGAACCGCGCGCCCGTGGCCGCCGGCTCGAGGGTCACGGTGCCGCCGTGGCCTTCCTCGACGATGCGGCGGGTCAGCGCCAGGCCGAGGCCCCAGCCGGAGGACTTGGTCGTCACGCCGGCCTCGAAGACATCGCCGGCGATGTGCCCGCTCACGCCGGGGCCGTCGTCCTCGACGATGAGGACCACCGATTCCGGTTCGTCGCGCACCAGCAGCCGGATGCCGCCGGCACGGCCCTTGAGGGCGTCGACCGCGTTCTTGACCAGCGCCTCGAGCGCCCATTCGAGCAGCAGGGCGTCGCCCCGCACGCCCGGCGCGGTGCTGGCGACCTCGACGTCGATGGTGACCGGGTTCGCCAGGCGCGGCAGGCGCGGCCGGAAATAGGCCGCGGCCGCCGTGGCGAGGGCCCCGACGTCCACCGGCTCGGAGCGCGGGGGCTGGCCGATGCGCTCGAAGCGGCGCGAGACGCGGTCCAGGCGGCGGTAGTCGGCCGCCACGTGCTCGGCCACCTCGCGGGTGGCCGGGTCGGCGCTGCCGCGCAGCTGCTCGATCCAGCCGGCCAGCGACGTCAGCGGCGTGCCGAGCTGGTGGGCCGACTCGCGGGCCATGGCGACGAACACCCGGTCCTGCGAGCCGCGCACCTCGCTGCGCTGAGCCCACGCGCCCACGCCCAGGACGGCGACCAGCGCCACCGCCATCAGCGCCAGCAGGAGCCGCAGCTGGCGGCGCACCGGCGGCGCGCCGAAGTGGATGGTCCCGACCGCCGGCTCCACCACCGGCGCGTTCTGGCGGTCCAGCGCCGCCGCGAACGCGCGCAGGTCGGGCCCGTCGAGCGCCATCGGATACGGCAGGTTGGCCGTGTCGGTCGCCACGCCGGCCGTGTCGGTGACCACGATGGGGATGCCCTCGTCGCGGATGCGCCGGGCCTGCTCGAGCAGCACGTCGGTCACGACGGTCTCGCCGGGATTGGCGAGGGCGCGGAAGACGCGGGCGTAGGATTCCGTGGCGCGGCGCGCGTCGCCCGTGAGGTGCCGCGCGACCAGCCAGGCGAACATCATGATGAGGAGCGCCGCGGCGGCCAGCAGCGCCCAGAGCGTCGGATGACGCGCGGCGCGGCGGGGAGCGCCCTCAGGCC
>CAZJZC010000428.1:0-1750 GCA_964550365.1 uncultured Gemmatimonadales bacterium | reverse complement strand
AGATGCGGGCGGGCTACTACACCGACAAGTACTTCGTGCGCGCCCGCGACGTGCTGATCGCCGACCGCCACCGGCCCCTGGTGACGATGCAGGTGTTCGCCAAGTCGCACGCGTTCCTGGGCGGCGTGGACGAGGCCATCGCGATCCTGAAGCTGTGCGCCGTGGAGTGGACGGAGCTGTCGGTGAAGGCCCTGCACGACGGCGACGAGATCACCCCCTGGGAGACGGTGCTCGAGATCGAGGGCCCGTACGACGCCTTCGCCCACCTCGAGACACTGTTCCTCGGCGTGCTGTCGCGCCGCACCAAGGTGGGCACCAACACCCGGGCCGTGGTGGCGGCGGCGCATCCCAAGGAGGTGATGTTCTTCCCGGCCCGCCACGACCACTGGCTGGTCCAGACCGGCGACGGCTACGCCGCGCACGTGGCGGGCGCCATCGGCGTCTCGACCGACGCCCAGGCGTCCTGGTGGGGCAGTGAAGGCGTCGGCACCGTGCCGCACGCGCTCATCGCGGCCTACGGCGGCGACACCGTGCTCGCCAGCCGCAAGTTCGCCGAGCACATGCCCGGCAACGTGCGGCTCATCACCCTGGTGGACTTCGACAACGACTGCGTGACCACCTCGGTGGCCTGCGCGGCGGCGCTCGGCGGGAAGCTGTACGGGGTGCGGCTCGACACCTCCGAGACCATGGTGGACCGGTCCGTCATCCCGCAGATGGGCAGCATCAAGCCGACCGGCGTCACGCCCCAGCTGGTCTGGAACGTCCGCCGCGCCCTCGACGCGGCCGGCCACCGGGGCGTCCGCATCGTCGTCTCGGGCGGCTTCGACGTCGAGAAGATCCGCTCGTTCGAGGAGGCCGGGGTCCCGGTGGACGGCTACGGGGTCGGCAGTTCGCTGTTCCAGGGCCGGTTCGACTTCACCGCCGACATCGTGCTCAAGGAAGGGCGGCCCTGCGCCAAGGCCGGCCGGGTCTACCGGCCCAACGCCCGGCTGGAACCGGTGGACTGACCCGCCCCTTGCGCGCCGGGGGCAAACTGCATATTTATACCTCCACGCGCATAACAATACAGCGCGGACGGACCCCGACACGGAGAACGGACACGCGATGAACGCCTTCCCGAAGAAGCCGCAGAAGCCGGTCCCGCCCGAAGCGTTCGGGATCTAGCGCGGCCTTGGGATGTGGCACCGGGGCTCCCCGCCAGGCGGCGGGGGGCCCCGCGCCGTTGCCGGCCGGCTGAGCGCCGCGTCATGCCGGGTCGCGATCATGAAGGCCACGGCACGCGACGCGCGTGACGCGGGGCCGTTGACCCGTCGGGCCGTGCCCGCCACACTTCAGGGCGGGAGGTGGCATGGCGGGACCGGTCTTCTGGGATGTCGACACGCAGGTGGACTTCATGCACGCGTCCGGCCTGCTGTACGTGCCGGACGCCGAATCGATCATCCCCAACCTCAAGCGCCTCACCGACCACGCCCACGCCCGCGGCATCCGCATCGTGGCCAGCGCCGACGACCACGTGAGCGGGCACCGTGAGCTGTCGGCCACGCCGGACTTCCGCGAGACGTTCCCGCCCCACTGCATGCGCGGCACGCCCGGCCAGCAGAAGATCCCCGAGACGGCGCTGGCCGATCCGCTGCCCATCCAGCCGGAGCCGGAGGACCCCGACGCCCTGGCCGCCCGGCTCCGCGCCCATCGCGGCGACATCCTGCTCCTCAAGCACTGGTTCGACGTCTTCACCAACGAGAACACCGGC
>CAZJZC010000427.1:0-1753 GCA_964550365.1 uncultured Gemmatimonadales bacterium | reverse complement strand
GCGTCGACGATCACGGCCTCCCTCAGAGGGCCACCCATACCGACTTGGTCTCGAGATAGCCCTGGAGCGCCTCGGCGCCGAGGTCGCGGCCGAAGCCCGAGGCCTTGTAGCCGCCGAACGGCGCCGCCGGATCGTAGAAGTTGTAGGTGTTGATCCACACGGTGCCGGCCTTGAGCGCCCGCGCCGCGCGATGGGCCTTCTGGATGTCCCGCGTCCAGATGCCGGCCGCCAGCCCGTACATCGAGCGGTTGCCGAGGGCGATGGCCTCCTCGTAGTCCTCGAAGGTCTGCACCGCCAGCACCGGGCCGAAGATCTCCTCCTTCGCGATGGTCATCTCGGGCGTGACGCCGTCGAACACGGTCGCCTCGACGAACCAGCCCTTGCCGCCCACCTGCGCGGCCCGGCCGCCCGCCACGAGCGCGGCCCCCTCGGCCGTGCCCTTCGCGATGTAGCCGAGCACCGTCTGCTGCTGCTTCTTCGAGACCACGGCGCCCAGCCGCGTGGCCTTGTCCATCGGGTCGCCGGGGACCAGCTTCTTCGCCCGGGCCGCCAGCTCCCCGACCACCTGGTCGTGGACGCTCTTCTCGACCACCAGGCGCGAGCCCGCCGCGCAGACCTCGCCCTTCGAATAGAAGATGCCGTTCTGGGCGCCCTTGATGGCCGAGGGGATGTCGGCGTCGGCGAAGACGATGTTGGGGCTCTTGCCGCCGAGCTCGAGCGTCACCCGCTTGACGCTGTCGGCCGCGGTCTTCATCACGCCGGTGCCGACGGCGGTCGACCCGGTGAACGAGATCTTGTCCACGCCGGGATGCCGCACCAGCGCGTCGCCGGCGCTGGCGCCGCCGCCGGGCACCACGTTGAAGGCGCCGGGCGGGAAGCCGGCCGCCTCGAGCACCTCGGCGAACAGCAGGATGGTGAGCGGCGCCTCGGAGGGCGGCTTGCTGACCACCGTGCAGCCGGCCGCCAGGGCCGGTGCGAACTTCCAGACCGCCAGGTTGAGCGGGAAGTTCCACGGGGTGATGGCGCCCACGACGCCCACCGGTTCCTTGAGCGTATAGGTGAAGAAGTTCCCCGAGACCGGCAGGGTGTCGCCGGTGATCTTGTCGGCCCAGCCGCCGAAATAGCGCAGCACGTCGGCCGCCATCGAGACCTCGATCTTCGACTCGAACAGCAGCTTGCCGTTCTGCCGGGTCTCGAGGGCCGCGAACTCGGCCAGCCGCCCGGCCAGGAGGTCGGCCGCCTTCATCAGCATCTGGCCGCGCTGGCGGGCGCTGATCGCGCGCCAGGCGTCGGACTCGAAGCAGGCGCGGGCCGCGCGGACGGCCCGGTCGACGTCGGCCGCGTCGCCGGCCGCCACCTCGGCCAGGATCTCCTCGGTGGCGGGGTTCTCGACGGGGAAGCGGCGCCCCGCCGCGGCCGGCGCCCAGGCGCCGTCGATCCAGCAGTCGGCGCGCACTACTCGGCCTTGAAGCTCGCCATGCGCTTCTCGACGTAGGCCGCGATGCCCTCCTTGGCGTCGCCGCTCTTGAACAGCAGGCTCTGCAGCTCGCGCTCCAGCGCCAGGCCGTACTCGAACGGCACCTCGAGGCCCGACTGCACGCTGCGCTTGATGTGGCCGACGGCCATGGACGCCTTGTTCGGCGGGCAGAACTGCCGGGCATAGGCCATGACCTGGTCCCAGAAGGCCTCCGGCGTGGCGTCCCACACGTCGTTGACGAGGCCGATCTCCTTGGCGGTGTCGAACGAGAGCTGC
>CAZJZC010000426.1:0-1753 GCA_964550365.1 uncultured Gemmatimonadales bacterium | reverse complement strand
TCGAGGAGGCCTGCGACGTCATCTTCATCGCCGGCGCCAACACCACCGAGACCCATCCGGTGTTCGGCGCGGCCATCAAGCGGGCACACGTGCGCGGCGCCACGCTCATCGTGGCCGATCCGCGCGAGACGGAACTGGCGCGCCGCGCCGACATCCACCTCCAGATGCAGCCCGGCACCGACGTGGCGCTGTTCAGCGCCATGCTGCAGCACATCCTGGCCGAAGGGCTGGAGGACCGGGCCTTCATCGCGGCCCGGACCACCGATTTCGACGCGGTGCGCCGGGCGGTGGCGCCCTGGACGCCGGAGCGGGCCGCGCCGGTGACCGGCGTGAGCGCCGAGCTCATCCGGCGCGCGGCCGTGACCTACGCGAAGGGCCCCAACACCAGCACGCTGTGGGCCATGGGCCTGACCCAGCACCTCAACGGCCACGACATGGTCACCGCCCTGCTCAACCTGATCCTCGCCACCGGGATGATCGGACGCTGGGGGGCGGCCATGCTGCCGGTCCGCGGCCAGAACAACGTGCAGGGCGCGTCCGACATGGGCGGGATCCCGTTCGTGTACCCCGACTACCAGCCCGTCGGCGACCCGGCGGTGCGTGCCAGGTTCGCGGCGGTGTGGGGAGTGCCGCCCGAGCGGCTGTCGATGACGCCGGGGCTCAAGGTCACCGAGATGGCGCGCGACGGCTCGCCGGTGCGGGCGCTCTTCATCATGGGTGAGAACCCGATCATCTCGGACCCGGACATCGCGCACGCCGAGGCGTGGTTCGAGGGCGTGGAGTTCCTCGCCGTGCAGGACCTGTTCCTCACCGAGACGGCGCGCTATGCCGACGTGGTCCTGCCGGGCGCCTCCTTCGCCGAGAAGACGGGGACCTACGCCAATACCGAGCGGCGGGTCCAGCTGGCCCACAAGGCCATGGAGCCCCCCGGCCAGGCGCGGGCCGACTGGGAGATCATCGTCGACCTGTCGAACCGCGTCGGCCTGCCGACGCCGTTCCGCTCGCCGGCCGAGGTCATGGACGAGATCGCCCGGGTGGCGCCGGCCTGGCGGGGCATCTCGTTCGACCGGCTCGACGGCACCGGCGGCCTGCAGTACCCGGTGCCGGACGCGGCCCACCCCGGCACCGCGTTCCTGTTCGACGACGCCTTCCCGACCGCCGACGGCCGGGCCGTGTTCCACCCGGTGGAGTACGCGCCGGCGGGCGAACTGCCCGACGACGAGTTCCCCTTCGTGATGGGGACCGGCCGCCAGCTGTACCACTGGCACACCGGCACCATGACGCGGCGCTCGCGGGGCCTGGACCAGCGCGAACCGGTGCCGACCATGGAGATCAACCCGGCCGACGCGGCCGAGCTGGGCATCGGCGAGGGCGACCTGGTGCGGGTGACCAGCCGGCGCAACTCGATGCGTATCGCGGCCCGGCTCTCGGACCGGGTCGCCCGGCGGCAGATCTTCGTCCCGTTCCACTTCCGCGAGGCGGCGGCGAACCTGCTGACCAGTCCGGTCCTCGAGCCCCACGCCAAGATGGCGTCGCTCAAGATGTGCGCCGTGCGCATCGACCGGCCCGACTGACGTGACCCTGCCGAACCCCGGAGCCCCGACCACAGCATGAAAGCCATCGTCAAGCCCGGGCCCGGGCCCGGGCTCGAGGTCCGCGACGTGCCCCGGCCGGTCTGCGGGCCGGCCGACGTGCTCATCAAGGTCCACCATGCCGGCGTCTGCGGCACCGACCTGCACATCGCCGAGTGGGA
>CAZJZC010000425.1:0-1754 GCA_964550365.1 uncultured Gemmatimonadales bacterium | reverse complement strand
AATCGATGATGCCGGCGATGCGCGGATGGTCCAGCTGCCGCAGCACGTCGATCTCGCGCAGGAACCGCTTGGCCGTCAGGCTGGCCATGAGTTCGGGACGCAGGATCTTCAGGGCCACCACCCTGCCGCCGCTGTCGCGCGCCCTGAAGACGCGCGCCGCCCCGCCGCGGCCGATCTCCGCTTCGATCGCGTAGCGCTCTCCCAGGAGCGACCGTGCCATGTCGATCAGTTCGCGGGCGATGCCGGGCCTCCGGGGAATGCCATCCCGAAATAGTCCGAAAGCGCGTCCCGGACGCAAGGGCCGGCCGGCGCCACCTTCTGCTTTCTCGCCTCCGGCTGCACCTTCAGACATGTTCCTGGCCCTCGCCCTCGTCGCTCAGACCCAGGTCGTCATGCTCGGGACCGGCACGCCGAACCCGGTCCCCGAACGGTCGGGGCCGGCCGTGGCCATCGTCGTCGGCGGCGCCGCCTACCTGGTGGACGCCGGCCCGGGCGTGGTCCGCAGGGCCGCCGCCGCCCAGCGCGCCGGGATCCCGGCCCTCGCCCAGCCGAACCTGCGCATCGTGTTCCTCACCCACCTGCACTCCGACCACACCCTGGGGCTGGCCGACCTGATGTTCTCGCCCTGGGTGCTGGAGCGCACCGCGCCGCTCGAGGTGTACGGACCGCCCGGCTCCGCAGACATGGTGCGGCACCTGGCCGCGGCCTACGCCGTGGACGTGCGGCGCCGGCAGGACGGCTGGCAGCCGCAGAACCGGACCGGCGGCCGCGCCGTGGCGCATGAGGTCCGGCCCGGCCTCGTCTATTCCGATTCCAACGTGCGCGTGACGGCGTTCAGGGTCCCCCACGGCAACTGGCCGGACGCGTTCGGGTACCGGTTCGAGACGGCCGATCGCGTAGTGGTCGTCAGCGGCGACACCCGTGCGAGCGATGCCGTCGTGGACGCCTGCAACGGTTGCGACATCCTCGTGCACGAGGTGTATTCCGATGCCGGGTTCCGGCGCCTCCCGCCGGAGTGGCAGCGCTACCATGCCGCGTTCCACACGTCGGCCGCCGAGCTGGCCGCCCTGGCGATGCGGGCGCGGCCCGGTCTGCTGGTGCTGTATCACGGGCTGACCTGGGGCGGCGTGCCGCTCGACTCGGCCCTCGCAGAGGTGCGCGCCGGTTTCGGCGGGCGCGTGGTGCTCGCCAACGATCTCGACATCTATTGAAGGAGGCGGTGTGAGGCTGCGCGGATTCACGCTGGTCGAACTGCTGGTCGTCGTGCTGATCATCGGCATCCTGGCCGCCATCGCGATCCCACGGTTCGGTGCCTCGAAGGACCGGACCTACGTCGTGGCGATGAAGAGCGACCTGCGCAACCTGGTCACGGCCGAGGAGTCGTACTTCGCGGACCACGCCGTGTACACCGCCACGCTGGGGTCGCTGAGCGTCATGGTATCGCCCGGCGTGACGGTCACGATCACCGCGGCGAACGCGACCGGCTGGTCCGCCACCTCGTCGCACACGGCGACCAGCAAGACCTGCGCGATCTATGCCGGCTCGGGCGTCACCCCGGTCACGGGGGCGAACGCCGGCGAGGCGCTCTGCACCTAGCCGTCCGAGCCGTGCCCAACGAAGCGACGCCCGGCGCGGTCCTCCGTGCCGGGCGTCCTGCGTCTAGCGAATCGGGGCGGCCGGACTCGAACCGGCGACCTCGTGGTCCCAAAGCAAACCGAGCCTAAGCAACCTGCGCAACCCTGCGGCGTGCGATC
>CAZJZC010000424.1:0-1754 GCA_964550365.1 uncultured Gemmatimonadales bacterium | reverse complement strand
TGCCCCCTCGTCCAATGGCAGGACCCCGGACTTTGGATCCGGTTATGCTGGTTCGAGTCCAGCGGGGGCAATTCGCTCAGGGGTGGGGGTAGGGGTGGGTGAGGGGTGATGGGGGTAGGGAGAGGTGAGGGGTGATAGGTGATGGGGGGGTGATGGGGCAGCGGGCTGCCTCATCACCCCTCACCACGCATTACCTATCACGACCCATCACTCATCACCCCGATCACCCATCACCCCCTATCACCCATCACCTCTCACTCCTCACCCACCCTTACCCCTCTCACCCACCCCTACCGCTATCACCCTCCGAAACGTTCTCCCGTCCTTGCGCGTCCAACTCATATGGGGGACCATTCGTTCGTGGCCGTCTGCAATTCGTGCAGTCGCGAGATCGCGGTCGGAGTGCCGTTCTGTTCCTTCTGCGGCAGCCCCAATCCCGACGGGGCCGCGCCGGCGCCCCTGACCGACGTCGAGGTCCTGCGCGGCCGCCTCCAGGCGGCCCTGGGCGCGGCGTTCACCGTCGAGGAGCAGCTCGGCGAGGGCGGCTTCGCCGTGGTGTTCGCGGTCTTCGAGCGCCAGCTCTCGCGCCGCATCGCGGTGAAGGTCCTGCGTCCCGAGCTGGTGGCCACCCCCTCGGCCAAGGCGCGCTTCGTGCGCGAGGCCGAGAACGTCGCCCGGCTGAACCACCCGCACATCCTGCCCATCTTCTTCGTCGGCGAGGCCCAGGGCCTGGTCTACTTCGGCATGCCCCTGGTCGAAGGCGAGTCGCTGGAGGCCCGCCTGCGCCGCGAGGGCCGGCTGGCGGAGACCGAGGCCGCGCGGGTGGCCGCCGAGGTCGCCGACGCCCTGGCCGAGGCCCACGCGGCCGGCCTGGTCCACCGCGACATCAAGCCGCTCAACGTCATGCTGCACGGTGCCCGGGCCCGGGTGCTGGTGGCCGACTTCGGCATCGCCAAGGCGGCCGCGGGCTCCGGCGAGAAGCTGACCGAGAAGGGCATCGCCATCGGTTCGCCCCACTACATGAGCCCCGAGCAGGCCAGCGGCGACGACGCGCTGGACCACCGCAGCGACATCTACTCGCTGGGCATCCTGCTGTGGCAGATGCTGGCGGGCGAACTGCCGTTCGAGTCGGCGCGCTCACAGGCGGTCCTGCTCCAGCAGATGACCCGGGACGTGCCCGACATCCGTGCCCGGCGGCCCGAGGTGAGCGCGGCCATGGCCGCCGTCGTGGCGCGCTGCACGGCGAAGGCCGCCGACCAGCGCTACCAGAGCGCCGAGGAGGTGGGCCAGGTCCTGCGGGCCGTGGCGGCCGGCGCCGGCCCCGACGCGCCGCGGCGGCGCTGGATGGTCCCGGCCGGCCTCGGGGCCGCGGCCCTGCTGGCCGCGGCGGCGTTCCTGACCCTGCGCCCCGGCGGGTCGGCGCGTCCGGCCGGCGCCGGCACGGAGGGCGGGAGCCGCGACAGCATCGCCGCGCCGGCCACGAGCGCGCCCATCATCGCGGTCCTGCCCTTCTCGGCCGTGGCCGCGGGCGACAGCGGCGGCCAGTTCGGCCGCTCGGCGGCGCTCATGTTCGGCGAAGCCCTGGCCCTGCGCAACGGCGTCGAGACCGTCGACGGCAACTCCCTCCTGGGCCGGTGGCTGGGCGAGCGTCGCAGCGTCGCGGCCCCGCTCGACACCAGCGCCCGGTTCGCCTACGGGCTCGGCGCCAACCAGATGATCCTCGGCAACTACGTGCAGTCCGGCTCGACCTTCCG
>CAZJZC010000423.1:0-1758 GCA_964550365.1 uncultured Gemmatimonadales bacterium | reverse complement strand
TGTCGGCCACGAACGTCAGCCGCACCCGGAGGCTGTCGCCCTCGGCGGGGACCGGCACCACCACGGCGATGTCCTTCCAGGCGATGGGGCCCGCGTCGGCGATGCGGCCCACGGGCCGCCACGCACCGGCCTCGAACACGGCGATGCGCATGCCCATGCGGCCGGCGAAGAAGGCCCCGGTGTGGGTGGCGTCCGCGATGCGTTCGAGGTCGCGGCCCATCCAGTCGAGGGCGGCCGGCCCGCGGCCCGCCATCAGCACGTCGTAGAGGAACACGGTGTTGAGCAGGCTGTTGCGGAGCCGGAGCACCACGGCGGCGCTGTCGCCGGGCGGCCGCGGGACGGCCACGTCGAGGGCGTCTTCCAGTTCACCGGTCACGGCCGAATCGAGCAGGCGGCGATCCGAGCGGAACACGCGGTCATCCACTGCCGCCAGCTCGCGCGAGCGGTCGGCGCCGGTCCGGTCGCGCGCCGCCGGCGCCGCGAGACCGCGGATGGCCAGCGGGCGGCCCGACGCGTCCGGCACCACCGTCTCGTCGGCCGCGTGGCGGACCTCGAGCATCTGGAGCTGGTTGATGTAATGGGTCTCGAGCGCCTCGTTGCGGATCTCGATGGTGAAGCGCCCGGCGCCGTCGGGGCGCACGCGGAGGCGGTCGGTGTCGCGGGCCTCGAACAGGGGCGCGATGCTCGAGGTGAACGACTCCGCCTGGAGGATGAGCCCGGCGCCCGCGTCGGCGTACACCGTGGGACATGAGCCGAAGATCGCCTTGGCGAGCGCGATGCCCCCCACCACCAGGACCGCCGTCCCCGCGACCGACCCGATCAGGGTGGCCATGTCGTCGAGGTCGGTCCGGAAGCTCTCGAGCGCCACCACGCCCGCGAGCGGGTGACGGGTGAGCGGCAGGGAATCCCGGCGGCTGAGGCTGAAGAGCCAGCCGGCCCCGATGAGCGAGTCGGACGTTATGCGGACGCCCGAGCGGTACACGATGACGGCGCCGTCGGCCAGGTGGGCCTTCACGGGCGTGGCGACGTCGTAGGGCGCGCGCGGCGGCAGGGGCAGTTCGGTCACCCGCACGGTGCCGAAGGCGCAAGCCCCCGCGGAGGCGGCGAGGCCCAGGGCCAGCAGGACCAGCAGGCGTCGTGTCACGATGCTCCGCGGCAGGCGGTCGTCTGATATGCCACCGGACCCGCCTCGCGTCAACCGCCGTACCGGCGCCCGCGAATCCCTATCACCCATCACCCATCACCCATTACCCATTACCCATCACCCATCACCCATCACACATCACCCATCACCCATCACGCACCCTCACCCCTCACCCCTCACCCATCACCCCTCACCCCTCACCTATCCCTGCCCCCATCACCCACCCCCACCCCCATCACCTGATTACTTTTCCGCATGGCACCCCCCCAGTACATCTATTCGATGGTCGGCGTCGGCAAGGTGGTGCCGCCCGGCCGCCACATCCTGAAGGACATCTACCTCTCGTTCTTCCCCGACGCCAAGATCGGCATCCTGGGCCTCAACGGCGCGGGCAAGAGCACGCTGCTGAGGATCATGGCCGGGATCGACACCGACATCATCGGCGAGGCCCGGCTGGCCGACGGCACCACCGTGGGCTTCCTGCCGCAGGAGCCGGTGCTCGACCCGGCCAAGGACGTGCGCGGCAACGCCGAAGAGGGGCTCGGCCACATCCGCGCGATGCTCGACGAGTTCAACGCCATCAGCGCGAAGTTCGCCGAGCCGATGGACGAGGA
>CAZJZC010000422.1:0-1760 GCA_964550365.1 uncultured Gemmatimonadales bacterium | reverse complement strand
AAGTTCGCGCCCGAGTTCTCGCGCTTCCTCCAGGAAGAGCAGATGGAAGGCGCCATCTCGCTGGCCACCAAGTACAAGCACAGCCATGTGGCGCGGGTGCTCGCCGGCGCGCTGGAGGAGATCAAGCCGCTCCTGCGTGACGGTCACATCTCGGTCAACGACATCAACTCGGCCGAACGGGCCATCGAGCGCAACCAGCTGATCCTGATCGCCGAGCTGAAGCGCGGGACCGGCGTGCTGGCGACGGTGGGCGCCACGGCGCCGTTCGTGGGCCTCCTGGGCACCACGATGGGCATCGTGAACGCCTTCACCGGCATGGCGTCGGGCGGCGGCTCGGGCGGCATCGCGGCCATCTCGGCCGGTATCGCCGAGGCGCTGATCACCACGGCGTTCGGCCTGCTGGTGGCGATCCCGGCGGTCTGGATCTACAACTACTTCCAGACCAAGGCCGACTTCCTGACGGTGGAGATGGTGTACTCCGGCAAGGAGCTCATCGACTACCTGATCAAGAACGTGGGCTCGGAGTTCGGCCGGTCGTCGTTCACGAAGGACTTCCCGGCGAAGGTCTCGGGCAGTGGCCATATCAGCCAGTAGCGGCCAGTCGGCCGTCAACGCCGACATCAACGTCACGCCGATGGCGGACGTGATGCTGGTGCTGCTGATCATCTTCATGATCACGGCGCCCCTGATCGCGTCGGGCTTCGAGGCGCAGATGCCCGACGGCGTCAACCTGATCAAGGCCGAGGAACAGCCCGAGGACGTGATCCTCGGCATCGACCGCGACGGGCGGTACTACATCAACACCCATCCGGTCGCCAAGGCGGCCGTGATGGACAGCCTGCGCCACATCTACACGACCGAGCACACGCACGACAAGATCCTCTATCTCAAGGCGCACGCCGACCTCAGGATGGAGAAGATCCAGGAGGCGATCAGCCTGGCGCGCGGGGCCGGCGTCGCGGTGATCGCGGCCATCACCGACCAGCGGCTCGGCACCGAGCCGACCGTGTCCACCGAACGGGGGAACTGACCCATGGCCATGGCGGTCGGCGGCGGCGGTCGGATGAACAGCGACATCAACGTCACGCCGTTCATCGACGTGCTCCTGGTGCTGCTCGTCATCTTCATGATCACCCTGCCGCTCACGCGGAAGGTGGTCGAGATCCAGGTGCCCCGGGAAGAGCAGTCCCAGGCCACCACCCAGCCCTCGACGAACATCGTGATCGAGGTCAAGGCCGACGGCTCGATGTTCATCAACACCCAGCCGGTCGCCAAGGAGAACCTGCTCGCCCGGTTCCACGAGATCTACGACGTGCGCGCCGAGAAACTGCTGTTCATCAAGGTGGACAACCGGCGCGCCTACAAGGAAGTCATCGAGATCATCGACATCGCCCGCGGCGCCGGCGTGAAGGTCTTCGGTCTCGCGCCGCCGACGCAGGAGGAAGCCGCGGCGGCCGCGACGTCCTGACGCGGAACTCCGCGGCGCGGGCGGCGTAGGGAGGAGCGTGCGCCAGACCCCCCTCGCCGTCGCGTTCGGCCGACAGCTCCGCCCCAGCGGTTCGACCCGCGGGACGGCGCTGTCGGCCGCGGCGCATGTGGCCCTGCTGGCCGCGCTCCTGTGGGCCGGCCGGACCCGGTTCGAGGATGCCGCCAACGCGCCGGGCGAGGGCCGTGGCCGGGGCGGCGGCGGCGGCGGGGGCGGCGGCATCCGCGCGGTGGCGATGTTCATGGCCGGCGCGCCGGCGCCGGCGCCCGCGCCG
>CAZJZC010000421.1:0-1789 GCA_964550365.1 uncultured Gemmatimonadales bacterium | reverse complement strand
GGTTCACCTCGGGCTGGCCGAAGCGCGCGTTCTCGCTGGCGATGCGGATGTGGCACGCCATGGCCAGCTCGCAGCCGCCGCCCAGGGCGAAGCCGTTCACCGCCGCCAGCACCGGCTTGCCGAGCCGCTCGAGGGCGAAGAGCATCTGCTGGCCGCTCAGGGCCCGCTGGCGTCCGTCCAGCACGCCCTGCTTCGCCAGGTCGCCGATGTCGGCGCCGGCGACGAAGGCCTTGGGGCCGGCGCCGGTGAGGATCACGCCGCGTACCGACGGGTCGTCCCGGAGGGCCAGCGCGGCCCGGTGCAGTTCACCGACGACCTGGTCGTTCAGCGCATTGAGCTTGTCGGGGCGGTTGATGGTCAGGAAGGCGATGCCGTCCCGGATCTCGAGGAGCAGGGTCTGGTAGGCCATCCGTGAATACTACCCCCGAGGCGTCGGCGCGTGAAATGGGGTCGCCGCCGGGGGTTGGGGCCGGTCCGGAGGCTCTTGCGGGCGCCGCGAAGCCTGCCCTAGGGCAAGCCCTAGTGTCTTAAAACGCCATCTCCGGCGAGTGTTGCGGCACGGGCAATCCCGCCCGGCACAACCCGTTGGAGGCCGTATGAGCCCGCTGACCCTCGATGTGACCGCCCCCGCCTCGGCCCCCGTGGCCGCGCCCGACTCGTCGGTGCGCGTGTGGCCCACGTTCGACCACCAGATCGGCATGACCGAGGCCCGGGAGCTGATCGGGCGGTGGAAGAGGACCAATCCGGACCAGAAGTCGTCCGCGGCCGTCACTCGGGTGGCGCTGGACCGCATCCTGGCGCAAGATGGGTGCAGCGGCGTGCGCATGTATTTTGCGTTGCTGCCCGACATGACGATGACGCTGGTCGCCGTGGGCGTTGATGAGTTCGGCAACGACATGGACGAGGGCGAGCTGGCGGAGAAGCTGTTCCAGTGCCCGCCGTTCTGCCCGATGGACAGCGCGCTGGACAGCTAGGAGGGCCCCCCGATCCGTGGCGATCCCCGTGGTGCTGTATGCCATCAACGCCTCGCAGGCGTTGCCGATCGTCGCTGTCCGGGTGGTGCGGGGCCGGCACCCGCCGGCTCCGCACCTCCGGTTGTCGATCTGGTGCGCGGTGCTGCTCTCGGCCGACGTGCTGGACATCGGCGTTGCGGCGCTGGTGGGGACCAATCGTTTCACGTCGTGGGTGCTGCTGCCCGTCGAGGTGGCGCTGACGTTCTGGATCCTCGCCGCCTGGCAGCCGGAGCTCCGGATGCGCCGAGCCTACATGACCGCGATCCCGATTTCGCTGATAGCCGCCGCAGCGGCCATGGCGGCGTTCGGGCCCGAGCGGACGTTCGACATCTGGCTGGGGCCCCTGCTGGCGCTGTCGGCCCTCGGGGGCACCGTGCACACGCTGGTGCATCGATCGCTCTGGAGCAGGTCGCAGTTGTTCGCGGAGGACTGGTTCTGGATCCTTCTCGGGATGAGCTTCCTGTGGGTGGGGTTCGTCCCGGTCCCGGCGTTCATGTTCGCGATCATCGACTCCGCCATGGGCTGGGTGTCCCTCATTCTCTTGTCGCGCGCCTGGCTGGTGTTCGCCGCGTTCCTCCTCATCACCTGGGGCATCCTATGTCCGCGGATCCTCGCGCGGTCATCTGGGCCTTCGCTGCAGCCGGCGCCGCTCTCGTCGTGATCCTGGGTGCGCTCGGGGTGGCGCTGGTCGTCTACCAGCGCCGCTTCCTGGCCATGCACCGGGCCCATGCCGAGGCGCTCCTGCGCACCCAGGAGCAGGAGCGGGCCTGGGTGGC
>CAZJZC010000420.1:0-1793 GCA_964550365.1 uncultured Gemmatimonadales bacterium | reverse complement strand
CGTTCTCCATGTCGAACGGCACGTGCTGCTCGGCTTCCCAGCGGATCACCTCGCGCGCATCCGCTTCCTTCATCCGATCCATCTGGATCTTCTTGACGATCACGTCGCGCCCGCCGACGGCGGTCACGCAACTCTTCTGCTTCACGCCGCCCGTCACGAACAGACCCTTGATCGCGTCGGCCACGATCCCGGGGTCCATCACCTCGCCCTCGACGATCGCGTCGGCGAGCACCGGCGTGATGGCGACCTTGATCAGTTCCGGCTCACCGGCCGCGTGGTCGATGACCACGAGCTTGATGAGTCCGGACCCGATGTCCAAGCCAACAGTTTTCTTGCCGCGGCCGAAGAGGCGCATATCTGGTATCTGCTCAAGAAGATACGGGTATAGGGCCCACTACATTAGGAACGGCCCCCGGCATTTGTCAAGATACTTTAGGCGAGGGGTCAGAAGTGGTGTGATATCTATCACTTAGCTTAGGGGGGTCAGCGGAACCAGTCCAGCGGCGCGGACCCTGTGACCGGCCTCGCCGGCGCCCGCGCGCGGCCCGCCAGGGCCACGGCGCACGAGGAATGGACCAGCCGGACGGACGCCAGCGGCGTCGCCGGATCGACCCGGAGGGCACCGGCCACGACAGCGCCGAGAATGGCCCCGCCGCGCCCTTCGAACACGATCGAGCCGCGCGCCATGACCGTCCCGACCAGCTCGGCGCCGCCACGCAGGATGACGTCGCCGTCGGCCAGGAAGAGGCCCAGGTGCCGGCCGCCATCGAACACCGCGTCGCCGGCGGCATGACGCAGCGCCAGGGAATCGCCCCCAGGGCCTGTCCGGCTGGCCCAGGCGACCAGTCGCCGCCAAGTCCACTCAGGGCTGAGCGACCAGAAGGTGCTGTCACTGTCTTGTGAGTGTATTGATACTATCGTGATGCTATCGTTACTTGATAGGCAGGACCAGCCGGGCGGGACCGAGTCCGATCCGCTCACGCGGGCGCTGAGAGCGCCGCCCGGATCGGCGCGCAGCCGCGCCACGACGCGCGGCGCCGGCACCATCGGTTCGAGCCGCACGAACCACGCCACCGTGCGCCGCGCCATGGTGAGCGAATCGAGCGCCGTGGCGAGGAGCGCGAAGTAATCGCCGCCGGTCCGCCGAACCTCGAGGGTGACCGCGGCGCCCCCCGCGCCGGGAACGTCGAGCCGCCGCGCCCCGCCGCTCGCGAGCGAGTCGAACGCCGGCGCGTCCCACGCCGCCAGCACGGCCGCGAGCGCGGAGGCGGCCGCCGAGCGGGCGCGCAGGGTGCCGGCGGCCAGCCGGGCCGAGACGACGGACTGCTGCGCCGCGGCCCAGGCGCCGGCGATGAGCGCCGCCATGATGAGCAGGGAGAACACCACCGTGGACAGCACGAAGGCCCGCCGCCCCCGGCTCATGGTCCGGGACCCGCGATGCCGATGGCCGCGGCGGCGGAATCGAGCGGACGGCGCATCGCCGGCGGGACCGGCGCCGGGACCCGCGCCACGACCAGCAGCTCGAGCAGGCGGACCGAGTCGGCGAGCGCCGTCGGCGACCCGTCGGCCCCCAGGTACCGCAGGACCAGCCCGCCGGGGTGGGCCAATGGGCCGGCCAGCGGTGAGCTGGCCGACCACCCGCCGGCCGATGGCGAGCGAGTGC
The DNA here is from genome assembly GCA_964550365.1 of uncultured Gemmatimonadales bacterium. GTDB lineage: Bacteria > Gemmatimonadota > Gemmatimonadetes > Gemmatimonadales > JACORV01 > DASXPG01. The sequence goes on along the minus strand of CAZJZC010000420.1, from coordinate 130 downwards.
CCAGCCACCGATCGCCGGCCGCGTCACGATAGCTGCGGTACTCCACCCCCCCGACGATGCGCGCCGGCGCGCCCGCCCTCAGGCCGGCCAGGCCCGCGCCGCCGCCGCCGAGCGCCAGCCGCACGGCGCT
>CAZJZC010000419.1:0-1809 GCA_964550365.1 uncultured Gemmatimonadales bacterium | reverse complement strand
GGCTCGCGCATCGTGTACGTGGGGCAGGGAGCGGCGGGCGGCCAGCTCTACATGCGGCGGCTCGACCAGGTCACGCCGACGATCATCCCGGGGACGACCAGCGGCCACAGCCCGTTCTTCTCGCCCGACGGCCGCTTCCTGGCTTTCGCCAGCGGCTCGCGACTGCTCAAGGTCTCCATGGACGGCGGCCCGACCCTGCCGGTCGCCGAGATCGGCAACGCCTTCCGGGGCGGCACCTGGAACGAGCGGGACAGCATCCTGTTCGCCGACGAGCGGGGCCTGTTCCTGGTCTCGGCGGCCGGGGGCCGGGTGGACACGCTGGCGGCGCCGGAGCCGTCTTCGCGCGACTCCTACCGCTGGCCGGAGTTCCTGCCGGGCGGGCGCACCGCGGTGTTCGCCATCAACGACGCCGAGGTGGACCGCCTGGCGGCCATCTCCCTCAGCGACCGTACCATCAAGCGCTTCGAGGTGTTCGGGGCCAACCCCCACTACGTGCGCGCGGGCTACCTGGTGCTGGCCATCATCGCTCCGGGCAGCGGTACCGTCACTTCCGGTTCCATGGTCGCGGTGCCGTTCGACGCCCGGCGCCTCGAGGTGACCGGGGCCGCGGTGCCCATCTCCGACAGCGTGCAGGTCGGCGTCAACAGCCGCACCGCCAAGCTCGGCGTGTCGCCGGGCGGCGCCATGGCTTTCGCCGTGGGCGAGGTCGGCCTGGGACGCCTGGTGATCATGGACCGCCGCGGCGCGGTTCGTGACCTGGGGGCGCCGGCCCGGTTCTACCAGTCACCGCGCCTGTCGCCCGACGGCCGCCGCATCGCGGTCCAGATCAACGAGGCCGGCAGCGACATCTGGATCTTCGACCTGGCGGCCCGGACGCTGACGCGCTTGACGTTCGAACGGTTCGCCATCCGGCCCACGTGGACGCCGGACGGCCGCCATATCATCTATGAGCGCCGCGGCGTCGGCTCGCAGGACCTGGCGCGCATCCCGGCCGACGGCAGCGCCCCGGCCGAGTCGCTGGTGACCGGGCCGAACGACCAGGCACCGGGGTCCGTGACCCGCGACGGCCGCACGCTGATCGTACGGGAGCAGCCTTCGGGCGGGCGACGGCGCATCTCGGTGGTGCGGCTGGATTCGGCCGGGCCGCCGCGACCGATCATCGCGAACCAGTTCGAGAACTTCTCGCCCCGGCTGTCGCCGGACGGCCGCTGGCTGGCCTACGTCGGCGACGAGTCCGGCCGCAACGAGGTCTACGTGCGTCCGTTCCCGGGTCCCGGCGGCCGCTGGCAGGTCTCGCGCGAGGGCGGCAACGAGCCCGCCTGGTCGTCGTCCGGCCGCGAGCTCTTCTTCCGCGCTGCCGGTGCCATCATGGTCGCGCCGGTGCGTGGCGACGGGGCCTCGTTCGTGGCCGGCGACGTGCGGGAACTGTTCCGCCAGACCTTCACCGCCGGGGTCAACTACCCCAACTACGACGTCGTCGGCGACGGGCAGGGGTTCGTCCTGTCCCGGCCCGAAGGCACCGACGACCAGACGGTCATGGTGATGCTCAACTGGTTCGAGCACCTGGCACGACGGCCGTGAGCCGTGGGACCGTGAACCGTGGTACCGTGGCACCGTGGAGCCGTGTCACCGGCGTGATGGTGATCCTGCCAATGGTGCTGGTGTGCCTCGGTGCGGCGGTGCCACGGTGCCTCGGTGCCCAGGCCCGTCCCAACGTGGTGCTGATCTTCCCTGACAACCTGGGCTGGGGCGAAGTGGGCGCCTACGGCAGCGTGCGCGGCGTGCCCACGCCCAACATCGACCGCATCG
>CAZJZC010000418.1:0-1809 GCA_964550365.1 uncultured Gemmatimonadales bacterium | reverse complement strand
CGCTAGCGGGCGCCGGGGTCGGGACCGGGCAGGCCGGCCAGGAAGAACGCCGACAGTTCCGCGCGCCCGCGGAGCCCGGACTTGCGGTAGATCGCCAGGGCCTGCTGGCGCACCGTGCGCTCGGCGGTCGAGCGCGCATCCGCCGCCTCCTTGTGGCTCATCCCCTTGAGCAGCATGAGTGCGACCTCCCGCTCGGCCGGCGTCAGGTCCCAGCGCTCGAGCTGGCGGTCGATGGCCGTGCCGAGTCCCTCCAGGGCCGTCCGCGCCTCCGCCCGCCAGCGCGCCGCATCCGCCTCCGCCCGTACCCGCTCGTCCCGGGCCTGGGATGCCGCGCGCCGCTCGGCCAGGAACCGGCGCCACAGCCAGGCCGATCCGAACGTCGCCAGCACCACCACGGCTCCCTCGAGGACCAGGTGACGCACGCTCGGTCCGCCCCGCAGGTCGTCGGCGATGTCCACCAGCATCAGCACCGCGATGGCAACGAAGAGCGCGATGAGCGCTGCGGGGACCGGTCCCTCGTCTCGAACGTCCGTCATAGGCCGAGCCGCGATGGCATCGTCATGTGTCGCATGCCGGATGGAATGGGGAGCGCATGGGGCCCAGGATGGGTCAGGCCGCGCATGGTGCGCGGCACGCTGGTCCACCAGAACCGGAGGTCGTCGTCGTGGGTAGCCTACCGTTGCATCCCGCCGTTGTCCACGTGCCGCTCGGGCTCGCGTTCATCATGCCCTTGCTGGCGCTTGCCGTCCTCGTGCTGTTCCGCGGCGGGCCGCTCCCGCGCCGTCCGTGGTCGCTGGTCGTGGGCCTCCAGGCCGTGCTCATGCTCGCGGCCCTCGTGGCCCAGCGCACCGGCGGTCAGGAGGAGGACCGGGTGGAGGCGGTCGTGGCCGAAGGGGCCATCGCGGCGCACGAGGAAGCCGCTGAGCGGTTCGTCTGGGGCGCGGCGGCCGCGCTGGTCCTGGCGGCGGGGGTGCTCGCGGTCCCCGCACGCGCTGCGCGGGCCGGCGCGCTGGCGGCCACCCTGGCCATGGCCGGGGTGACGTCGCTGGGCGTCGTGGTGGGCCATGCCGGCGGCCGCCTCGTGTACCAGGAGAACGCCGGGTCGGCCTACACGGCGCCGGCGCGGGGCGCCGAGTCGGGTCAACAGGAGCGCCGGGGCGCCGCGGCCCCGGAACGCGAGCGCTCCTGAAGCGCCCGTCCGGTCGCAGGCCACGGCCCCTCCGTGCGCCGGCTCACGGTGCCGCCGTGGCCCGAAATCTGGCGCGAAGGCCTATCCGGGGGTTATTACTGCACGTATGGCTGCCTTGAAGTGGACCGCGCTCCGGATCGCGGTGGCGGTTGCCGCGGTGGCGTGCACGGCAGGTGCGTTCACGCCCGTGCTGGCCCAGAAGTCGGCCCCCGCCATCACGCGCGATACCGATCGGGACGGTGTACCCGACGTGCGCGACCGGTGCCGGGCGACGCCCGCCGGGACCAGGGTGGACGACAACGGCTGCCCCGCGCCGGCCGCGCCGACGCCCGCGCCGCAGGCGGCGGCCCAGCCCGCCCCGGGCCAGCGGCCGACGGCCGCACCCGGCGCGGCCCCAGCCGGCGCGCCGGCGCCATCGCTGGCGGCTCAGCTCCAGGGACAGCCCACCGGCCAGCCGCCTCCCGCGCAGACGCCACCGGCACAGACGCCACCGGCCCAGACGCCACCGGCGCAGACGCCACCGGCGCAGACACCGCCCGCGGTGGCCACGCCTCAGCCGCAGGCGGTCCAGCCGCCCGCGGCCGCGCCGGGTGCGGCCCAGCCCGGGGCCCGGCCCGCAG
>CAZJZC010000417.1:0-1816 GCA_964550365.1 uncultured Gemmatimonadales bacterium | reverse complement strand
AGGCGATCGAGAGCGCCGGGCTCAGCGTGTGGTGGGACCGGAGCATCCCGCCGGGCCGGACCTTCGACGAGGTCATCGAGGAGGCCCTGCGCGAGGCGCGCCGGGTCATCGTGCTGTGGTCGAAGGCGTCGGTGGAGTCCCGGTGGGTCCGCAACGAGGCCGCCGAGGCCGACGAACGGGGCATCCTGGTGCCGGTGCTCATCGAGCGCGGCGCCCGGATCCCGCTGGCGCACAAGCGGCTCCAGGCGGCCGATCTCACCGACTGGACCGGCGACCGGCAGGACCCCGTGTTCGTCCAGTTCCTCGGCGCACTGAAACAGCGCGTCTCCGAGATGGAGCAGGTGCCGGCTTCCGGCCTGCCGAGCGAGCCCGAAGCGGTCGCCCCGCCGGCGCCGGCGCCCCCGCCCCCGCCCCCGAAGCCGGCGCGGCCGCGAGAGGCGGACGTCACGGCCCCGCGCCCGGCGCTGAAGCCGGGCATGGGCGGACCGCCCACGGGGGCGCCGGAACGGACCGGGCCGGCGCCGCGGAGCGCGAAGCGCGCGGGTCGGGGCGGCCTGTGGGCCGGCGGCGCAGGGCTCACCGTCGTCGTCGGCGCGATCCTGCTGTATGCGGTCTCGGTCATGCCGCCGCTCCGCATCGGCACGACGGACAGCACCGCGGCCGACTCAGGGGCCGTGGCGGATTCGACCAGGGCGCGGGCGGCCCGCGACTCCGTGGCCAGGGCCGATTCCATCGCCAGGGCCGGCGAGACGGCACGCGCCGATTCGGTGAGCCGCGCGGATTCCGCGGCCCGCGCCGACTCGGTGACCCGCGCCGACTCGCTGGCACGGGCGGCCGCGGCGCTGGCCGCGGCGCGAGCGGCCGAGCAGCAGCGCCGCCGGCCGACCGCCACGCTCGCGGCGAGTCCCGCCGAGATCGTGCGGGGCGCTTCCGCGACGCTCAGCTGGAACACCACCAACGCGACCACCGTGCTGTTGAGCGACGTGGGCCCCGTCGCGGCGCGGGGCACGCGGCAGGTCTCACCGGCGGGCACCGCCACCTACCAGCTCACCGCGGAGGGCCCCGGCGGTCGCGTGCAGGCCTCGGCGACCATCCGGGTCACCGCAACGTCCAGCCCGATCGCGGCGGACGGCAACACCGCGACGATGGTCGTCGCCGCCGACGCGTCGGGCCGCGAGGCGGCCGTCTACCGCATGGTCGCCGGCGGGCACTGGGTCGAACGCGCCCCGTCCGGGAGCGACCGGCCGACGCGACAACTGCGGGAGGAGGGGCGCAGCCCGCAGGCGGTGATGCTGCGGGACGACGAGCGGAACGAGACGCTCCAGCTCGACTTCTCGGTCCGCCGCGTCGCGGCGGTCGCGGGCGGCACCGGGCGGTTGCTCTACACCATCGTGCGTGCCGAGGGGACCGGCTGGCCGGGCTCGGCGAGCCGGCTCACCAACGGCCGGGTGACGACGCGCGTCACCACCATCGACGACTACGGGCGCCCGGCGTCGCGGTATGCGCAGACCGGCCCGGGCGCCTGGAGCGAGCAGACGACCTGGAACGCGACGGTACAACTGCGCGAGACCATGCGCGACGACTGGTCCGTCTACCTGCGGGACGACGCCCGCAACGTCGCCATCCAGCTCGACATGCACACGCGCCGCGTGATGCTCACGGAGGCCGGCCGCTCGCCGCGGCGGCTCTACACCATCGTCTCGGCGCAGTGACCGGTGCGCCGGCCGGGGCCGGCCATCCGCCACCGCCCCGCCTTGCCGCGCCGGGGCCGCGCGTGCATGTTGGCGGACCCCTTTCATCCGACGGTCCCATGCCG
>CAZJZC010000416.1:0-1816 GCA_964550365.1 uncultured Gemmatimonadales bacterium | reverse complement strand
ATCTCGTCGGCCGCCACGCACGGGTTCCTGCCGCTCCTGGGGCGCGACGAGAGCATCCGGCTCCAGCTGTTCGCCGGGCGCGCCGAGCACCGGCGGCTGTTCGGCCGCGCGCCCAGCGGGTGCTGGCTGCCCGAGTGCGCCTATCGGCCGGCGGGGCCGTGGGGCCACGATCCGAAGCACGCCGCGCGCCACCGCGCCGGCACCGAGACGCACCTGCGCGCGGCCGGCTACGCCTACTTCTTCGTGGACGCGCACCTGGTCGAGGCCGGCAATTTCCTCGGCCGCTACCACGAGATCCCGCTCGGGGTCGAACGCTTCGACTCCGAGCGTCACGATGTCGCCTCGCTCGCCGATGGACCGGCGCGTCCCGCCAAGCGCTCGCCGTACCATGCCTACCGCCTCGACGGCGGGCCGGACGATGCGCCCATCGCCGCGCTGGTCCGCGACCCGGCCTCGACGCTCCAGGTCTGGAGCCGCGAGAAGGGCTATCCGGGTGACGAGGCCTACCTCGAGTTCCACAAGATCCGCTGGCCCGGCGGCCTCAAGCTGTGGCGCGTCACCGGCGGCGACGTGGATCTCGGCGGCAAGCTGGCCTACGACCCCGCCCGGGCCCGCGCCCGCGCCCGGGTGCACGCCGAGCACTTCGCCGGCCTGCTCGCCGGGACGGCCGGGCAGGAGGTCGGCGGCACGCTGATCACGGCGCCGTTCGACACCGAGCTCTTCGGCCACTGGTGGTTCGAAGGCGTGGACTTCCTCGACGACCTGTTGCGGGCGGTCCAGGGGACCGCGGTGCACCCGGTCATGGCGCGCGGGCACGTGGCCGCGCGTGAACCGAGCGCCGTCGTCCGCCTGGCCGAGGGCTCGTGGGGCGCGAACGGCGACTTCTCCATGTGGATGAACCCCAGGACGTCGTGGACCTGGCACTGGCTCTGGCCGCTGGAGGACGCCTTCTGGGCCGCGGCGGCGCCGGCCCTCGCGGCTGGCGATGCCGAGCGCGCGGTCCTGGCGCAGGCGGCCCGCTCGCTGCTGCTGGCCCAGGCGTCGGACTGGCAGTTCATCATCTCGACCGGCGCGGCGGCCGACTACGCCGAGCGCCGCTTCACCGAGCACTGCCAGGACGCCGAGCAGCTGGTGGCCGGCCTGGCGGCCGGCGGCGACCGGCTCACCGCGGCCGCGCACCGCGCCGCGGACCTGCGGCGCCGCGACGACCTCTTCCCGGACGTGCTCGACGCCGTGGCCGAGGCCCTGCGGTGAGCGGTGTGCGGTCCGTGGTCGTCCATGGTCACTTCTACCAGCCGCCCCGCGAGAACCCGTGGACCGGCGTGGTCGAACGCGAGGCCAACGCGGCCCCGGACCACGACTGGAACGCGCGCATCACCCGCGAGTGCTACGCGGCGCTGGCGTCCATCCCGCTGGGCCACGGCGAGGCGGACCCGGTCCGGGTCAACGCCTACGGCCTGATGAGCTTCGACGTGGGGCCCACGCTGTTCGCCTGGCTGGCGCGCGAGGCGCCCGCCGTCGCCGGGGCGATGCGCGAGGGCGACCGGGCCGGCCGCGCGCGGCTCGGCCACGGCAACGCCATGGCCATGCCGTATCACCACGTCATCCTCCCGCTCGTCAGCCGCCGCGACAAGGCCACCGAGATCCGCTGGGGCCTGGCCGACTTCCGCCGCGCGTTCGGCCGCGATGCCGAGGGCCTGTGGCTGCCGGAGACGGCCGTGGACCTGGAGACGCTCGACGTGCTCGCCGAGGCCGGCGTGGCGTTCACCGTGCTCGCGCCGCACCAGGTGACGGCGCCGCCGCCCGACGGCATGGC
>CAZJZC010000415.1:0-1822 GCA_964550365.1 uncultured Gemmatimonadales bacterium | reverse complement strand
AACCGCAGCTTCACCACCCTGTCCATCCGCTCGAACGGCGGTGCCGCCGACGCCCGACGCTCGACGTCGTACCACGCGGTCTCGAGATAGCCCTCCCGCGGCACCGACAGGGCGATGGTGAAGCCGGCGGCGCGGGCCGCCGAATCGAGCGAGGTGATGAGCGCGGCGGCGTCGCGCGTGGTGACCAGGCGCACCGACGTCGGCAGGGCGGCGTACCGCGGCCGCGCGCCGCCGAACGACGCGCAGGCGGCCGCGCCCGCCAGGAGCAGGGCGAGCGCGGCCGCGCGAACCGCGGGCCGGCCGCGGCGGAACCTCATGCGCTCCGCCACTTCCGGCCCGTCGGCACTAGATGCCGAGGGCCGAGACGGTCGGCGGCGTGGTCGCGTAGTCGTAGAAGCCCTTGCCGCTCTTCTTCCCGTACCAGCCGGCCAGCACCATGCGCTTGAGCAGGGGCGGCGGCGCGTAGCGCTGTTCGCGGTACTCGGCGAACATGATCTCGGCGATCTTGTACGTCGTGTCGAGCCCCACGAAATCCAGCAGCACGAACGGGCCCATGGGGTAGCCGCAGCCGAGCTGCATGGCCTTGTCCATGTCCGTGACGCTGGCCACGCCGTGCTCCAGCTGGCGGATGGCGTCGAGCAGGTAGGGCACCAGCAGCAGGTTCACCACGAAGCCGCTGTTGTCCTTCGCGGCGATGGGCTCCTTGCCGAGCCTCTTCCCGAAGGCGAAGGCGCGGTCGAAGGTCTCCTGCGACGTGGTGACCGTCCGCACCACCTCGACCAGCTTCATGAGGGGCACGGGGTTGAAGAAGTGCAGGCCGACGAACCGGTCGGCGCGCCGGGTGGCCACGGCCTGGTCCACCACGGTGAGGCTCGAGGTGTTGGTGGCGAAGATGGTGTGCGCCGGGCACAGGCCGTCCAGGTCCTTCCACGTCTGCTTCTTGAGGTCGAGGTCCTCGACCACGGCCTCGATGATGATGTCGCAGCCCTCGAGCTCGTTGAGCCTGGTGGTGAAGCGCAGGCGGCCGAGCGTGGCGTCGCGCGCCGCGGCGTCGATCTTGCCCTTCTCGACCAGCTTGTTGAGGGAGCCGGTGATGGCGCCCTTGCCCTTCTCGACGACCGTGTCGCTGACCTCGCGCACGACGGTGGGGAAGCCCGCGGCCGCGGCGGTCTGGGCGATGCCGCTGCCCATGAGGCCGCAACCGAGCACGCCGACGGTGGTGATCTCGCTCATCTGTCCGAAGTCCTGGGGTGTGAGTGCGGGTCGGTCAGGGACCGGGAGGCAGGCGGCGCTGGCGCCGCGCCTGCTCGATCCCTTCGGTGATGGACCGCCGGATGTCCTCGGCGATCCGGGCGAACGGCGCCGCGCCGTCACGGTGACGGGGCTTGATCTCGCCGTGCTCCAGGCGGTCGAGCACCTGCTCGAGCGCCAGCTGCATCTGGGCGCCGCGGCGCCGCTGGACGCGCGACGCCACGACGGGGGCGCCGGCCGCGGCGCCCAGCGGCACCGCGGCGACCAGGGCGATGAGCGCCGGCACGCCGCCGGTGATGGTGAGCAGCCAGAACGTGCCCACGCCCACGGCGGCGAACGTGCTCCCCGAGGCGATGCCGGCGACCGCCGCGGCGCCGCGCAGGGACGTGATGTCGGCCGTCAGCTCGACGTGGCAGTAGCCGGGTTCGAGCTGGGTCACGGCGACCGACACGTCGAGCGCGCGCGCCAGCGTGTAACTGCGGCCGCCCACGCCGAATCCGCGCCGCATCTCGGCGAAGAACCCCTTCTGCCGCTCCCACACGGTCCGGTCGGCCATGCGGCGCTTGATGGT
>CAZJZC010000414.1:0-1840 GCA_964550365.1 uncultured Gemmatimonadales bacterium | reverse complement strand
CCGCGGGACACGTTCCACTTCCCCTGCGGCACGGGGAAGTCCCGCAGCCAGAGCACGTCGCTCCCCGTCTCGTTCGAGAGGAAGGCGAGCAGCCGGTGGTCGGGCGAGAGCCGCGGTTGCCGCTCGTCGAACGGCGACTGGAGGTACGGCGTCGGCACGCTGCCCGAGTCCAGGCTGACCGTGAACACGTCGGTCGCGCGTCCCGGGACGATCGCGTCGAAGAGCAGGGTCCGCTCGTCGATCCACTGCTGCAACTTGACCTCGCCCGCGCCGAGGGTCGTCAGGCGCCGCTCCGGCGCGCTGTTGTCGGCCGGCTTGACGAAGAGGTCCTCGCCCGCGGGGTCGGTCGCCACGCGGTCGAACGCGATGCGCCGGCCGTCGGGTGACCACGCGGGTTCGTCGTTGTCGCCCTCGAAGGTCAGCTGGGTGTACGTGCCCGTGACCAGGTCGAGCGTGTAGATGTCCGTCTGGCCGCTGCGCCCGTCGGTGAAGCCCTCCATGGCGAGCGAGCGGCCGTCGGGGGAGAATCGGGGGTACGCGCGCCGGCCCGGCGGCAGGGGCACCGTGTCGGCGCCGCGGCCCGGGTCCACGATGACCAGCCGATTGGCGGTCCCGGCGGCCAGGGAGGTCGGCGCGTCGTACTGGATGAGCACGCCGTTGGCCGAGACGGAGAATCCGCGCGTGTTGATCTGCGCGCCCACGCGCTCCAGCACGCGCACCGAAGGACCCAGCACCCGGCGCCGCGCGAGATCGAACGGCGCGGCGAAGACGCCGCCATCGGCCGTGCTGTGGTACAGGATGTGCCCGGTCGGGACGTAGACGGGCCGCGTGCCGCCGGGGATCAGCACGACCGACGAGTCGCTCGCGAAGTCGTACAGCGCGACCTGGCCCCCGTTGGCGTAGAGGACGCCGCTGCCGTCGGGCAGGGGGGAGACGTGGCGGCCGGTCACCTTCGGCATCGCTACGGGCGTTCCGCCCGTGGCGGCGACGCGGAACCCCCCGTTGGCGGTGACGAAGACGACCTCGCTGTCGGTGCCCCACTGCGGGAAGTAGGGGTCCACCGAGCCCCCCGTCACCAGCGTGACGGCGCCGCCGCCGCCCACCGAGATCTTCACCAGGGAGCGGTCACTGTTCTTCCGGTAGACGATCCACTGGTTGTCGGGCGAGAAGGCCGGGTGCATGCCGGACTCCGTGCCGGCCAGCTTGCGGAACTCCGGGTCGCCGTCGAGATGGCGCAGGTAGATGGCCGTCTCGTTGCCGGCCAGGCCGGCGATGGCGATCATCGAGCCATCCGGCGAGATCACCACGTCGGTGCCGGGCACCGGGGTCACCGCCCCGAACGCCAGGTCGAAGCGCCGCACCGACGGTTCCGGCGCCCGGCGCATCCAGCCCGCGGCCGCCACGACGACGGCCGCCGCCGCCACCGCCCAGGCCGCGAGCGTGGCCGCCCGGCCCCGGCGCACCGGGGCGGGCACCGCCGCCGTGTGGCCCGCGGTGGGCGGCAGTGCGCCAGCTGCAAGCTGCACCAGGGTGAACAAGGCATTCTCGAGGCCGCGCTGGCCCTCGACCAGCGCCATCGCCGCGGCATTGTCGCCGGCCGCGAGCTTGCAGGCGGCCTCGGCGCGCAACGCGAAGGCCGGCGTGAGTTTCTGGTTCTGCACGATGTTGCAGCCCCCCGCGCGTTCGCCCGCCAGCATCAGGGCATTGGCCGTGATCGAGGCGATTGCCGGGTCGGCATAGGCGCCGGCCGAGCGGACGAGTTCGTTGAGGCTTTCACCCTCGCCCATCGCCGCGAGTCGATCGACCTTGCGCGCGAATAGGCTGGGCGGCGGGCTGTTGT
>CAZJZC010000413.1:0-1853 GCA_964550365.1 uncultured Gemmatimonadales bacterium | reverse complement strand
CCGAGCAGGCGGATCGGCTTGTTCGGCAGCCGCTCGGCTCCCAGGCGGGCCGGTATGACCACGAGGACCCTAGGTCCCATGGAAAAGCCCGCGCGCCCAAGCAAGAATCACGCCGCAAGCTAACGCTGGCGGCGGCGACTGTCAAAACCCGTTGTGGGACTGGTACTTAGCTTGTTCGGAGAGGGTAGGAAAGGTACCAAGCGGCGAACAATTCCGCTAGTGCCAGCTGGCTCGCCGCCTGGCGCGGGCCGTCCGGGGGGGGCACCGGTCGTTGTGGCGATGCAAGCTCGATCTACCTGCCGGTCGCCTGGACGGGCGACATGGGTGAGGTCGGCTCGAACTCCAGGAACTGCCGGACGGCGCCGGCGAGCTGGCGGACCGTGAAGGGCTTCTCCAGGAACGGCACCGGGCCGCGCAGGATGTTCCGCCGCACCACCGAATCGTGGATGTACCCCGACATGAACGCGAGCCTGGCGTCTGGCTGCGTGTCGGCCAGTTGCGCGCGCAGGTCGTCGGTGGTCATCGACGGCATCACCACGTCGGCGAGAACGAGGTCGATGGGCTTCCCGTAGGCGGCGGCGAGTCGGATCGCCTCACGCCCGGTTGCCGCCTCCAGGACCCGGTAGCCGAGCTGGCGCAACGCCCTGACGAGCACAAGGCGGACGCCATCGTCGTCGTCGGCGACCAGGATCGTCTCAGTGCCCCTCGCGGGCTGCGTGGGGACGTCGTCAGCGTTGTCGGCATGGGCGGTCGAGCGGATCGTGATCATGTTCCCTCCAGAGGGTCGCGCGGAATATTGCTCTGCAACGTCGTACGTGCCGCAGGGCCACGCCGCCGCTCTGGAGGGGGATGCGCGTCCGCTCGCGTAGGGGATCCCCTGCGCGGGCCGACGGTGCCGGCTCAGGCCTGGCTCGCCAGCCTCAGGAGCGTGGCCAGCAGCAGCTTGCCCTCGGCCGTTCCGATGCACTCCGGATGGAGTTGGACGCCGTGGAGCGGCCGGAGCGGTGGCGTACCGCCATCAGTTCCTCGCCCAGCGCTCGTCGAGCGCGGCCACTCAGGGCGCCGGCGGCGTGTCTGCGGCCTTCTCTCTACCGCGTGCGGGGATGCGGGGAAGCGATCGGTCGGCCCCGCCCCGTTTGGGGCCTGCGAGGCGGGGTGAGGGCAGCCTGGTCCGTTCAGGACCGGCGGACGGACCTCAGGCGCGGGCCGACAGGGTCAGGAAATTGCCCAGCAGCCGCTTGCCTTCCGCGGTGCCGATGGACTCGGGGTGGAACTGGACGCCGTGGAGCGGCCGGCGGCGGTGGCGGACCGCCATGAGTTCCTCACCCCAGCCCTCGTCGGCTGACCAGGCGATGGGTTCGAGCTCGGCGGGCAGGTCCTGCTGTTCGACCACCAGCGAGTGGTAGCGCATGGCCGTGAACGGCGACGGCAGGTCGGCGAGGACGCCGACCCCGGTGTGCCGGACCTCGGACGTCTTGCCGTGCATCAGGCGGCCGGCGCGGCTGACCCGGCCGCCGAAGGCTTCGCCCATGGCCTGATGCCCCAGGCAGACGCCGAGCAGGGGGATGCCCCGTTCGGCCGCGGCGCGCACCAGCGGCACCGAGATGCCGGCGTCCGCGGGACGGCCCGGCCCGGGCGAGATGACGATGGCCGAGGGCGTCAGGGCCAGCACCTGCTCGACGGTGAGCGCGTCGTTGCGCTCGACCCGCGGCTCGGCTCCCAGCTCGCCGAGGTACTGGACCAGGTTGTAGGTGAAGGAGTCGTAGTTGTCGAGGACGAACAGCATCACCGCGCGACCATGACCAGGTGCAGGCGGACCGGGATCACGCCCATCCGCGTCAGCATGGGGCCGG
>CAZJZC010000412.1:0-1858 GCA_964550365.1 uncultured Gemmatimonadales bacterium | reverse complement strand
TCCCCGACACGGTGCTCACCCTGCTCGGGCCGCGGCCCTTCGGCGTCGGCGGCGCGCCGGAACTGTTCCAGTCGCGCACCCGGCCGGCCTTCGACGAGCTGGGCGCCGAGCGCACGCTGGCCGACATCGTGGTCGGCGCGATCCTCCAGCGCGAACGGGCCGCCCGGCTGGTGCTCCAGTCGGCCCGCGACCCGCGCTCCCTCTCGCTCGGCGCGACCATCGATTCGCTGGCCGCGCGCAGTTTCCGCGCCGACCTCGGCGTGCCGGAGCGCACCGCGGCCCTGCGCCGCGTCGTCGCGCGCGCGCTGACCGACCAGCTGCTGGGCCTCGCGGCCGACCGCGACGCGCAGCCCGAGGTGCGCGCCATGGCCGACCTCAAGATGACCCAGCTGCGCGCCCGCGCGCTGGCGCTCGGTCGGACCGGCGCCGACCCCGCGCGGGCCCACTGGGCCGCCATCGCCGGCGACATGACCCGCTGGCTCGAACGGCAGGAATTGCCGTTGCCGAGCCGGGTGCTCACGCCGCCGCAGTACGATCCGTTCGGAGAGCCGTGACCGCGCGGCCCGGCCGCGGCCGACGAGGCGTCAGGGCTGGGCGAGCACCCAGGCGAGGGCCGCGTCGTGATCGCCGAACATCGGCAGGTCACGCTCCGCCACCCGGGTGATGTCGAGGTGGGCGCGCAGCTGGGGGTCGGCGCCGACCACGGCGCCGGCGCGGACGAAGTCCTTGTTGTGCAGCGCCAGCTGCATCAGCGCCCGCAGCACCGTGCGGTCGAGCGAGGAATTGGTCACGTCGGTGATGGTGTAGACGGAATCGGCCGGTTCGCCGGCGATGGCCTGCCGCGCCTCCTCGATGGCGGCCAGCGCGGTGTCCTGGTCGTGGATGCGCGCGAAGTCCAGGCACAGGATGCGCCGGCCGGACTGCTCCACGAACCTGGCCCGGCTCACGCGGCGCTCACGAACGCAGCCGGTCGAGCCCGAAGGCCGCTGCGCCCGCGGGTTCGTGTCCGTCCGCCAGGTCCGCCGCCAGCTCGCCGATGGCGGGCGCGAACTTGAAGCCGATGCCGGAACAGGGGCTGAGCAGGACGACCTCCGGGTGGCGGGGGTGACGGGCGACGATGAAGTCGCCGTCGGCCGTGTTGGTGTAGACGCAGACCGCTGAACGCGTGTGCCGGCCTGCGGCATCCGGCAGGAGCCGGGCGAGTCGCTCGCGCGTCCGGGCCACCTCGTCCGGCAGGACCGTGCGACGGACCGCGTCGGCCGAGGTCGCCTCGCCGCGATGGTGTATGGCGCACTTCACCTCGCCGTCGAGCAGCGGGAACCCGTAGAACACCACGCCGTCACCATCCTCCCACAGATACACCGGGCACCGCGCGGGCGCGAGCCGGGCGGCGTCGCCGGCCGGCGCGAACCAGTGCTGGACCACCCGCTCGATCCACACCGCCACGCCAAGCGCCGCCAGCTCCGCCTGCATCCACGGGCCCGTCGCCAGCACCAGCCGCGACGCCGTGATCGTGCGCGCCGCCGTGCGGACCGACACGCGGCCGTCCGAAACCTGCCAGCCGGTCACCGCCTCGTCGAGCGCGAGCGCCGCGCCGCGCCCGCGCGCCGCCCAATGCAGTGCGCCCACGCAGGCTTCCGGCCTGAGCACCCCGGCACGACGCTCATGCAGTCCGACGGCCCCGTGAGGTACCTGGATGGCCGGCCACCTCCCCGCGACTTCGGCCGCCGTGACGTCCTCGGTCTCCACGCCGTGTTCCCGGGCGCTGGCACGTGAAGCCTCCACCACCGCGGCGCCGGGCGGCCCGACGTAGAGCGCGCCGGTCGGCACGAGGAGGTCGTGCTGGCCCGTGGCGGCG
>CAZJZC010000411.1:0-1860 GCA_964550365.1 uncultured Gemmatimonadales bacterium | reverse complement strand
GTCGCCGTCGGCATTCCGGACCGGGGTGGCCCGCGGGGTCACCGTCCGCGCCTGCTCCACGCCGTCGCGCATCACGACCAGCGGCAGGGCGCGTCCTGCCGCGCCCTCGACCTTCCGCACGAACAGTTCCCAGGCGACGATCGTGTCGCCGTCCGCCCGGAGGACGCGGTCGCCACGCCGCAGCCCGCCCGCCGCGGCCGGGAATCCCGGCACCACGTCGCCGATGACCGGCTCGTGCCACGGGACCAGGGCCCGGACGATCGCCAGGCGGTCCTCCTGCCGCGCCAGCGGCACGTCCACCAGCACCGGGTCGGCGCGGCCGGCGACCTCGATGCGGATCGGCGTGCGGCCCGTCGTCAGCAGCGCGGTGGCGATGTCGTCCCAGCCGCCCATGCTGTCGCCGTTGATGCGGATCAGGCGGTCACCCGGCACCAGCGTGCCCAGGTGGGCCGCACCGATCGGCAGGTCGTCGGTGCGCACCTGGCCCACCGTGACCGACGGATCGGTCGCGACGCCGTAGACGCCCGACAGCACGGCATACGTCACGACGGCGAACAGCGCGTTCATCATGACGCCGGCGCTGATGATGAAGATCCGCGCCCACAGGGGCTTGGCGTCGAAGGTCCGCTCATGCGGGACCTCGGGCCCCTCGCGCGGACCTTCGAGCGCGGCGCCTCCGCCTTCATCCTCCAGGCCGGCCATCTTCACGTAGCCGCCGAACGGTATCCACGACAGGCAGTACTCGGTCTCGCCCCACGTCCACTTGAGCGGCGTGAGCGGCCCCAGCCCGATCGAGAACCGGATGACCGCGACGTCCACGGCCTTGGCCGCCAGGAAGTGCCCCAGCTCGTGCACCAGGATGAGCAGGCCCAGCACCACGATGGCCGCCCCGATGGTCGTCAGCACGCCAGCACCTCCTGGGAGCGGCGGCGGGCCCAGGCATCGGCCTCGCGGACCGCCGCGAGCGAATCGGCCGGCCCCGGCGTGTGCGCCTCGAGCACCGCCCCGATGACCTCCGACAGCCGCCCGAACGCGATGCGGCCGGCCAGGAACGCCGCCACCGCCTCCTCGTTCGCGGCATTGAACACGGCGGGCGCCGTGCCTCCGGCCCGTCCAGCGGCCACACCGAGGCCGAAGGCGGGGAACACGTCGGTGCGCACCGGCTCGAACGTGAACGGCCCCGCGGCGACCGGGTCGAACCGGGTGACGCCGTCGTCGGCCAGCCGCTCGGGATGCGTCAGTGCGTACAGGATGGGCAACTCCATGTTCGGGAACCCCAGCTGGGCCAGGACCGAGCCATCGGCGAACTCGACGAACGAATGGATGATACTCTGGGGATGCACCACGGCGCTCACCTGGTCGAACGCGACGCCGAACAGGAAGTGCGCCTCGATGACCTCGAGCGCCTTGTTCGCCAGCGTGGCGCTGTCGACCGAGATCTTCCGGCCCATGCGCCACGTGGGATGGTTCAGCGCCTCGTCGACGGTCGCCCGGCGCACGGCCTCGGGGTCCCACGTGTGGAACGGGCCGCCCGAGGCGGTCAGGATGATGCGCGAGACCGCCCGCGCCTGGCCCGCGACGCACTGGAAGACGGCCGAGTGCTCGCTGTCGACCGGGATGAGCTCGCCCCCGCCCTCCCGCGCCGCGCACGAGACCAGCTCGCCGGCCATGACGAGGGTCTCCTTGTTGGCCAGCGCCACGCGCTTGCCGGCGCGCAGGGCTGCCAGCGTGGCCTCGAGGCCGGCGGCGCCGACGATGCCGTTCACGACGATGTCCACGTCGCCGCGCGTGGCGGCCTCGACGAGGCAGTCGGCGCCGCTCGCCCAGCCGTTCGCCGGCTCCTTGACCAGGCCCACGAAC
>CAZJZC010000410.1:0-1863 GCA_964550365.1 uncultured Gemmatimonadales bacterium | reverse complement strand
GGCTCAAGGGCCAGCCTACCCCCCGGGCCCGGAACCAGCTACTTTCCCTGATTGGTGTCGTTTGGGGATAACTCGCTGAGATCACTGCATCTGGCGGACGCGTTCGCGGCTTCGCTCGCACGGGGGGCCGACCGTCCGTTCCTCGCGTCGGCCTCCGGCCGCCTCTCCTATGGTCAGGCGGAGCGTCAGGCCCGGCAGCTGGCCGGGTGTCTCGCGTCGTTCGGCCTCGGCCCCGCCGGTCGGGTCGCCGCGATCCTTCCCAATCGACCCGAAGCCGTCATCACCCTCCTGGCCGCGGCCCGGCTCGGCGCGGCGTTCGTACCGCTGAACCCCGCGCTCACCGACGCCGAGCTCACCTTCCAGGTCCGTCATGCCGGCGCCGCCGTCGTGGTCGGCGTGGCCGCGCACGAGGGCCGCGACCTGCTCGAGTGGTACGACGAGCTGGCCGCCGACGCGGCCGACGCGGCCGCCGTCATCGTCGTCGACGCGGACGACCTGTGGCTCGGGGACCGGGTCGTGTCCTGGCAGGAGGCGCTGACGCGGACCGAGTCGGTCCCGGCCGCGGCGGGCGACGAGGCGGCGCCGCTCACGATCCTCGCGACGTCGGGGACGATGGGCAAGCCCAAGGGCGTGGTGCTGTCGCACGCCTGCCTGGTGGGCAACGCCCGGCTCACCTCCGAGGCCCTCGGCACGAAGAGCGACGACGTGGCCTGGCTGGCCGTCCCGCACTTCACGGTGTTCGGCACCAGCGTCGTGGTGGCGGCCATCGACGCCGGCGCGTCGCTGGTCCTGGAGGAGCGGTTCGATCCGGCCGCGGCGCCCGGGCGGCTCGCCGAGGAGCGGGTCACGCTGTGCCACGGGGTGCCGCCCATGTTCGCGCAGCTGTTGCGCGAGCCGGGGTTCACCCGGGAGCGGCTGCCGGCGCTGCGCGGCGGCATCGTGGCGGGCGGTCCGGTGCCGGCGGATCTCGTGCGCCGCGTGCGCGGGGTGTGCGACGTCGAGATCGCCTACGGCCTGACCGAGACGGGTCCGACGGTGACCATGACGCGCCGGGACGATCCGGCGGACCTGCGGGCGACGACCGTGGGGCGCCCGCTGCCGGGCGTCCGCCTGCGCCTGGTGGACCGGCCGGACGCCGACGGCCCGGCGGTGAGCGGCGCGGCTGAGCTCGCCGTGCTCAGCCCGACGCTCATGAGCGGCTACGACCGGATGCCGGCCGAGACCCGGCGCGCGTTCGCGGCCGACGGCGCCCTCCTCACCGGCGACCTGGCGTCGGTGGACGCGGACGGCTACGTCCGCATCGTGGGGCGCCGGAAGGAACTCATCATCCGCGGCGCGCTGAACGTGGTGCCGAGGGAAGTGGAGGATGTGCTGCGCGCGCATCCGGCGGTGGCGGAGGTGTGCGTCGTGGGCGTGCCGCACGACGACCTCGGCGAGCTGATCTGCGCGTGCGTCGTACCGACGGAAGGTGCCATCGTGACGGGCGAGGAGCTCAGGAGCTTCGCCCGGGAGCGCATGGCCGACTACAAGGTGCCCGACCTGGTGCGGTTCCGCGACGACCTGCCGCTCACGGCGAGCGGCAAGGTTCGGCGGCGCGAACTGGCCCGGATGCTGGCGCCCGAACACACGACTACATGAAGGAACCAATGGCTTTGCCAACGCAGACCCGGACGGCGCCGATCAAGGCCCCGCCGACCCACGCGCCCAACGCGGCGCTGCTGATCGATTTCGACAACGTGACCATGGGGATCCGCTCGGACCTCCAGCACGAACTGCGCCGCCTCCTCAACTCGGAGATCATCCACGGGAAGGTGGCGGTCCAGCGGGCCTACGCCGACTGGCGCCGGTACCCGCAGTACATCG
>CAZJZC010000409.1:0-1863 GCA_964550365.1 uncultured Gemmatimonadales bacterium | reverse complement strand
CGCGGGCGGCCATCAGGAACGCCATGGTCACCAGCGCCAGCACGCAGCCCAGGAACACCTGCCGCACGCCCGAGACCATGAACGCGCCGGCCGCCAGCATGATGCTGAGCACGGCGAGCGCCCGGATCGACGGCCGGCCGTGCGGCGCGACCAGCAGGACCATGGCCAGGGGGGTGACGATGTATCCGAACACCGCCGCCCCGCCCGGCACGGCCGAGGTGCCGAACGGCCGCCATTCATGGTAGAAGCTGATGTTCTGCCAGTACCGCGGCGACAGGTCGAGCAGGCTCGCCGGGCCCAGCGCGTACTGGATGAGCGCGAGCACGTAGGGCACGATCGAGATCGCGACGATGGCGCCCAGGAACCTCGTCACGTCCCGGGGCTCGTGGAACAGCCCGGCCGCGATGAAGTACAGCGGGATCATCGTCAGGTGGACCTTGAATGCCGCGAGGCTCGGGATGAACCCGGGACTCAGCGGATTGAGCAGCTGCAGGACGACCCAGATGGCGTAGGCGGCGGCCAGGCGCGCCCACGGCAGGTGGGGCAGGTGGGCCTCGCGCCGGACGACCGACTCGATCACCAGCCAGGCGGCCAGCGACAGCACGATCACGTCCAGGCCGATATGGACGACCCGGTTGTAGTTGGAGAGGAGCTTGAGGAGCCCCTCCATGGTCAGATAACCGAAGATGAGGATGGCGGTGAACTGGCGGCGGCCGAGGAAGACGCACAGCACCGCGAGGGCGACCGGGATGACCGCGTAGATCACGCTCCAATATAGGGTTGCCGGTTGCCCGGACGCCACAGAATTACTAGGATGGTCGCGGTCCGGAATGCGGTCCTATCTCTTCACGTTCGTCATCGCCCTGCTGCTCGGGGCGGCCTTGACCCCGCTCGCCCGGCGCGCGGGCTTGCGCGTCGGCGCCGTCGATACCACCAAGGGCGAGCCGATCGCCCGGGCCGGCGGCTTGGCGATCGCGCTGGCGACCGTCCTCGCGCTGGCCCTGCTCGGTCTCATCTGGGATCCGGTGCGCTCGCTCCTGCGGCACTCGTTCGGGCTCATGGCGCCCATCTACGCGGGCATGGCGGCCATCCTGGCGCTGGGCCTGGTGGACGACCTTCGGCGTCTCAAGGCCTGGCCCAAACTGCTCGTCGAGGTCGCCATCGCCGCCGGGCTCTGGTACGCCGGCGTCCGGGCCGGCACCATCTGGCTGCCGTTCGGCATCGTCGAGCTCGGGCCGCTGGTCAGCCTGGGATTCACCATCCTGTGGATCGTCGGCATCACCAACGCGTTCAACCTGCTCGACGGCATCGACGGCGCCGCGGCGGGTGCGGCGGTCTTCGCCCTGCTCGCCATGTTCGTGGCCTCGGTCAGCCTGGGCCAGCCGCTGATCGCGCTGTTCGCCGTCACGCTGGCGGGCGCCACGCTGGGGTTCCTTCCCTACAACTTCCCGCCGGCCCGCGTGTACCTCGGCGATGCCGGCAGCCTGCTGCTCGGCTTCGCGCTGGCGGTCCTGGCCCTCCAGGGCGCCACGAAGGGTCCGGCGATCGTGGCCATCGCCATCCCCATGGTCGCCTTCGGCGTGCCGCTGCTCGACACGGTCGTGGCGGTGATCCGGCGGGCCGCCCGGGGCGCGCCGGTGTTCAAGGGCGACCGCGAGCACCTGCACCATCGCCTGCTCGACATCGGGCTGTCCAACGCCCAGGCGGCGGCCGTCCTGTACGTGGTGTCGGGCGCCTTCGCGCTGGCGTCGATGCTGTTCCTCAACCCCAACGTGCGCGGCATGGCCGTCGTCCTCACCATGGTGGGAGCCGTGGTCTGGCTGGCGGTGCGCCACCTGCGGCTGCACGAGTTCTTCGAGCTGG
>CAZJZC010000408.1:0-1867 GCA_964550365.1 uncultured Gemmatimonadales bacterium | reverse complement strand
CCGGCCACGCGGGCGCGCAGCTCGTCGAACCACCGGGCGGTGACCAGGACCCGCCGCCGCGCGTCGCCGGCCTGCCACTTGAGGAGCAGGAACCGCTGGCCGTCGGGCGTGACGTCGTAGCCGCGCGTCCTCGACCACTCGGCGGTCGACTCGTAGGGGCCGGCGAACAGCAGCGCGGGCGTGCCCACGGTGCCCCCGGCCGGATCGAAGGCCGCGACCATCACGCTGTCACCGCGCCGGAACACCACCTCACGTCCGCCCCGGGTCCAGGCTGGCTCCGAACCGCCGCCGCTGGAGACCTGGCGGCGCGCCACGGTCGGGTCCGGGAACGACTGCACGTACACCTCGGCGCGGCCCGACTCGTCCGAGGCGTAGGCCATCCAGCGCCCGTCCGGTGCGATCGCCGGGTGGCCGAGATTGAAGCCGTTGGCGAGATACTGCCGCTCCGACCGCTCCCCCTGGAGCGTCACGGTCCACAGGTCGCTCCCGGTGGACACGCTCAGGACGTACGCCAGGAGCCGCCCGTCGGCCGAGACCGAACCGAGGATGCGGTCGTGCCCGCCGCCGAGGACCTGCTCGGGGGCGCGGCTGCCATCGGCCGCCTTGCGGTACAGCTCGAACAGCGGCCGTTCGCTCATGTAGTACAGGTCGCGGCCGTCGGGCGACCAGGCCGCGCCGAAGTCGCTGGCCGCCTCCGAGGTGACGCGCGTGCGGCTGCCGCGGGCGGGGTCCACCACCCACACGTCCGAGGCTCCGCGGGCCGGCGTCAGATCCACGGACACGCGACGGCCGTCGGGCGCGAACCGCGGGTTGTCGTAGCGGTCCGGCTCGGCGATCACCATCCGTTCCGATCCGCGCCGGTCGGTCTCGACCACCTGGAACCGCGTCCCCGACGTGGCGCTCGGCATCACCACCAGCATGCCGGAGGGGGACACGTCGTAGGCGGCGAATCCGTCCGAGTAGTTCATCGCCACGTCATCCACCACCACGACCGGGGACCCCGTCACCTCGGCGCGCCCGACGTCGAACGGCACGGCCAGGACCGACCGCTCGCGCGCGAACAGCAAGTGCCCGCTCGCGACGTAGCGCCCCATGACCGCGCCCTCCATCAGGACCCGGCGGGACCCCGTCCTGAGGTCGAGCACCTCGATGGTCGCGCGATCGATCGGGGTGCGATAGGCGACGAAGATCACCCTGCGGCCGCCCGGCAGCAGCTGCGGCCACCAGTGCGCCAGTTCGCCCGAGGCGGAGTCCGGCCGCGACAGCTCGCGGGCGTCGCCGCCGCCCTCGCCGACCTGCCACAGGCCCGACTGGTAGGTCGGCGTGTAGATGATGGTCCCGTCGGCGCCCCACGTGCCGCCGCCCCAGCGCGCGTCGGCCAGCGCGACCGGGGTGCCCCCCTCGATGGGGAGCTTCATCAGCTTCCCGTTCCTGGCGAAGGCCACCCAGCGTCCGTCGGCCGAAAGGAACGGGCGTTCGGCCCCCTCGCTGCCGGGAATGACCGCGGCCTCGAGATTGTCGAGGCGGCGCGAGAGCAGCACGTTGCGGCGCCCCACCACCGCGGAGACGACGATCGTGCGGCCGTCCGGCGTGACCAGGACGGGCGACGTCACCGGGAACCCCTGCGCCGACTCGAGGTCCACCGCGAAGCGCATCGGCCCCTCGTGTGCCGGGCCGCGGCCGAGGGCCAGCCAGGTCGTGGTCGCTGCCAGGATGCCGGCCAGCGTCCAGGGCGCGAGCGCGGCGGCGCGGGCCAGGACCGACACCGGCCGGCGCGCGGCGAAGGGTCCGTCCGGCGCCGAGGTCGCGCTGGTGAACGCGGGGTTCGCCAGCGCGTCGGCGAACGCCTTGGCGCTGTCGAACCGGT
>CAZJZC010000407.1:0-1883 GCA_964550365.1 uncultured Gemmatimonadales bacterium | reverse complement strand
GCGGTGGCGGTGACGACGAGCGGGCTGGGCAGGAGGCCGGGACCGGTGACGTTGAGGAGCTGCGGGCCGGCCGCGCCGCCGATCGTCCACGCGGTCTGCGCGAGCCCGGTGCCGGCGGAGACGGCCGTCGCCGGCGACACGGTGCCGCTCCCGGCCGCGGGCGCGAATGACACGGTCACCCCGCCGACGCCGTTCCCGAACGTGTCACTGACCTTGACGACGATCGGGTTGGCGAGCGGCGTCGCGCCCGGCCCGCTCTGGCTGCCACCGCTCGCGAGCGCGAGGACTTTCGCCGGGCCGGGTGTGATGGTGAAGGACCCTCCGGTCGCGCTCGTCAGGCCCGCCGCGCTCGCGGTGAGCGTGTAGGCGCCCGCCATGGTGATCGTGAGGCCGCCGAACGTGGCGACGCCCCCGGCCGCCGTCGCAGACCCGCCGCCCGTGAGCCCGCCCCCGGCCGGTCCACTCGCGCTCAGGCTGATCGCGCCGGCGAAGTCCAGCACCGGATTGCCGGCGGCATCCTGCACCGCCACGCTCACCACGTCGAGCGCCGTGCCGGCCACCGCGCCGCCGGGATATGCCACGAACACCAGCTTCGCCGCCGCGCCCGCCGTCACCGCGATGCCCGAGGAGGTCGCGCCGCCGAGCGCCCCACTCGTTGCGCGAAGCGTGTAGGTGCCCGGGGTGGCGATCTTGAGCCCGCTGAAGCTCGCCACGCCGGCAACCGCATTCACCGTCGTCGAGCCCGAGAGCCCGCCGCCGCTCGCGACGGTCACCGCGCCCGTGAAGGCCGGCGTCACCGCGCCGGTCGCATCCACGGCCTGCACCGCGGCACCGAACGCCACGTTGGCGCCGATCGTCGCCGGGGGCTGCGACACGAACTCCAGGCGCACCGGCTCCGCGGCCAGCGCCGTCGCGCTGAAGCTGACGCTCCCGCCGCCGCCCACGCTCGCCGACGCCGTCTGCGTCCCGACCGTGCTCCCGAGCCGCCACGACGTGGACGCCTGCCCGCTCGCGTCGGTCGTCGCCGTGGCCGCGCCCACGCTGCCCCCGCCCCCCGCGCTGAAGCTCACACTCGCGCCGGCAACCGGGAGGCCATCCGCCGCCGTCACCCGCACCACAATCGGATTCGGCAGCGCCTGGCCGACCGTCCCGGCCTGCCCGCTGCCGCTCACCGCGGCGATCGCCGTGGGGACGCCAACCACCGTGAGCGCCGCCGACGCCGTCAGTCCCGTCAGGGTTCGGGCTGTAACGGTCGTCGACCCGCGCACATTGCCGGCCTGCCCGCTGCCGGTCGCCGCGTTGATGGTGCCAAGCGCGCCATTGTCGATCGAAAACACGATCGGCGTGCCGAGAACGGCCGCTCCGCTGGCGTCAAATGCCTGCGCGGAAAACGCGAAGGTCGCTCCGAGCGGCACCGTCGCAGACGGCGGCGTGATCGCTATGCGCGTCACCGCCGCCCCGGTGCCAGTGTACACGATCGGAATCGTCACCGGCGACGGGGGCGGCGGCGCCGCGCCCGGGGCCGTCGGCACCAGATTGACCGTGACTGGCCCGCCCCGGAACACCGTCTCGCCCGCCGCGTTCTGGTAGGCGAGCGTGAGCGCCATCGGGGTACCGGTCGCCGGGCCCGACGGCGGCAGCGGCACCGACAGCGTCACCTGCAGCTCGGACGAGCCGGCCGGGAACTGCACCACCGTGTCCAGCACTATCGGTCCATCCGGCGGCGGGTTCCGCAGTTGCACGCGCACCTGCGTGAACGCCACCCCGCTGCCGCCCGCCGCCTGATACGCCGGCGTCCCCGCCGGAAACTCCGCGATCCAGGACAGCCCCTGCGAGAACACCACCGCGCCCGCGCCCCCGGGCGCCGTCGGCTCGCGGCCGCA
>CAZJZC010000406.1:0-1889 GCA_964550365.1 uncultured Gemmatimonadales bacterium | reverse complement strand
TCCGGCCGCGCGCTGGTGTCGGACTTCGGGATCGCCGCCGTGATGCCGCGTGGCGACCGGCCCGACACCCGGCTGACCCAGACCGGGATGGTGATCGGGACGCCGCAGTACATGAGCCCCGAGCAGCTGCTCAACGAGCCGATCAGCGACAAGACCGACGTGTACGCGCTGGGCCTGCTCGCCTACGAGCTGCTGACCGGGCACGCCGCCTTCGTGGCGACCACGCCCCAGGAACTCATCGCGGCGCACCTGCGTGACACCGCACGGCCGCTGGCCGACCTGCGCGACGACGTGGATCCCGAAGTGGCGGCGCTGGTGGGCCGGTGCCTCGAGAAGGACCCGGCGAAGCGGCCGTCGGCGGACGAGATCGCCCGCCGGCTGGCCCCGGGCGGCGGCGTGCTGCTCGAGTGGCCGCCGCCGGGCCTGGAGCCGCTGCATCGTGCCCTGGCGGCGGTCAGCCGGCGGTTCTGGCTCGGCAGCGGCCTGTCACTCGGCGCCGTCCTGCCGCTGCTGCTCGCGGGTCCACGGCTCCGGGATGCCATGACGTCGGTCGGCTCGCTCGCCCTGCTGCTGGTGGGCGCCCTCGGCGCGATCGTTCTGGCCGACGTCGCCCGCCGCGCGGTGCGCCTCGGCGTCGCGGTCACGCGGGCCGTCCGCGCCGGGTACGCCTGGACCACGATGCTCGAGGTGCTCGCCGACGGCGGGGACACCGGCTCGCTCATCGCCGGGACGCACGCCTGGAGCGCCGTGCCGGCCGCCGAGCGCTCCACCATCCGGCGGCTGCGGCTGTGGCGCGCCTTCGTCCTGTTCGGCGCGGGCATCCTGCCCCTGCCCGTCATCGCCCTCGTCGTGGTGGCCGGCTCCGCCGGTCTCGTGGGCGCCGGGGCGAGCTGGGCGGCACCCGCACTGATGGCCCTGGGCCTGGTGGCGGCCTGGCTGCTCGCGCGGCGCGAACGCCGCTTCGGCGCCCCTCGCGCCCGCACGGGGGCACGGCACCGGCCCGCGCCCGACCTGGGCCGCCTGGCCACCGCCTGGTATCAGGGATTCGAGACGGTGCGCCAGGGCCAGCCGCTGGGGCGCGGACCTTCCGGGCGCCCGGCGCTGGGCTGGGGCGGCGCGGCCGCGCTCGCGGCGCTCATGCTGTTCGTGGTGATGCTGGTGGCCCAGCTCTCGCTGATCGGGACGCTCGGTCCCGTGATCTGGCTCGCCATCATCCCCAAGCTCGCCAACACCACCGAGAAGGTGGAGCTGGCCAGGCTCTACCGGGACTGGGCCCTGCCCTTCGACAGCACCATCGCGCCGGAGACCGCCGGCCGGGCGGCGGCCGTGCTGGGCGGCGCGGCGCCGGACGCTCTCTTCCCGGAGCGGCCGGTGCGGGCCCTGCCGCCGAGCCCCTGGTACGAGGCGGCGCCCGAGGGCCTCTTCGCCGGCATGCGGCACAACGCCCTTGCGGCAGGGCCCGGGTTCATCGTCATCGACTCCGCGCCGCGGCGGCTGACCGGCCCGGAACTGGCCTGGCTCGCCGGCGCCGCGCGCCACCCGGCATGGCAGGAGTACCGCGTGCTCGCCCGGGCCCGCGTGGCCGACTTCATGGGCGGCCGGTTCGTCCTTCCGTTCCCGCGCGACGTCACGCCGCTCGACATGCCCATCCCGAAGTTCGCGCGGACCAAGGGATACGCGTATGCCAATACCGCCCGGGCCGCGTACTACCTCGCCGCCGGACGGCCCGACTCGGCCGTGCTGGTGGCGCGCGAGGGCCTGAACGTCGGCTACCGGTACATGGAGGACGGCAACACGCTCATCGACGCGCTCATCGGGGCCGTGCTGGTGGGCATCGCGCGCGACAACCTGGTGCGCGTGTACCGCGCCACGGGGAACCGCGACTGGGC
>CAZJZC010000405.1:0-1921 GCA_964550365.1 uncultured Gemmatimonadales bacterium | reverse complement strand
ACCATGCGGAACGCCTCGGCGATCCGGCGCGCCGTGATCATGCAGTGGAAGCACTCCTCGATGGTCGCCGGCGCCAGGATCACGTGGGGCGCGTCGCCCGGCTGGCCGAACAACGCCGCCAGCAGGTCGGACTGTTCGACCTTGGTCGGCAGGCCGGTGCTCGGCCCGCCGCGCTGCACGTCCACCACGACCAGCGGTGTCTCGGTCATCACGGCCAGGCCGAGGAACTCGGTCTTGAGCGCCAGGCCCGGGCCGGACGTGACCGTCAGCGCGACGCCGCCGGCCCACGAGGCGCCGATCGCAACGCCCACCGCCGCGATCTCGTCCTCGGCCTGGTGCACGACGCCGCCGTAGCGTTCGATGATCTCGCTCAGGAAGTGGGTGACCGACGTGGCCGGCGTGATGGGGTACATCGAGCACAGGTCGAGACCGGCAGTGATGGCGCCCAGGGCGATGGCCTGGTTCCCGTTCATCACCACCATGTCCTGTCGCGAGGGCAGGGCGGGGACCACGATCCGGAGATCGAGGTGCTCCTCGGCCCAGCGCTGACCGAGGGCGAAGAGCGCCAGGTTGGTCTCGACGACCTCGGCGCTCTTCTTGCGGAACGCGGAGGCGATCAGTCCGCGGATGAGGGTCTCGTCACGCTGGTAGACGGTGGCCAGCAGGCCCAGGGCGAACATGTTCTTGCCCTTGCGGGCGTCGTCCACCAGGGTGAGACACTGCTCCTCCATGGGCACGCGGATCACGCGATAGGCCCGCGCGCCGAGCTCGACCATGGCCGCCTCCCACTCGCCGCGGATCTTCTCGTCCGGGTGCGCGGCCCAGCAGTCCTCGAGCAGGATGACGCAGTCCTCCGTCAGGGCGCCGAGGCGGTGGCGCGAGAGCAGGACCTGCTCGTTGAAGGCGACGACCAGGCCGGCTGCGTCGCCCCAGTTGGTCACGGGTCCCGCGCCGATGCGCACGCGGTTGCCGCTGGCGCTGGTCGGGGTGCGACGCGGCGGCTCGATCTCGGCCGGGATGATCTCCACGGTCCAGACCCCGTTGCCCATGCGGGCGGAGGCGTTGCCGAAGATCTGACCGCAGCGCTGGGCGCCCTCGCCCGAGTCGGAGACGATCTCGAGCGTGTGTTCGCGGACTTCACGGCCGTTCACGGCCAGGTCCGGCGACGGTGGCGCCGCGGGGCGCTTCCGACCCCTGGTGGTGGTTGCTGGCACTGGTCCCTCCCCTGGGCCCGCCGCGCCAATCCGACGGGTTGCCACCTGGTCCGCAGCGGACGCCGCCGGTGTGAGGCAGAGCTGACGCGGCGCCCGCCGGGATGGCGGGCGTGGCGCGCGGTGTTCATGCAATCCTCACCCCGGGTGTGTGAAAGGGCGGGAAGAATCCCTGAGGGTTCCTTCATGCGCCGCGACCCGATGGGCGCCGGTGGCGACGGAGGGGTCCGCGGTGCATGTTCACGGGCCGATGACCGATGCCTTCGACCGCCTCCAGACCTCCCTGGCCAGCCGCTACGCGCTCGAGCGGGAACTCGGCGCCGGCGGCATGGCCACCGTCTACCTCGCCGCCGACCTCAAGCACGACCGCAAGGTGGCCGTGAAGGTCCTGCGGCCGGAGCTGAGCGCCATCCTGGGCGGCGAGCGGTTCCTCAACGAGATCAAGGTCACCGCCAATCTCCAGCACCCGCACATCCTGGGCCTGTACGACTCGGGCGAGGCGGGCGGGCTGCTGTACTACGTGATGCCGTTCGTGGAGGGCGAGTCGCTGCGCGACCGGCTCGACCGCGAGAAGCAGCTGTCGGTGGAGGAGGCGGTGGACATCGCGCGGGCGGTGGCCGGCGCGCTCGACTACGCCCACCGCCACGGCGTGGTGCACCGCGACATCAAGCCCGAGAACATCCTCCTGCACGACGGCAGTGCGCTGGTGG
>CAZJZC010000404.1:0-1924 GCA_964550365.1 uncultured Gemmatimonadales bacterium | reverse complement strand
ATCGAAGGCGCGCAGGGCGGCCTCGCGCTCGCCCAGTCGTTCGAGCAGCGTCAGCTGGCGCTGGAGGGCGGCTTCGTCGTCGCCGGCGATCGACGCCGCCTTCGCGGCCCATTCCGCGGCGTCGGGCGGCGCGGCACCAGGCGCTTCGGCCAGTGACCACGCAGCCCTTACGGCCGCGGCGCGCAGGCGCTCACGCTCGGCATCGATCCACCGTTCCATCTCCGGCGCGCCGGCCACGTAGAAGCCGGGCAGGAAATCACCGCCGCACGCCGTCAGGGCGGTGCGTGCGTCGCCGGACGCCAGTGCCGACTCGAATGCCTGGACGTCCGAGGTCAGCGCGCCGTCGGCAAGACGGAGCTCATCGTCGCCGCGTGCCTCGATCACCTGCTCACCGAGCGCGCGCCGCAGGAAGTACAGTGCGCGACGCAGCGCCGCGCGGGCGTGCTCCTGATCGAGTTCGGGCCAGAACAGGGCGAGGAGGGTGTCGCGGCGCACGAACTTCGCGCCCGACGAGGCAAGGAATACGAGGAGCGCCAGCCGCTTGGGCTGCCGCAGGACTGCGTCGATCTCACCGGTCCCGCCGTGGAGGTCCACGGCGCCGAACGTGCGGAGCCGAAGCGTCACGGGCGAGAGCCGGCCTTCCGGGGCGTGTCTTCCAGCCGTTCCTCCGCCGACACGGACAGCCAGCATGCGTCCGGTCGGAACGTACGGGCCGTCGCCCCGGCGGGCAAACCGTGCCGAACACCGGAGTGCGAACGGGCCGTGCGCTTCCCCGTCGCCGGTCGGCTAGCGCCGGGCGAGCGCCAGTCCGCGCACCGCCGACGCGACCAGGTCCGGCCGCTCCTCCTGGAGGTAGTGCCCGGCGCCGGGCACCGACTCGGTGCTCAAGCCCGCGATGGACCGCTGCATCAGCCCGCGCTCGGCGGCGCCCGGCCCGCCGTCATGCGGAGCTTCGCCGACGAGGAGCAGCACCGGGCAGCGCAGCTGACCCAGGCGCGGGGCCAGGCGCTCCGGCTCGCGGGCCTCCGACATGCGCAGGTAGGCGCGCAGCGTGGCCGACAGGTCGGCCGTGGCGCCCGCGGTGTACTGCGCGATGACCTCGTCGGTCACCCAGGCGGTATCGCCCGAGGACGCGATGAGCCCCCGGTGGATCCTCCCGCGGACGAAGCCGGAGCCGGCCAGGCGGATCATCGGCGCGAGCGACATGGCGCGGCGGAACCCCGGCGTGGCGGCCGCCTCCGCCGGCCCTCCTTCCAGGGAGACGATCGCCCGCACCAGGTCCGGCCGCTGCAGCGCGAGCCGGAACGCGATGGCCGCGCCGGCCGAGTGGCCGACGACGATCGCGCCGGTCAGCCGGAGCGTGTCGAGCACGGCTGCGATGCGCGCGGCCTGCGCGGTGAGGGAGTAGTCGGCGTGGCTCGGGCGTGACGATCCGCCCATGGCGAGCGGCTCGATGATGACGGTCTGATAGCCGGCGGCCGTGAGCAGCGGCACGACGCGGCGATAGCCGAACGCCGAGCCGAGGAGTCCGGGAATCAGCACCACGGGCGCACCGGTGCCCTGGATGCGGACCGTCAGGGTCTCGGCGGGCGCAATGGACACCCGCATGGTCCCGGCACCCGAGACGAGCATCGCAAGCGCGAGAGCGAACATGTCGGCCTCCTGTCAGTCGCTCGCCGAATCACCGCGGCGGGCACGCATGGGTTCAATGGACTCCGACTTCGATTCACCGAACTCGCTGGCGATGCGCATTCCGTGGGAAGCCACCGAGCCGCCAGCGAATGCCGGCGACCAATCCACATTCGACAGGACCGGCACTCCCGAGGGGGTGCGACGCCAGCACATCCGGCCGTGCCGGCTCGCGCGCGAAGGATCCGGCACGGCGGTCACGGCGCACTCCGGACGGCCGCTTCGAGCAGGGCGA
>CAZJZC010000403.1:0-1929 GCA_964550365.1 uncultured Gemmatimonadales bacterium | reverse complement strand
GCCGATGGCGATGTGGCTCGACAGGTGCTTGGTCAGGGCGGCGTGCCCGCCGTACATGAAGCGGCCGGGGCTCGGGTCGGCGATGTTCACCTGGTCCAGGAAGCCGTTCAGGGCCTGGTCCACGGAGAACAGCGCGCCCTGGATGGAGAACTCCCACGCCTTGTCACGGTGCGCAGCCATGGCCGGCCGGGCCGCGGGCCGCTGGGCCGGCTGCGCCGCGGGCCGCTGGGCCGGCTGCGCCGCGGGGCGCTGGGCCGGCTGCGCCGCGGGGCGCTGGGCCGGCTGCTGAGCGAGCGCCAGCGTCGGCACGACGGCCAGCGCACTCACAGCTCTCAGAAAACGGTTACTCATGTGGTTCTCCCCGGAGAAGTTAGACCGAACTCACGCAGCGGTGCGCACCGCAGGTGTTCCAGCAATAGACGACACGAACACGGTGAAAGCGTATGGTCAGCGTCGACTCACGCCCGGTACGCCGTTCTGCGGTCGCGCGGCCGCTCGTACCGTCGGGAGTGACGCGAGATGTCGGGGTCGCAGAACGAGCCGAGCCGCCAGCAACCGCCACGAAAGCTGACATTCCCCGGCCCAAACCGCAACCCCGCCGGGCCCAGTCTACTCCCTCACGAAGCGGGCCGCGCGGGCCAGCTGTTCGGCGCTCCCCGAGAGCAGGATGGCGTTCTGCGACAGGCTCTCGATCGCGCCGAGCTGTTCGGCCGCCGCCGCGGCCACGGCCTGGGCCTCAGCGGCCGACCGCTGCGCCGCGGCGCGAACCTCCGCCAGCATGCGTTGCATCTCCTCCGCCTGCAATGTGTTACGGCGGGGGAACTCGATCATGCGGGCCGACAGCGCGGCCGCCGTCTCGCTGGCACTGACCATCGCTTCGAGGTCGGCGATCCATCCGCGCGCGGCGGCGGCGATGTCGCCGATCTCGGCGCGCATGCGCTCGAGCAGGGCGGCGGCGTTGTCGAGCACGCGCCGGGTCTCGGCAGTGGTCCTTGCGGCCTGGGCGGCTTCGCGGGAACTCTGCTCCGCCAGCCGCCGGACCTCGTCCGCCACGACGGCGAAGCCGGAGCCGTGCGCCCCGGCGCGGGCCGCCTCGATCGTCGCGTTCAGCGCCAGCATGTTGGTCTGGCTCGCCACGGCGCCGATCGTCTGAGCGAACTGGCCGACCCGGTCGGCGGCCTCCCGCAGCCGCCCCACCTCGGCGGCGCCCTGCGCGACGGTCTCGCCGATGCGGTCGAGGGCCGCCGCGGTCCGGGCGGTGGCCGTCCTCACGCTCTGCGCCGCGGTCTCCATCTCCTGGGCGGATCGATGCGTTTCCTCGCCCGCGGCGGCGGCGTCGTGGGCGCTGGCCCGCAGGCCGGTCATGGCCTCCTCGGCCCGGCCGACCAGCTCGGCGGCGGCCAGCGCGCCGGCCTCGGCACGCTGGGTCGAGGCCGTGACCTCCTGCGAACTGGCGTGGATCTCCTCGCTCGTGGCCGTGAGGTGCTCGACGTACTGGGCCGTCTGTTCCGACGAGTCCACCAGCGGCGCGACCAGGGCGTGGAGCCGAAGGGCGAGGGCCATGTTGGGCGCCAGCGTGTCGAGCAGCAGCGCATCCACGTCGCGGTACATGGCGGCGGCGCCGTGGCGGATGCTCCAGGCGCCGACCAGCCGCTCCCCCTGGTACAGCGGGATGAGGATCTCGGAGCCCTCGCGCTCCTCGTCCGCCAGCGCCACCTGCGCGCCCCGGCTCCGTCCCGTGACCACCGGGGCGCGGCGGCGGATGGCCTCGCCCGTCAGCCCGTGGTCGGCGTGATAGCGCACGCCGCCGCCGCCCTCGCGGCCGGTGTCGGCGATGAGCTCCATCTCGTGGCGGGCCTCGTCGTAGCGCGCGAAGCCCATGTGCTGCCAGGGCACCAGGCGGCGCGTGAGCTCCTGGATGGTGGTGAA
>CAZJZC010000402.1:0-1932 GCA_964550365.1 uncultured Gemmatimonadales bacterium | reverse complement strand
AGGGCCGAGGACAGCCGGGCGATGGCGTCGGTCATCGGGGCGCCTCGCCCCTCAGCACCTCGAAGAAATCCTCGACGACCGCGAGCCGGTCGCGCTGCGCGGCGCCGACCCGGCGCACCATCAGGAAGCGCCGGCCGTCCGGCGCCGGGGCATACGCCGCCAGGTCGTTGATGCGCCCGGTGTACGAGGCGAGCGAGAACAACACCCGCGGTTCGCCCGTGGTGAAGGCGGCTCCCGGCCGCACCGGCACCGCCACCAGCTCGGCGCGTGCGTTCTGGAAGAACAGCTCGCGCCCGTCGCGCGACCACGTCGGGAAGAGCCCTCCGGCCGACGACACCTGCCGCTTCGCGAGCCGGGCCTCCGGGAACGGGCGCACGTAGACCTCGAACGCCCCGGACTCATCGGACATGTAGGCCAGCCAGCGTCCATCCGGCGACAACGCGGGTGCCGTTTCCACGAACGGCGAGCTCAGCAGCGTCACGCGGTCCGTGTCGCCCGATACCCGGCTCGCGAACAGGTCGAGCCCCGGGACGTAGAGGAGCCACCGCCCGTCGGGCGAGAGCGTCAGACCGGCGAATCCCAGGGTGTCGTGGCGAAGGACGCGCGGCAGCGCGGCACCATCGGCCGGGGCGATCATGGCCAGGGTGCGTGGTCCCGAGGGTGACGAGGCGAACACCAGGCTTCGTCCGTCCGGCGTCCAGCTCGCGTCGCCGCTGCGGCCATCGAACGTGATGCGCGTGGCAGGACCGCCGTCCAGGCGCTTGATCCAGATGTCCGCCGTGGCGCCGCCGATCGCGACCGCCACCGAGCGTCCATCGGGCGACAGCGAGGGGGGCCTGAACGCTTCGCGCCACGCCGGGTCCACGGCGGTCACGGCGCCCTCGCGCGTGACCCAGACCAGCTCGCTCGTCGTGCGTGTGTCGGTCTGGCCGAGCACGTACATCATCGTACCCTGATTCGAGACCACGACGTCGCCCCGGCCGTTACCGCGCACTGCCACCCCGCTGGCCACCTCCACGGCCTCGCCGGTGAGGCGCAGGCGCCGCTGATCGAACGGCGCCGCCATCAGGCCACCGTCGTCCGTCAGGTAGAGCAGATGGCCGGTGGGCGCATAGAGCGGCGAAGCGCCGCGCGCCAGCACCGTATGCCGGCCGGTCCGCGCATCGGCCACCGCGACCGACCACGCCGCACGGTCCCGGCTGCGGACCGCGAACAGGACGCCCCGCCCACCGGGGAGCGCGAACGGCAGGTTGTGGTACGACTCGCCGCTGTCGCGGGCCGGGCGGGTGAAGATCTCCGGTGCGCCACCCGACTCCCGGATGCGCGCCACGCCGTCACCTTCGAGGTGCCCGTCATAGTAGATGTAGCCGTCGTGCCCCCAGGACACGCCGCCCAGGTCCACCAGCGAGTCCGTCAGGACCGACGGGGTGCCGCCGGCCAGGGACAGGGTCTTCAAGGCACGCGGCGAGCCTGCCACGAACGCGATGCGCGAGCCGTCGGGCGAGAACGCCGGGTTGCTGGCGCCCTCCGTGCCCGGCAGCGGCGTGGCTTCCAGCGCGTCGCGCCGCCGCAGCCACAACTGCCGGAGTCGCGGCGACGGCCCCACGTACACGATCAGCCTGCCATCGGGCGAGATGGCCAGCTTGCGCTCGTTCGTCAGTGACAGGCCCTGGCTGTCGGGGAGCGCCAGCTCGTAGCGCACCACCTCGGGTGCCGGTGCGCGGAGCATGATCCAGGCGGTCGCCGCCGTGCCGAGCGCGAGGAGCCACGGCGCCGCGGCGAGCGCGCGCGCACGCCATGAGCGGGGCGGGCGTCCAGCCATCGCGGCCCGCGTTGTCGGCACGGCGTAGTCGGTCCTGGCCAAGGCCGCCGCGAATTCGGCGGCCGAAGCGAACCGGTCGGCCGGCAGCTTCTCCAGCGCCGTCCGCACCG
>CAZJZC010000401.1:0-1938 GCA_964550365.1 uncultured Gemmatimonadales bacterium | reverse complement strand
TACCTCTCGAAGGTCTACGACGACAACTGGATGCGCGAGAACCAGCTGCTGCCCCAGGAGCAGGTCACGGCCGCCACCCTGCTGGAGCAGCGCGGCGGCGACCTGCCGCCGCTGGTGTCCATG
Organism: uncultured Gemmatimonadales bacterium; assembly: GCA_964550365.1. GTDB lineage: Bacteria > Gemmatimonadota > Gemmatimonadetes > Gemmatimonadales > JACORV01 > DASXPG01. The sequence goes on along the minus strand of CAZJZC010000401.1, from coordinate 1,815 downwards.
GGTCCGGGCGGCAACGTCCGCCAGGCCCTCAACCTCATGTCCACCTACGGCGTGAGCGAGGTCCCGGTACTGGACGGCAACGACTGCGTCGGCTCGCTCAGCGAGGGCGCCTTGATGGCCCGGGCGCTGGAGAACGGCGGCATCGTCGAGCGGGCGGTGGCCGACGTCATGGGGCCGCCCTATCCGGTCGTGGACGCGCACCTGGCGCTGGAACGCCTGACGGCCTTCCTCTCGCGGGAGACGCCCGCGGTCCTGGTGCGGCGCGAGGGCCGGATCGCCGGCATCGTGACGCGCTACGACGTGCTGCGGCAGGTCTCGGGCATCCGGTGAAGGTCGGCCTCCTCACCGGCGGCAGTTCGAGCGAGCGCGACGTGGCGCTCGCCACCGGGCTCCAGGTCGCCGCGGCGCTGCGCTCGCGCGGTCACCAGGTCGGCGTGGTGGACCTTGCCACGGGCCCGGTCGCCGCGGAGGCGGAGGCCGCGCTCCTGCCGGGCGGTGTCGGCCGCGAGCCGCCCCCGATCGAGCGGCTGCGCCACCTCCAGCGCGGCATGCTCACGGCCGGCCTGGGCGCGGTCCCGGCCGTGCGCGACGCCGAGGTGATCTTCCTGGCCCTGCACGGCGGCCAGGGCGAGAACGGCACGGTGCAGGCACTGCTCGACGTCCTTGGCGTCCCCTACACCGGCAGCGGCCACCTGGCGAGCGCCCTGGCCTTCGACAAGGACCTGGCGAAGCACGTCCTGCGCGACGCCGGCGTCGCCGTGCCGCGCTGGGTGCTGGCGCCCGCGACCATCGAGGTCGTCCGCCGCGAGGTCGGCCTGCCGTGCATCGTGAAACCGTCGAACGAGGGCTCGTCGGTCGGGCTGTCGCTGGTACGCACCGAGGCCGACCTGCCCGCCGCCATCGCGCTGGCCGGACGCTATGACCGCGACGTCATGATCGAGGAGTTCATCGCGGGCCGCGAGCTCACCGTCGGCATCCTCGGCGAGACGACCCTCCCGGTCGGCGAGATCGTGCCGAAGCACGAGCTGTTCGACTACGAGTGCAAGTACACGCCGGGCATGGCCGAGGAGATCTTCCCCGCCGACATCCCCGAATCGCTCGCCCGCCGCGCCGCCGACGCGGCCCTGCGGGCGCACCGCGCCCTCAAGCTGGGCGGCTACAGCCGCATCGACTTCCGCGCCGATGCCGACGGTGACATCTTCTGTCTCGAGGCCAACACGCTGCCGGGCCTGACCGCGGGCAGTCTGATTCCCAAGGCGGCGCGGGCCGCCGGGCTGGACTTCCCCGACCTGTGCGAGACCCTCTGCCGACTCGCCCTGCGTCCGGACGGAACAAAGGCCTGAACCGGGGGATACCTCACGCAGGACCGATGAGCTACGACCGCGCGCCGTTCACGCTGACACCCTGGGTGCGCCGTCTCCTGATGGGGACGGCGGCCGTGTACCTGCTGCAGGTCACGGTCTTCACCCACCCGTGGCTGGTGGACACTCTGGGCTTCTCCCCGGCCGACGCCCTGCGCCACCCGTGGAGCTTCCTGACGTACGCCCTGCTGCACGGCTCGTTCCTGCATTTCCTCGGCAACATGATCGCGCTGTTCATGTTCGGCCCGCCGGTGGAGCAGCGCCTCGGCGGCCGGCGGTTCCTGCGACTGTACCTGCTCGCGGCCGCGGGCGGGCCGGCGCTCAGCCTGCTGCTGCTCCCGCTGGCGGGCGACGGCACCATCATCGGGGCATCCGCCGCGGTGTTCGGCGTCATGCTCGCCTTCGTGCTCGAGTGGCCCGACGCGCCGGTGCTCATCTTCCCGCTGCCGGTGCC
>CAZJZC010000400.1:0-1939 GCA_964550365.1 uncultured Gemmatimonadales bacterium | reverse complement strand
GAACAGGTCGATCCATTCGTCGAAGGTGTGGACCTTCAGCATCGTGCGTTCTCCTAGCGTCCGGTGAAGTGCGGCGTACGCTTCTCGAAGAAGGCCGCGAGGCCCTCGCGGAAGTCCTCGGTGGCGAACAGGGCGAGCTGGGCCTCGAGCTCGCGGTCGAGCATCTCCTCGAGCGTGGCCCGCTCGCTCCGGTAGAGGTTCTGCTTGAGGCGCCGGACGGCCAAGGGCGGCGCCTGCGCGATGGCCGAGGCCCAGGCCCGGGCCGCGCGGTCGAGCTCGGCGGCCGGCACGACCCGGTTGACGAGCCCCCAGGCCAGCAGGCGCTCGGCCTCGACCAGCTCGGCCGAGAGGAACAGCTCCAGCGCCCGGGCCGGGCCCACCAGGCGCGGCAGGAACCAGCTGCCGCCCCAGTCGGGGTGCAGGCCGATGCGGGTGAAGACCTGGCCGATCTTCGCCGTGTCGGCCGCCAGGCGCAGGTCACAGCCCAGCGCGAGGTTGGCCCCGCCGCCCGCGGCCACGCCGTTGAGGGCGCAGAGGACCGGCTGGGGCGCGGTGCGGATCAGCGTGTGGACGGCGCGGGCGCCGTCCACCAGGCGCGCGCCGACCTCGCGGTCCAGGGAGCGTCCCAGTTCCTGGAGCAGCACGGTGTCGGCGCCGGCGCAGAAGGCCCGACCGGCCCCGGTGAGCACGATGCAGCGCACCGCGTCGGTGCCGGTGACCAGCCGCAGGGCCTCGATCAGCTCGTCGACCATGGCCTGGGTGAAGGCGTTGAGCTTGTCCGGCCGGTTGAGCGTGACGATGCCGACCGGCCCGTCGAACTCGACCGCGATGGACGCGAAAGCGCCGGTGGCGCTCACGCCGACGCCCCGGTCCGCTCGACGATCATGGCGATGCCCTGGCCGACGCCGATGCACATGGTGGCCAGGCCGTAGCGGACCGCGCGCCGCCCCATGGCGTGGACCAGCGTGGTGAGGATGCGGGCCCCCGAGGCGCCCAGCGGATGGCCCAGGGCGATGGCCCCGCCGTGCACGTTCACGATGGCCTCGTCGAACCCCAGCTCGCGGATGCAGGCGAGCGACTGCGACGCGAAGGCCTCGTTCAGCTCCACCAGGCCGATGTCGGCCACCGTGAGGCCCGCGCGGGCGAGCGCCTTGCGCGTGGCCGGGACGGGACCGATGCCCATGCGCCAGGGCTCCACGCCGGCCACCGCGGTCGTCACGATGCGGGCCATGGGCGCCAGGCCCCGCTCGGCGGCCGCGCCGGCCTCCATCACCAGCAGGGCGGCGGCGCCGTCGTTGAGGCCGCTGCTGTTGCCGGCCGTGGCCGTGGCCACGTCGCCCGGCTTGCGCCCGAACGCCGGCTTGAGCGCGGCCAGGGCGGCGAGGGTGGTGTCGGGGCGGGGGTGTTCGTCGGTATCGACCACGCGCTCGGTCCGTCCCTCGCGCACGGTGACCGGCGTCAGCTCGGCCGCGAAGACGCCCTCGGCCATGGCGCGCGCCGCCCGCTGCTGGCTCTCGAGCGCGAAGCGGTCCTGGTCGGCGCGGCCCACCTCGAACTCCATGCCGACCACGTCGGCCGTGGCGCCCAGCGAGATGGTCCACTCCGCGGGGAGGTTCGGGTTCACGAAGCGCCAGCCGAGCACCGTGTCGGCCACCTCCGGGGCGCCGCGGCCCCAGGCCGCCGGGCTCTTCAGCATGACGATCGGGGCGCGGGTCATGGACTCGACGCCGCCGGCGATGAACACCTCGCCCTCGCCCGCCTTGATCGCCTGGGCGGCGCTGGCCACCGCCTGGAGGCCGGAGCCGCACAGGCGGTTCACCGTCTGGCCGGGCACCGCGACGGGCAGGCCCGCCAGCAGCAGCGCCATGCGCGCCACGTTGCGGTTGTCCTCGCCGGCGCCGTTGGCGCAGCCGAGGATGACGTCGTCGACCGCGGCCGG
>CAZJZC010000399.1:0-1943 GCA_964550365.1 uncultured Gemmatimonadales bacterium | reverse complement strand
CGGGTCAGTCTCGCCAGGATCGCGCGGACGCTGTCGCGCTGCGGGGTCAGGACCGGTTCGGCCTCGGCCGTGAGTTCGAGCCAGCGACGATAGGCCCGCACCGCTCCGGCCGTGTCGCCGGCCAGCACCGACAGCCGTCCCAGGGCCTGCATGGGCGGCGGGTTCACGTTGTACCCCAGCGCGGCAAGGGCCCGGCGGGCCTCGCCGCGACGCTCCCACGCCCGCGCCAGCACGATGTTCTCGAACGGCTCCGACCCGGCGGTGCTGACGCTGTTGCGCACCGCGGAGTCCACGGCCGCCAGGCGGTCCCCGGCATCGCCCGCGCGCGACCGGCCCAGCATCGCGGCCTCCAGCGACCGGGCGCATCGGGGCTCGGACTGCCGGAACCGGTCAGGGTCCGCGGCCGCGGTGTCTCCCTGCTCGAAGCGCCAGAGCGCCAGCAGGCAGGCGGCGCGCAGGTCGGCGCCGCTGTCGGCGACGGCGGCGAGACGGCGGACCGCGCCCGCCACATCCAGGCCCGCACCTTCGCCCTGCAGGTCGAAGGACAGCACGTTCTCGTCCACCTGCCGCCGGCCCTGCGGCGCGACGTCGGCCCACGTCCGCCCGGCCGCGCCCGGGCGACCGTTCAGCACCTGCCCGACCCCCCGCCAGAAGCGGATCACGGACCGGTGTCCGGGCGCGGTCGCGGCCGCGATCCAGCGGTCGAACATCTCGTCCTTGAGCCGCGTCGGCGCCATGGCGTCGAACGACGCGAAGGCACCCATGACCGATCCGCCGGCGTCCGGATCGTCCACGCCGCGCCGGCGGAGAGCCGCCAGTTGGGCCGCGTCGCCGGTGCTCGCGGCGACCAGCCACCCGAACATCCAGCGGGCCTCGTCCTGGGTACGGTCCTGGGCCCGCCAGGCCCGCTGCATCAGCGCGGAGTCGGTCTGCTGGATGCCGATCCACGTCAGGTGGTTCAGCAGATTGGCCTGGCTGTCGATCGCCGCCGCACGCTCCAGGTATCCCCGGGCGCGGTCCAGGTAGTCCGACGGAGCGAGGACCGTGCCATAGTGGAAGAGATAGTCCCCGAGGAAGTACAGCGCGTCCGGCGAGTCCGGATAGGCGTCCACCAGCCGCTGACGCGCCGCCAGGCGCTCCTCGATCGGGCGGGGTTCGGGATACCTCGGTCCGAGGAGGGTCTCGAGCACGGCGCGCTCGCGCTGCGAGAGGCCGTCACGGCGCTCCCACGCCATCCGGGTGTACGGAGCGCTGCCGGTGATGCCCCAGCTGGCCGCCAGGAAGCGGCGGAAACGCGCCTGGGCGAACGACGAGTCCTCGGCGATCGCCCGGTCGAACGCGTCGGCGGCCGCGAAGAGCTGGCCGCGGCGCCAGGCCGAGAGACCCTCGAGGTAGGCGCGCATCGCGGCGGGACTCTCGGTGAAGCGCGTGACCTCGCCCCGCTGCGCCTGCCCGCCGACGACCGCCAGCAGGCGCGTGGTCATCTGCCTCAGCAGGGCATCGAGACTGTCGGCCGGCCCGGACACCGGCTGGGCCGCGCCACGCACCTCGCCGCCCGGCACCGAGACCAGCAGGGCCGACACCGTGACCCGCTGGCCCAGGCCGACGATGCTGCCTTCACTCACCAGGCCGGCGCCGAGGTCGCGCCCCAGCTGGACCGCGCGGGCCCGCGGCAGCGGCGAGCGCAGGCCGCCGCCCGCGCGCCGCCAGGCGCTGAGCGCGGTGGCCATGTCCACCGCGCGCGGGCTGCCCTCGCCGGTGAACTGCGTGGCCAGCAGTTCGGCGAACCCCTCGCCCAGCAGGGTGTCGCTCGTGGTGACCCGGAACGGCAGGATGGCGACGAGGTTGGGATCGGGCGCCGCGGCTGCCGCCAGGGCGACGGCCGGCCGCGGCCGCGGGCGTTCGCACGGGGGCGGCGAGCCGTCGGGGCATTGCGCGCGCAG
>CAZJZC010000398.1:0-1951 GCA_964550365.1 uncultured Gemmatimonadales bacterium | reverse complement strand
GGTCGGTCAGGCGCTTGCGGTACTCGCGCCGCTCCAACTTCCGCTCCGCCGCGGACAGCGCCCGCAGGCGCGACTTGGCGGCGAGGGACGAGCGGTCGCCTTTGCCCAGCCGGCGGGCGGCGACGGTGGCGGGGGAGAGCGGGGCCCAGCGGATGCCGCACTCGTCGGTGCCGCCCCTGGCCTTGTCCAGGTACGCCTGCCGAATCTTGGACAGGAGGACGTTCCCCAGACGGGCCTGCATCGCCTGGGCCAGGCCGTGTGGGTCCGGTCCGGCGCCGGTGGCGGCGTCCAGGAGTTGAGTAAAGAGCGCCGTGACGGCTTCCTGCCCGCCCGCGTAGGTCAGCGTGGCCATGCGGCCCAGCTTACCCGCCGCACGGACTACCCCGACCCGTAGTCGAAGGTGTCGGTGCCGTCCTCGTGGCGCGGGTAGCCCTCGGCGGTGCCGGTCGAGCGGTTCGGCTCGATCACCGTGCGGGGGAACGGGTCGAGGCGCACCCGCGGCTGGGAGAGCACGGGCACGTCCTCCTTGCGCTGGGGGATGTCGGGCACGATGGCCGCGCTGGTGCGGACCAGCTCCAGGTCGTGAAGGCACTGCTCGTATTGCGCCTGGATCGACTTGGGGAAGGGGTTGGCCCGCCGCGCGCAGAGGAGCCACGCGGCGATGTCGGTTGCCCGTTCGCTCACCCAGTCGCTGGCGGCCAGTTGCGTGGGCGAGTAGCGGGGGCGCAGGTAAAAGTCGATCCGCGTGCTGGCGTTGGCGATGAGCCGCGTCGTGACCGTGGCGTCGTCGTCGGTGCGCAAGGTCACGCCCTCGGCGGAGAGGCGGTCGTTGATCTTGCTGGCGGTGGTGTAGGCGGTGACGGCCATGCGGCGACCTACAGGAGGAAGTTGATGTAATCGAACGTGCTGCCCGGCGCGCCGCCGTCGTCGTTGATGGCCAGGTCCAGGTCCACCTTGCGGAACAGGCCGTGGCGCGTGGCCGTTTTCAGTTGCCGGCTGCCGATGTTCTGGTTGATCTGGGTCGCGCCGTCCACCTTGCACGTGACCGCGTCGCCCAGCGTGGTGACCGCCAGGACGTAGTTCGTATTGAGGCTGACCGACCCGGCCGTGGCAATCGTGGTGAACGTGCCGGCGATCCGCTTCTCCAGGCGCCAGCCGGTACCGTTCTTCCCATAGAAGAGCCAGAAGTTATTGGCGTCCTGGAAGTTGAAACAGAGGCCGGCCCACACGCGGTTGGTTGCCGTGAGCATGCTGGTGGTGAGCGTGCCGTCGGCCTGGCCCACGTTGACCTGGGCGACGTTGAAGTACGCCGCGTCGCCGGTCTGCATCTTCGCCCGGCCGCTGCCGTCGAGCTGCCAGGTCCCGAGCGAATTGGTCCACGCGCCGCCGATGTCGGGCGCGTGCGAAGGCAGATTGGTGCCGCCCGTGCCGACGAAGTTGTCCAGGAGCAGGTAGGCGGCGCGGGAGAAACTCCCGCGGCCCCGCGCGGCGGACAGCGGGTAGGGCACTACGGCACCTCGTGCCAGGAGCAAAAGATGCGGATGTTCCCCGCCGCCGACGTGCGCCCCAGGAGCCGCTTGCCCGCGGCGCGTTTGGCAAACCCGTTGCGCGGCGTGCACTGGATCGGGCCGCTGTTGGCGGGGAAGTACCCCGAAAAGAAAATGGTGCCCGACGTTTCCTCCTTGATGTCCACGCGCATGGCGGTGTCCACGGAGATAATCAGGTCGTCGAGCTTGAGGCTCAGGGTCGGCACGGTGGTGAGGTTGGCGTCCGCGCCCGACATGTCCGCGGAGGACGTGAGTTGCTCCGCGCTCACCCAGCTTTGCCCGTCGTCAAAGGCCATCGGGGTGTCCCTTTCGCAAAAGTGGCGGGCGGGCATTCCTGCGCCGCCCGCCACCGCGCCCGCGCCTCGCAACCAGACGTGCCGCTTAGGCGACCGTCGCGCACATGA
>CAZJZC010000397.1:0-1956 GCA_964550365.1 uncultured Gemmatimonadales bacterium | reverse complement strand
AGCCGCGGAGCCTGACCATGCAGCGGCGGACCATCCCGCCGCACGTGGAGGCGGCGACGCGTACGGCGCTCGAGAAACTCCCCGCCGACCGGTTTGCCACGGCGGCGCAGTTCGCCGAAGCACTGGGCAAGCCCGACTACGCCCTGCCGACCACGCGCGTGGGCGCGGCGGCGAAGGCGCCGCGGCGCGGCGTCAAGGCGATGATCCTCGCGGCCGTGCCGTGGACGGTCGCCGCCATCGCCGTTGCGACCGGCGCGTGGGGCTGGTTCCGCCCGACGCCCGCGGCCACGGTCACGCGCCAGCGTGTCGTGCTGTGGAATCAACCGATAGCAGCGGGCTGGCTGGGCACCGGCCTGGCCATCGCGCCACGGGGCGGACTCATCGTCTACGCGGACACCGTCGGCGGACAGCTCCAGCTCTGGGCCAAGGAACCCGATCGCGCGAACGCGACTGTGCTGGCCGGCACCGCGGGCGCGCGCCACCCGGTCTTCTCGCCCGACGGCGCCTGGATCGCCTTCATCGCCGACGGCAAGGTCAAGAAGGTCCCCCTGCTCGGCGGCTCGGCGGTGACCATCGCGGACTCGGCCCAGCGGGACATCCCGGCGCTCGCGTGGCTGGACGACGGCACCATCCTCTACAACGACCCGGGGTACGGCCTCCGGGTCGGCACGCAGGACGGCGGCCCGTCCCGGCGGCTGACGCGCACCGACTCCACCGGCCGCGGCGTGGTCAGCATCACGCCACTGCCGGGCGGCCGCGGGGCACTGGTCGGCACCTGCGCCTGGGGCTGTCCGGAGTCCGACCTCAGGGTGCTCGATCTGCGCTCGGGCGCGTTCACCGTGCTCGCCGAGGAGGTGCTCAAGGGCTGGAGCATCACGGGCGGACGCGTCGTGTTCGTCCGGCGCGACGGCGGCGTGTTCGTCGCGCCGTTCGATGAGAAGGCGCTGGCGTTCGGTTCCGCACCGGTGCCGGTGTTCGAGGGCGTGCGGATCGGCCTCGGCGTGGCGGACATGGCCCTCGCGGCCGATGGGACACTGCTCTATGCCAGTGGCGGGGCGCAGGCCACGCTCACGGCCCAGCCGGCGTGGGTCGGGCGCGACGGCCAGGTGACGGTCATAGATACGAGCTGGTCCTTCACGCCGGCGGCCAACGGGGGCGTGGCGCTGTCGCCCGACGGACGGCGGCTGGCGGTCGCCATCCGTACCGGCGGGGTCGAGGACATCTGGATCAAGGAACTCGACCGCGGCCCGCTGACCCGCCTGACGTTCGGCGGCAGTAACGTGCGGCCGCACTGGACGGCCGACGGTCGGGCCGTGATGTACCTCGCCACCGCCATCGGCGCCACGTCCGACCTGCGCCGGCGGCGGGCCGACGGCACCGGCGGGGAGGACACGCTCTACAACCACGCGCGCCCCATCTGGGAGGTCGTGCGCCTGGCCGACACCACCCAGCTCATCATTCGCCTCGGCGCGCCGCCGACGCGCGACATCTTCCTGCACCGCCGCGGCGACACCGCGCTCACGAGGCTGGTCGCGTCCGACGGGTACGAGGAGGTGGCGCCCGCCATCTCGCCCGACGGCCGCTGGATGGCCTATGCGTCGAACGAGTCCGGGCGGTACGAGGTGTACGTGCGGCCGTTCCCCGCCGCCGACGCCGGCCGCTGGCAGGTCTCGCGCAACGGCGGCGGAGAGCCGGCCTGGTCGCACAGCGGCCGCGAACTGTTCTATCGCGACGGGACCAGCCTGGTCAGTGCCGCGGTGCAGCCCGGCGCGACGTTCGCGCTCGGTGAACAGCGCCCGCTGTTCCGCGACGTGGACCTGGCCACCTCGACATCCCACCGCGAGTACGACGTCGGCCCCGACGACCGGCGCTTCCTGTTCCTGCGCCTCCTGCGGCCCGAACGGCCCAGCGAGGCGCTGACCCTGGTGCAGGTCGGGAACTGGTTCGCCGAGCTGA
>CAZJZC010000396.1:0-1972 GCA_964550365.1 uncultured Gemmatimonadales bacterium | reverse complement strand
GCGATGAAGGAAGGCGCCTACGACTACATCGCCAAGCCGTTCCGGGCCGACGAGGTGGTGCTGGTCCTGCGCAAGGCCGAGGAGCGCGAGGGACTGCGCCGCGAGGTGGCCTCGCTCCGGCAGGCCCTCGGCGGCGGCGGTCCGGGCGCCCTGGTGGCGGAGTCGCCGGCGATGCGCGCCGCCCTCGAGGTCGTCGCCAAGGTCGCGCCCCACCGCACGACCGTCCTGGTGACCGGTCCGAGCGGGGCGGGCAAGGAGGTGCTGGCGCGCGAACTGCACCGCCTCTCGCCCCGCGCCGCCCGCCCCTTCGTCGCCGTGAACTGCGCCGCGATCCCCGAGCAGCTGCTCGAGAGCGAGCTCTTCGGGCACGTCCGCGGCGCCTTCACCGGCGCGGTGAACGACCACCGCGGGCTGTTCGAGCAGGCCGAAGGCGGCACGCTGTTCCTCGACGAGATCGGCGACCTGCCGACCGCGCTCCAGCCGAAGCTGCTGCGGGTCCTGCAGGACGGCGAGGTGCGCCGGGTGGGCGACCGGGCCACGCGCCGCGTGGATGCCAGGGTCGTGGCCGCGACCGCGCGGGACCTCGAGCAGGATGTCGCGCACGGCCGTTTCCGCGAGGACCTCTACTACCGCCTCAACGTCGTCGGCATCCGCCTCACGCCCCTGGCCGAGCGTCCCGAGGACCTGCCGCCGCTGATCGCCCTCCAGCTGGCCCACCACAGCGCCCGCATGGGCCGGCCGGTGCCCGCCGTGGACAGTGATGCGATGCGTGCCCTGCTCGACCATCCGTGGCCCGGCAACGTGCGCGAACTGGCGAACGCGCTGGAGCGCGCGCTCATCCTTGCGCGCGAAGGGCGCATCGCTCTGGGCGACCTGCCGCCCGGCATCGCTCGGCGCGCCGGCGGGAGCGGCGAGGGCGCCGGCGGCGCCGGCGGTGGCGGCGGGGCGGCGGGGCGGCCCGGCAGCGCCGAGGCGGACGACCTGCGCCTCAGGGTCCGCGCCGGGGAGACCGAGGCCGTCGTCATCCGCGAGGCGTTGCAGCGCACCGAAGGGAACCGGCGGCGCGCGGCGGCCCTGCTGGGGATCTCGGTGCGCAGCCTGTTCTACAAGCTCAAGGCCCTCGGCATCACGGACGGGTAGCCGCGCTCGCCGCTCCGCCGCGGCCGCGCGGGTTCGCGCGAGCCTTGGCGCCGCGGCGCGATGGATCGGTTACCCGTTCGGCGTCCGACGCCCCAGTGTGCGCCATGCGCGCGCGGGGGTTCTCCCTGGTCGAATGCCTGGTGGCGGCGGTCGTGCTCGCCATCGGCCTGCTGGCCGTCGCGGCCACGGTGCGGGGGAGCCAGCGGCTGGCCCGCGAGGGGGCGCTCACCGCGCGCGCCGTGGAGGCCGCCGGGTCGCGCCTGGCCCGGCTGTCGGCCGCCGGGTGTGCGGCGCAGGGCGGCTCGGCACAGACCGGCCCGTTCACCGAGACCTGGACGGTCGCACCGTCGGGGGCGTGGCGCCGCGCCCGGGTGGCGGTGGCGTTCCGCCCCGATGCCCTCGCGCCCCGGCACCTGGTGGTGACGCTCGACCTCGTCTGCGCCGCCGAGCTCCCGTGAGCGGCGCCCGCGGGCTCACGCTGGTCGAGTGCCTCGTCGGCACCGTCCTGTCGGGCGTGGTGCTCACGGCCACGCTCGCGCTGGTGGTGTCGGCCCAGCGCGCCGCCGCCCTGCTCGCGCGGTCGCTCGACCTGCATCAGAACGCCGACGCGGCCCTCGCGGTCCTGCGCGCCGAACTCCAGATCGAGGCCGGCCAGCTGCTCACGCTGGCCGACAGCGCCGTGGTCCTCAGGGCCCTGCGCGGCGCCGGGGCGGTCTGCGGCGCGGACCCGGCGGCCGGCACGGTCGACCTCGACGCCTCGCTGTTCTCCTCGTACCGCTCCGTCGATCCCGCGCGCGACAGCGTGCGCATCCACATCGACGGCGACCCCGAT
>CAZJZC010000395.1:0-1982 GCA_964550365.1 uncultured Gemmatimonadales bacterium | reverse complement strand
CTACACGGTGACGGCATCCACCGGTCGCAGGGAGGATTCGGCGTATCGGCAGGCGCTGGGCGACTCCAGCGTGATCGGGCGGGAGGAGTTTCAGACTCCGGTCAGGACGATGGCGAAGGAGCGTTGGGCCGGGGCCGTGGATTGCGTCGGCGGCACGACGCTGGCCAACGTGCTGTCGCAGATGCGCTATGGCGGCAGCGTGACGGCCTGCGGCCTGGCCGGCGGGATGGAGCTGCCGGCGACGGTCGCGCCCTTCATACTCCGCGGCGTGCGTCTGCTGGGTGTCGATTCGGTGATGGCGCCGCGCGAGGCGCGCCTGCGCGCGTGGCAACGCCTGGCCGCGGAGATCGACCTCGACAAGCTGGAATCGATGACGCGCACCATTGCACTCGGCGATCTGCCCGCGGCGGCCGCGGCCATCCTCGCCGGCCGCGTGCGCGGCCGCATCGTCGTCGACGTCAATGCCTGAGCGCGCAGCCGTGCGCCGCTCGTTAGGCGGCGCGCGTGGGCGGCCGCTCGCGCAGGGAGTCCGGGACCGACGTCGGGTCGTCCCGCGCCGCGGGCAGCACGGCGACGGCGATCGGCGCCATGCGCGCCACCACCAGAGTTACGCCGGCGGCAAGCACCAGCAGCGCGACGGGGAAGGTCCTGGCGTCGAGGAAGTCCATGCCGGATCCGATCGTCAGCGCGCCGAGAAATCCGCCGAGGCACCATCCGGTCACGAGGCTGGCGCTCGCGAACGGCAGCTGCTCACGCCCCACGGTCTTGCCCGCCAGCGCCAGCGCCGCGCCATAGATGCTGAAGCATGCCGGACCGAAGAGGAAGGTGAGCGCGAGCAGGACCCCCGGCGGCAGGAGCTCGGCCCTGGTCAACGCGAGGGAGTACAGCACGATGTACACGGAGAGAATTCGCATCAGTCTCCTCTCTCCCATCCGGTCGGCGAGGTAGCCGAGCGGCAGCAACACCACCTGGCCCCACACGAACACCGTCAGCGCGAACAGCGACAGCTGGTCGGAGTATCCCGCCGTGCGCAGGTAGGGCGTGAGCAGGGACCACGCGGAATTGTCCAGCGCACCGGTCAGGACGCCGAGGCCGATCACCCACGGCAGCCGCCGGCCGATCTCGAGGAACCGTCGCAGCGACACGGAGGGCTGCCCGACGCTGGCGTGCCGGTCGTCGGACAGGAAATGGCCCGCGGGGATCACCGCCACGCACATCGCCGCGGCGGCTACCAGGAAGAATCCGGAAGGCTCCAGGTGGCCGGCATTGACGATGATCGGTCCCATCGCGAAACCCAGCGATTGCACCGAGAGGTACAGGGCGTTGATGCGGTTGCGCACGGCGTGATCGTGAGCGCCGTTGATCCACGTCTCCGCCGCCACGTAGAACAGCCCGAAAGCGGCGCCCTGCAGGGTCTCCGCGATCAGCCAGAGCCAGAACGCGCCCGGCACTGCCAGCAAGGCGATCGCCAGGCCCGACGCCAGCAGCGCGAGCATGGCGCACACGCGCGTGCCGAGGCGCCGGAGCAGATCGGGGTAACGGTGCGAGAAGAAGATCAGCGACAACGCCCACATGTTCAGCAGCAGCGCCGTGCGCGTGGACGCCGCCTGAAACTGCGCGAGCGTGTTGATGAGCGTGGCGTACGAAAGACTCAGACCGGCGTTCGCCACGAAGGCGGTGAACAGCACGCCGACGAGCATGGCGAGCCGGGCGCGGTCACGGGGTCCTCTTTCGGTTCTCATGAGCATACCTTGTCGCCGCCGACCGAGATCGTCTTGCGTCCGCCGGCGGCGCGAGCGGCGTTCCTCGGGAGAACGCGGCGCCGGCCGCCTCCTCAGGACATGCGCTCGTTGCAGGCCGCGACGGTGCCGCGACGGGGCGCCACCCTCAGTCGGCTGACCGGCAACGTCGCGCGCATCCTGGCCGCGTAGGCGCGCAGGCAGACCTCGTTGCGGCCCAGGATGCCTTCGCGGAAGCTGCTC
>CAZJZC010000394.1:0-1983 GCA_964550365.1 uncultured Gemmatimonadales bacterium | reverse complement strand
GGTACACGGCCTACACGCCCTACCAGGCCGAGATCGCCCAGGGCCGCCTCGAGGCACTGCTCAACTACCAGACCATGGTCGCCGATCTCACCGGGCTGGAGATCGCCAACGCCTCCCTGCTCGACGAGGGCACCGCGGCCGCCGAGGCGATGCACCTGACCCACGCGGCCGCCAGGCACGAGGGGAAGCGCTCGACGTTCCTGGTGGACGCGCAGTGCCACCCGCAGACCGTCGCCGTGGTCCGGACCCGCGCCGCGGCCACCGGCGTGCGCATCGTCGTCGGCGACCCCGACGGCTTCGAGTTCGGGCGTCACGTGGTCGGCTGCCTGGTGCAGTATCCCGGCACCGACGGCGGCGTGCGCGACTTCCACGCCCTCGCCGAACGGGCCCACGCCGCCGGCGCGCTGGTCACCGCCGCCACCGACCTGCTGGCCCTCGCCCTGCTCAAGGCGCCGGGCGCCTGGGGCGCCGACATCGCCGTCGGCAACTCCCAGCGCTTCGGCGTGCCGCTGGGCTTCGGCGGCCCGCACGCGGCCTTCTTCGCCACGAAGGACCAGTACAAGCGGCTCATGCCGGGCCGCCTGATCGGCGTCTCGAGGGACGCGGCCGGCCGCGCCGGGATGCGCATGTCGCTCGGCACCCGCGAACAGCACATCCGCCGCGAGAAGGCGACCAGCAACATCTGCACCGCGCAGGTCCTGCTGGCCGTCTGCGCCGGCATGTACGCCGTGTGGCACGGGCCCGACGGCATCCGGCGCATCGCCGAGCGGGTCCACGGGCATGCCCGCCGCCTGGCCGCGGCGCTCAAGGGCCTGGGCTACCGCCTGCGTCACGACGCCTACTTCGACACCCTGGCCGTCGAGACCGACGCCGCGACCGCCCGGGCCATCCACAAGGCCGCCGGGAAGGCCGGGATCAACCTGCGCGTCCTGGCGAAGACCGCCGTCGGCGTGGCGCTCGATGAGACCGTCGGCGAGGCCGACCTGGCCGACCTGGTGGCCGTGTTCGCCGTGGGCCGCGAGGCCCGCCTGCCGGCCAGCGGGCCGGCGGCCATCCCGGCGCCGCTGACGCGCGGCCTGCCGTTCCTTCAGCACCCGGTCTTCAGCCGTTACCGCTCCGAGACCGAGATGCTGCGCTACCTCAAGCGGCTCGAGGACCGCGACCTGTCGCTCACCAGCGCCATGATCCCGCTGGGCTCGTGCACCATGAAGCTCAACGCCACGACCGAGATGATCCCGGTGACGTGGCGCGGGTTCGGCGGCATCCATCCCTTCGCGCCGGCGAACCAGACGAAGGGCTACCGGGCGCTGTTCGCCCAGCTCGAGGGCTGGCTCAACGAGATCACCGGCTTCGCGGCCACGTCGCTCCAGCCCAACGCCGGCTCGCAGGGCGAGTTCGCCGGCCTGCTGGTGATCCGCGCGTATCACCGCTCGCGCAAGGAGTCGCACCGGACCACCTGCCTGATCCCGGCCTCGGCGCACGGCACCAATCCGGCCAGCGCCGTCATGGCGGGCATGCAGGTCGTGGTGGTCAGGACCGACGAGAAGGGCGAGATCGACCTGGCCGACCTGCGCGAGAAGGCGGCGCAGCACGCCGGGACCCTGGGCGCGCTGATGGTCACGTATCCCAGCACCCACGGCGTGTTCGAAGGCACCATCCGCGAGGTCTGCCGCATCGTGCACCAGCACGGCGGGCAGGTCTACATGGACGGCGCCAACATGAACGCCCAGGTGGGCCTCACGCGGCCCGGCGACATCGGCGCCGACGTCTGCCACCTGAACCTCCACAAGACCTTCTGCATCCCGCACGGCGGCGGCCCGGGGATGGGGCCGATCGGCGTCGCCTCGCACCTCGCGCCGTTCCTCCCGTCGCACTCGGTGGTCACGACCGGCGGCGAGCGCGGGATCGGTGCCGTCTCGGCGGCGCCTTGGGGGAGCGCGAGCATCCTCCCGATCTCGATGATGTACATCGACATGATGGGGG
>CAZJZC010000393.1:0-1991 GCA_964550365.1 uncultured Gemmatimonadales bacterium | reverse complement strand
CGCCAGATGGTGTACAGCAGGCGGCGCACCTTCTCGGCCGGCAGGCTCTTCCGCGGCCGTCCGAGGGGCTGGTAGTACATCACCAGCGGCACGGGCGTGCCGCCGCCCTCGAGGTCCGGCTGGAGATACGGGAAGTCCAGCGCGATGGCCCCATCCTTCGCCACCAGCCGCGCCAGCCACGGGTTGTCGAGCCGGACCTCGCCCACGATGGCCTCGAGCGGCCGGCCAAGCACGCGATCGGCGTCGGCCACGAACAGCCGCTGGAGATGGCGGCGCAGGCGCGGGCCCAGTCCGCTGGCGCGCGCCGCGGGCGCCACCGCGATGTAGCCGATCAGGCCGACGTTGACGTTGCCCAGGTACGACCCGCTCGCCGCCCCCACCACCCGGCCAGCCCGTTCCGCGACCAGCAGGTGCCAGTTGATGTCGGTCCACAGTCCCTCGGTCCGTTCGCGCATGACCTGGACCCAGTCGGTCCGCGGCAGCATCTCGGAGCGGGGGAAGACGCGGCGCAGCAGCCGGTAGGCGGGCTCGAACGAGCGGTCGTCGGTCGAGCGGATCTCGCGGGTCACCACGCGCGCCTGGCGGCGCCGCTTCTCAGGCATCGGCGGCCGGCGTCTCCGCGGCGGGATGCGGCGGCAGCGGCAGCTTGAACAGCTTCCGCGTGTTCTCGTACATGATGGCCGCGCGCTGGGCGTCGGTCAGCTTGAGCTGGCGCACGAACTCGACGTACGACTTCATCGAGCAGATCGGCCAGTCGGTGCCGTAGAGCAGGTAGTCGGGCTCGCCGGCATAGAGGATGACGTCCTCCAGCTGTTCCTGCATGTACTCCTCGAACGCCTCGGTGAACTCGCCCAGCACCAGGCCGGAGAAGTCGGCCCAGACGTTGGCGTTCTTGTAGACCACCTCCATGCAGTCCTCGAGCCACGGATTGCCCAGGTGGCAGATGACGAACTTCACCTTGGGGTGGTCCACCGCGACCTCGTCCACCTCGAGCGGGTGGGCGTACTTCAGCTTGCCCTTGGGGCTGTAGGTGTCGCCGCAGTGGATCATGACCGGCACGTCGAACTCCTCGGCCAGGTCGTAGACCACCTGCAGGCGCTTGTCGTGCGGGTAGAACGGCTCGTAGCCGGGGTACAGCTTGAGTCCCCTGACCAGGCCGTCCTTGAGGAAGTCGGCCATCTCCCGCAGATCACGCTCGCGGTAGTTGAGGTAGCTGATCCCGGCCACGACGCCGAGGTTCGCGTGCCGCTCCACGCCGCGGACCACCTGCGCCGCGCTGGGGCGGTTCGGATTGACGATGTAGCTGGTGAGGACCAGCGCGTAGCTGGTCCCCGACTCCAGCATGGCCGCCTGGAGCTTGTCCAGGCTCTCATCGAGCGACACGGCCACCTGTTCGTGGTAGTTGTTCAGGTGGACGTGACAGTCGATGATCATCGCGCCGGCCTGGTCACGACGACGTCGGCGCGGCGGTTCATCGCCCAGGCGCTCTCCGAGCTGGCCGGATCGAGCGGGCGTTCCTCGCCGTACGACATGACCGCGATGCGGCTGACCGCCACGCCCCGGTCGACCAGCCACCGCTGGACGGCCACCGCGCGGCGCTGACCCAGCGCGAGGTTGTACTCGTCGGAGCCGCGCTCGTCGGCATGCCCGCCGATGCGGATCTCGAGCCGCGGATTGGCCTGGAGGATCCGGAGCTTCGCCTCCAGCACCCGCTCGTACTCGGGCAGGATGCGGTAGGAGTCGAGCTCGAACCTGACCAGGGCGGCCAGGCTGGCCGAATCGGCCTCGGTCAGGCCGCTGGCGGTCATCGTCTCGGGCGCCATGCCGCTGCCCTGCACCTCGCGGCGCACCCGGTCGGCCCGGCTGGCCTCGGCCCGGGCGATCGAGTCGGCCCGCAGGGAGTCGGCCCGGGCGCGCTCGGCGAGCATGCGCGCCTCGGCGGCGCGCGCGGCGGCCAGCGAGTCGGCGGTGCGCTGGGCGGCAGCGGCCGC
>CAZJZC010000392.1:0-1992 GCA_964550365.1 uncultured Gemmatimonadales bacterium | reverse complement strand
CCGGCGCCGAAGCGGCGGCGCTGGCCGCCGGGCTGGCCGCCGGGCATCCCGCCCTGCATCCCTCCCGACATGCTGAATCCACCGGACCGGCCGCCGGACATGCCGCCGGGCTGGCCGCCGCCCATCTGCGCACCGGGCTGGCCGCCACTCATCTGGCCGCCCATCTGGCCGCCCGGCTGGCCGCCGCCCATCTGGCCGCCGGCACGCATGAACGACTCGCGCACCCGGGCGCTGATGGTGGACTCGGCCGGCGTCAGCGCCTCACCCGCCTGGCGCTTGCGCCGGATCTCGTTCCACTGCGTCTCGCTCACGCCCTCGGGGAGCGGCGGGCGCTGGCCGCCCTGCGCCATCTGGCCGCCGCCGGAGCCGCTCTGGACCGGCTGGGCGCCGCCCGGGGCCTGGTTCGCCGCCGGCGCGTCCGTGCGGCGCTGCGCCTGCGGGGCGGACGGCTGACTCTCGCGTGCCGCCTGCGGCGCCGACTGGCCGCCGAGTGACCCGGACTGCTGGGGCGCGCCGGCCTGCTGGGCGCCGGGGCCGCCGGGGCCGCTCCGGCCCGCGGCCGAGTCGGCCCGGGCGAGCGTGGCCTGCACGTCGTCGGGGTTGAGGCCGAGGACCCGTGAGGCCGACGCGACGTCACGCTGGGTGCGCAGGGCCGCGTTCGGGATCGCCAGCACCCGCGAGCGCTGGGCGACCTGGATCTCGACCTCGGTGTTCATGCCGGGCCGCAGGAGGCCCTGCTCGTTGCCGATGCGGATCAGCACCGGGAACATGGTCACGTTCTGCTGGACCTGCGACTGCGGCTCGATCTTCAGCACCGTGCCCTGGAACGGCCGGTTGGGGAAGGCATCGACCGTGATGTTGGCGATCATGCCGGGCTGGATCTTGCCGATGTCGGTCTCGTCCACCAGGGTGCGGACCTGCACGTTGGACAGGTCGGCCATCCGGAGCAGCACGGTGCCGCCCGAGACCTCGCGGGTCGCGGAGGCGATGACCTGCCCGCGCTCGACGCTCTTCTGGATGATGGTGCCCGTGATGGGCGCCCGGACGTTGGTGTCGTCGAGCTGGTCGCGCGCCGTCTGCACGGCGCGCTCGGCCCGGACCTGCTGGGCGCGCGCGTTGGCGAACTGGAGGACGCTCTGCTCGTACTCCTGTTCCGAGACCAGCTGCTGCTGGAACATCTGCTCGGCCCGGCGCCGCTGCGACTCCGCCGTGGACAGCTGGGAGCGGGCCACCTCGAGGTCGGCCTCGGCCTGCGCCAGCTGGTTGCGCGGCTCGCGCGGGTCGACCGCCACGAGCAGTTCGCCCTGGCGGACCATGTCGCCGGTCTCGGCCCGCAGGTCCATGATCTCGCCCGAGGCCTTGGACTTCACGTCCACCACCAGGATGGGCTCGATCGCGCCGGCGGCGGAGGCCGCGACCACGATGTCGCGCGTGGCGACGGGGACCGCCTCGTACAGCGGCGGCGGCGCCTCCTTCTTGCAGGCGCCCAGGAGCAGCGCGGCGCTGAGGGCCGCGAGGGGGATGCGCGTCATCGGCTGTACCCTTCCGGCCCCGTATCGGTGTCGATGAGGCCGTCCTTGATGTGGACCTGACGCCGCGCGTGCGCTGCGATGTCGGCTTCGTGAGTGACGAGGATGATGGTCTGGCCCTGGGCGTACAGCTCCTCCAACAGGGCCATGATCTCCTCGCCCGTCTTCGAATCCAGGTTGCCCGTGGGCTCGTCGGCGAGGATGATGCTCGGGTCGTTGACCAGCGCCCGGGCGATGGCCACCCGCTGGCGCTGGCCGCCCGACAGTTCGCTGGGCCGGTGCTGCATGCGATCGGCCAGGCCGACGCGCTCGAGCACGCCCGCCGCGCGCCGCCGCCGCTCCTTCGCGCCCACGCCGGCATAGACCAGCGGCAGTTCGAGGTGGTGCAGGGCCGTGGCGCGCGGCAGCAGGTTGAACTGCTGGAAGACGAAGCCGATCTCGCGGTTGCGGATGCGGGCCAGCG
>CAZJZC010000391.1:0-1992 GCA_964550365.1 uncultured Gemmatimonadales bacterium | reverse complement strand
ACGCCGCGATCGCGAGCACGAAGCGCGCCGCGTGCGGCGCCGCCGGCGCCGGCCCGGGCGGCTGGACCCGCGGCCGCGCCAGCACCCGCACCCGCCCGATGTCGGCCGCCCGGGCGGCGCGCAGGGCCGCCAGCAGGCGCCCGCCCACCGCCAGGACCGCCTCCCGCGTCGCCCCGTCCGGCTTGGCGACCAGGTCCACCGCGCCGAGTTCCAGCGCCCGGATCGCCTCGGCGAAGTCGCGCCCGGCGCGCGCGCTCACCACGACGATCGGGCGGGGCGCCTCGCTCATGATGTACCCGATCGCCCCGAGCCCGTCGAGTTCGGGCATCGACAGGTCCATGGTCACCAGGTCGGGCTGGTGGGCGTGGACCTTGCGGATCGCGTCGAGCCCGTTGCGCGCCGTCGCCACCACGCGGAACTCGCCCGATTCCGTGATCACGTCCGACAGCACGCGGCGGATCAGGGCGCTGTCGTCGGTCACCAGGACCGACGGGAGCTCAGAGCTCACGCGACCCCCGCCGCACCGACCGGATCTCGAGCCGCCCGGCCGGCAGGTGCAGGTAGACCGACCGGCCGTAGTCCTGCCCGGTATCCTCGCCGGTCAGGGGGATGCCGCCCGCCTTGAGCGCCTCCCGGGCCGCCGCCGCGTTGCGTTCGCCCATCTGCGCGATCCCCGGCGTGGCGAGGTTCACGAACATCGCCGCGCCGCCGACCAGCCGCGCCCTGATCCGCTCGCGGCGCGCCCCCAGGGCCACCAGCTCCGCGACCAGCAGGGGCACGGCCGTCTCGGCGAACTTGGCCGGGTTGCTCTGGTCGCGCGCCAGCGTCTTCGACGGCAGCAGGATGTGGGCCAGCCCGCCCGCGCCCGCGGCGGCATCATGCAGGACCACCGCCACGCAGGAGCCCAGGCCGAGCGTGATGATGGTCGCCTCGCCGGCCTCCGCCGCCCACTCCGCCACGCGCACGATCCGCTCCTTCACGCCGGCTTCCGGAACAACCGTTCGCGCGCATCCTCGGTGCGGAACAGTGCCCGCGTGCCGCCGACCAGCGTCTCCACCTTGCCGAGCAGCAGCCAGCCGCCCGGGACCAGCGCGTCATGGAACGCCTGGAACAGCCGCTCCTGCGTCGGCCGGTCGAAGTAGATCACCACGTTCCGGCACACGACCAGGTGATAGGGCGGCGCCGGCGGGGGCGTCCGCGTCAGATCGTGCTGCAGCGGGTGCACCAGGCGACGGACCGACTCGACCGGCGTCCACGGCGGTCCGCCGGTGAACCACGCCCGCAGCAGATCCGGCGGCACGTCGGCCACCGCGGCCGCCGGGTAGTGCGCGGCGCGCAGGAACGCCAGCGCTTCCGGCTCGAGGTCCGTCGCGTCGATGCGCACCCGGGCGCGCGACCGCTCGGCCTGGAACAGCACCGCCAGGGAGTACGCCTCCTCGCCGCTGGCACAGCCGGCCGACCAGACCGCCACCGGGCCGGGCAGCGCCGCCAGGGCCGGCACGACACGCTCGCGCAGCACGGCGTAGGTCTCCGGGTTCCGGAAGAACCGGGTGACGTTGATCGTCAGCGCGTCGCGCAGCAGGCCGAACTCGTCGGGCCGCGCGTCCAGCAGGCGCCCGTACGCCTCGAACGTATGCACGTCGCAGGCGCGCATCCTGACGGCGAGGCGGCGCCGCAGGCATGGTTCCTTGTAGCTCGACACCGGCAGGCCCAGCCGCTCGATCTTCGCCATGAGAGCGGCAAGCCCCGCGTCGGTGGCCGGTGCCGGTCCCCTCACCCCAGGGTCCCGAGGGTCTCGAGATTGCGCCGGGCCGTCTCGTGCGACGGGCTCAGCGCCAGCACCTCGCGCCAGTAGCCGGCCGCCTCTTCGCGGCGCAGCTGCTTGAAGGCGATGTTGCCGAGCCGGAAGTAGACGTCCTCGCCCAGGCGGGGCGCGAGCTTCACGGCGCGCAGGTAGGCCGCCTGGGCCTCCTCGGTGCGCCCGGCCCGGTA
>CAZJZC010000390.1:0-1998 GCA_964550365.1 uncultured Gemmatimonadales bacterium | reverse complement strand
ACCAGGGGCACTGGAAGTCCGACATCTCGTAGACCGTGACCGGCGCGTCGGCCCGCCCCTTGGAGCGGGCCGAACGCAGGTCGTCCTGGCTCCCGGCGTCGGCGGCCGGGAGGAACGCGGTGGCCAGGGCGAGGACCGGCAGCAGGAGGAGACGCCGGCCGCGCTCAGCGCTCGGGACGGTCAAGGTCCTCTCCCGGTTCGATGGACCAGATGGCGATGATGCCGCACCTGAGGTTGATCTTCTGGAACTCGGAGGGCACCTCGAACTCGCTCCGGTAGACCTCGACGCCGCGGATGCCGGTGACGTTGATGGGGAAGTTGGCGCCGGTGGCGAAGGTCGCGGGGTGGCCGTCGAGGAAGTACTCGGGCCGGCACTGCCGCGTCGAGCGGCCCATCAGGATGGTGCAGCCGCGGGATGTGCAGGTGGTGATGAGGCCGGGCACGCCGCGCATCAGGTCGGCGATGGTGGCCGGGCGCCGCCGGCGGATGTCCTCGCGGCCGATGAACACCCCGTTCCCGTCGGCCCGCCGCCGTTCGAAGGCGGCTTCCGAGCGCCAGTTCGTCGCCGCGTCGGCCGTCACGGTGACGCCCTCGACCGCTACGGCGCTGGGCTCGAGTTCGAAGGTGCCCCGGAAGGTCTGCCCCTCGCTCACATCCACCAGCCAGGAGCCGACCAGGTAGCCGATGGCACGGGCCTGGAGCACCCGCACGCCGGCGGTGACGCGCACCAGTTCGAAACGGCCGGCCGAATCGGTGGTGGCGGATTCGGACATGCCGAGCACCGCGACCCGCACGCCGGCCACGGGCCGGCGGTTCTCGCCGTCGAGCACGACACCGCCGACCCGGGCGGGCGCCTGCGCCGCCGCCTGCGCGGCGAGGGCCATGGAGAGGGCCACGGCGGTGCGGGCGGCCAGATCCATCATGCTCAAATAGTACCGCCCGGGGGCCGCCGGGGGGAACGGGCGTCCCAAAATGTGCCGGTGCCTCCGGGGGGCTTGCGCAAAGCCGGAGCGGACGACAGTCTTGACGGGCGAAACGGCGGTGCCACGGCTGCGATCCGCGGCCCCGTTCGAATGACAGTCCGGTCATATGCTTGGTCTTGGGACAACGGAACAGCGATGTGTCTGGCGAGGGAGGGGAGGCACCCCACCCGCGCCGTCGTTCGTCGTCATGGAAGGTACCGCAGGTCGCAGTGCACTGCTTCCTCGTGAAGAGGGGGGGACATCCGCATGAAGCGTTCGATGTTTGGGGTACTCGGCCTCGCGGCCGGGTTGGCTCTCGCGGGACTCGCCGCGACGCCGACCGGCGCCGAGGCGCAGAACGCGGTGATTCGCGGGACGGTCCGTACGACCTCCGGCGATCCCATCGCGGGCGCCAGCGTCTACATCGCCGAGCTGGCGGTGCAGTCGGCCACGTCGGAGGCCGGGCGGTTCGTGCTGACCGTCCCTGGTGACCGGGTGCGCGGGCAGACGCTGCAGTTGCGTGTCCGGGCGATCGGCTTCCGGCCGGCGAGCCGGGCCGTGACGCTCACCGCGGGCGAGGAGACGGTGGACTTCAGTCTCTCGGCCGACATCAACCGTCTCGAGGAGATCGTCGTGACGGGCGTGATGGAAGGCACCGAGCAGGCCCGCGTGCCGTTCGCGGTCGCCTCGGTGGACATGTCGGAGGTGCCGGTGCAGTCGGTCGACCCGCTCCGGCTGCTCGCCGGCCGGGTGCCGGGCGCCAACGTCACCTCGGCCTCGGGCCGTCCGGGCGCGTCGGCGTCGGTCATCCTCCGGGGGCCGACCTCGATCAACGCCTCGGGCCGCGGTCAGGGTCCGCTGTACATCCTCGATGGCCAGATCCTCAACGGGTCGCTGCCGGACATCAACCCGGCCGACATCGAGAACATCGAAGTGGTCAAGGGCGCGGCGGCCAGCTCGCTGTACGGCGCCCGCGCCGGCAACGGCGTCATCCAGATCACCACGCGCAGCGGCCGGCGCGCGGCGGACGGCATGA
>CAZJZC010000389.1:1121-2006 GCA_964550365.1 uncultured Gemmatimonadales bacterium | reverse complement strand
CATCGACGGGCCGTTCGCACCCCCACCTCCCCCCGGCGTGGCGAGGGATGTCCCCGACACCACGCGCTGGGGCATCGGGCCGGCCGGGGACGGGCGCCTGAACCGGATCTCCGCGCTCCGGGCCGGCATTCGCACCGCGACTCTGGGTCCGAACCTCTCGATCACCGGATCGTTCGCCCCGCGGTTCGTGCGGCTGATGGTCAGCCTCGAGGGTGACAGAGGGATCGCGGTCGTCAATCTGGCCCCGAGCACCGGCCACACCGCTGCCGCGGACGAGTTCTCCCTGGCCGACCTTCCCGGCCGTCTGCGCGCGGTGGCCGTAGGGTCGTCCGAACCCGGCCGGACCTGTGCGCGGCTGCAATGGACCGGCGATCAGGCCGGCGACGCCTGGACCGCGACGGCGCCGGTGTGCTTCGGGAGAACGGACCAGCCGCGCGTCGTGCCGATCGGCGGCGGACGGCGGCTGGTCCTGGAACTGGCTCGCTAGGCGACGGTCGGCGAAGGGACGGTTGAGCGCGGAGGCCGCCAAGGCCATCTTCCTGTCCATGCGGAGCCTTGCGCTTCTCCTGGTGCCCGCCGCTCTCTGGGCGCAGCAACCGGCGCCGTCGGCGAGCGCGCCCCCGACGTCCGCCACGCCCTATACCATCTATGTCTCCAGCGAGGCGGGAGACATCGTCACCCGCATCGAGGTCGGTCCCGACGGCTGGCGCAGGGTGCGCGAGGTCCCGGTCGGCATCATCCCGACCGACATGGAGGGGCCGCACAACGTGGCCGTCGCCCCCGATGGACGTTCCTGGTACGTCTCGATCGCCCACGGGACGCCCTGGGGTTCCGTCTGGCGGTTCGCTACGGGCTCCGACACGCTGCTCGGCCGGGTGCAGGTCG
>CAZJZC010000389.1:0-1111 GCA_964550365.1 uncultured Gemmatimonadales bacterium | reverse complement strand
GCATGTTCCCGACGACCATCGGGCTGTCACCCGACGGCGACTGGGCCTTCGTGCCGAATTCCGATTTCCATGGCGACCGCGGCCTGCGCAACACCATCAGCGTGCTGTACACGCCTGACCTCACCCAGTTGACCGAGATCCCGACGTGTGACATGCCGCACGGCTCGCGCGTCAACCGCGCGGGCAGCGCCGTCTACATCGCGTGCATGATGTCGGACGAACTCGTGGTCATCGATCCTTCGACCTTCACCATCACCCGGCGCGTCCAACTCGGCAGCGGCACGCCGATGACCATGGCCGAGCATCAGCGCCAGGAGGCGGCGCGCGACTCGGCCGCGGCCCATGCGGGGCACACCGGCGCCAGCGGGCCGAGCGCCCGGCCGGGGCCGGGCGCCGCCAGCAGCACCATGCCGGGACAGAACCCCGACTGTCTCACGACCTACGTCAGCGTCTCGCCCGACGACCGGCTGCTCTACCTGGCGTGCAACCATTCGAACGAGGTGCAGGTCCGCGACGCCGGGACGCTCGCGCTGGTGCGGCGCCTGCCCACGGGCAACGGCGCCTACAACGTCGAGCCCTCGCCCGACGGCCGCTGGCTGCTGGTGACGAACAAGAAGGCGCAGAGCGTGAGCGTGTTCGAGACGGCGACGTGGACGGAGCGGGCACGGTTGGCGACCACCAAGCGCATCCCGCACGGCATCGCGTTCGCCCCCGACGGGCGCTACGCGTTCGTCAGCCAGGAATCGGTGGGGGCCGACCCGGGCGCGGTGGACGTCATCGACCTCACGACGATGACCCGGGTGGCCACGATGTCGGTGGCGTCGCAGCCGACCGGCATCGCCATCTGGCGCGGCCACTGAACCGCCACCGGCCGCCCGCGCCGCCGTTCCTCACGCGCGGCTAGGGCACCGCGCTCGCGCCCCGCTCCCGCGGTTCGAGCCGCACCGACCACAACCCGCTGAACACGTCGTTGGCCCACACGACGCCATTCAGGTAGAACGCGCCCCACGTCATGGCGGCGTTGGGCACGGCGCCGTTCCGGTCGCCGGTGTGGACGTGCGCCATCTCGCGGCCCTGCGCCAGCAGGTCGCCGCGCAGTTCGCCCGAGATG
>CAZJZC010000388.1:0-2027 GCA_964550365.1 uncultured Gemmatimonadales bacterium | reverse complement strand
TGTCGAACACCGCGTCGACCGCCACGCCCGACAGCCGCTTCTGCTCCGAGATGGGAATGCCCAGCTTCTCGAAGGTCTCGAGCAGCTTGGGGTCCACCTGGTCCAGCGAGTCCAGTTTCACCTGCTG
Source organism: uncultured Gemmatimonadales bacterium (assembly GCA_964550365.1). Classification (GTDB taxonomy): domain Bacteria; phylum Gemmatimonadota; class Gemmatimonadetes; order Gemmatimonadales; family JACORV01; genus DASXPG01. The sequence goes on along the minus strand of CAZJZC010000388.1, from coordinate 1,900 downwards.
CTTGGGCGCCGCGTAGTAGCGGATGGCCTGATAGTCGATCGGCGGGTAGTGCACGTTCGCCCAGGTCGGCTCCTTCATCGTGAGCCAGTGCCGGTACGCCTTGAGCCGCCATTCCGTGAGGAAGGCCGGTTCGCCCTTCTTGGCCGAGATGAGGCGGACCACGTCCTCGTTGAGGCCCGGCGGCACCGTGTCCGAGTCGATGTCGGTGGTGAAGCCGTACTTGTACGGCTGGAGGACCTGGGCTTCGATCGCTGTGCTCATGCCTGCTCCCGCGCCGGCGCCGGCCGATCGGCCGCGCCGAAGTTGATCGCGTACTCGCACGCGTTGCAGCCGCGCACGATGTGCGCCTGGCGCTCGACCTCGGCGCCCAGGACGTCCTTCAGGAACCGCTCCTCGGCCGCGCAGATCTCGGGGAACCGGTCCACCACCGCGCGCATGGCGCAGTTGTGCTCGGCCAGGTGGAAGACGCCGTCGGCCTCGCGCCATTCGGCCATGTACCCCGCTTCGGTGAGCAGGCGCGCCACCGCTTCCAGCCGCCGCTCGCGCGGCGCGGCCTCCAGCTCGGCGCCGAGCCGCCGGGCCAGCTGTTCGTAGCGCGCTTCGAACATCGCCACGACCGCCTCGCGCCCGTCCTTCTCGGCCACGTGGCTCAGCAGTTCGGTAAGGGCGTCGCGATAGCCGTTGGGGAACAGCGCCTCACCCTGCTCGGTAAGGCGGTAGGCGAAAGCCGGAGCGCCCAGGCCGTGCTGTTCGCGGCCGAAACGGACCAGGCCCTCGACCTCGAGTTCCTTGAGATGGCGCCTGACGGCGTTCGCCGAGACCCCGAATCGCATCCCAAGTTCTTTCACCGTAATGGGTTGCGACTTCTTGATCTCGAGCAGGACCTGGCCGCGGAGGCCGCGGTGGCCACTGATCTGGGCGTTGCCGTTCCCGGTCATGTGGAGGAATCTACCCGGCAAAACCCGGGATTGGCAACTTCGTCAATGGTTTTGTTCGCGAACTCCGCTCAGCGGCGCAGATACTGGCGAATCGAGTCGGCGCCCGGACCGAGGACGGCCAGGAAGGCGTCGAACGCTCCCTCGCTCCCCCGGCCCTCGGCGGCGAGGGTACGCACGGCCTCCCGGAACCGCGATTCGCCCGCCGCGGCGCGGGCGCGCTCGATGGCCGCGGCCGCCTCGCCGTGACCCGGCGTGAGGACCGCGACGCCGAGGAGCAGGGGGGCCCAGGCGGGCAGGGTCTCGCGCACGAGCGGCGCGGCGGCGCCCTCGGCGCGGACGAATCCGCCCCACCAGGTCCGGGCCAGCTCGCGCAGCAGCACCTCGTCGTTCGAGTCGGCGCCGACGAACACGATCCCGGGGCCGCCGCGCGTCCGCGGCCAGTCGGTCTCCACCACGGCCAGTTCGTCCAGCGGCACCGGACCGAAGGCGGTCCAGTAGCGTGACCAGCCGCGCGCCAGCGTGGCGAGGGCGCTGTCACTCACGCGGACGATGTGGCCCGCCCGATCGTCGTCGCGCCAGACGCGCAGGCTGAGCCGCCCGGCGGTCCGATCCTCCGCGCGATACCGGCCGACGGCGTAGAGCGGCCGCTCCTCGGCGAACGGGGCCCGCCAGCGCATGACGCGGCGGTCGCCGGCGCTCGCCTCCGACGTGAGCACGCCGGCCGTGACCGCCCGCAGCGCCCCGGGCAGTTCGAAGACCAGGTGGCCGCGCGTCACCACCGGCGCCCACTCCTCGTCGCCGGCGCCCGCGGTGGCCGGCCGCGCCACGCCGCCGCGGATGCGCAGGCCGTCGAGCGCGCGGCGATAGCCCGCCGCGATCGAATCGCGCGGGAAGCCGCGCGGGTAGCGGAACTGGAGCAGGATGAAGTCGCTGTCGCGGGCGATGAGGAACTCCTCGATGTC
>CAZJZC010000387.1:0-2029 GCA_964550365.1 uncultured Gemmatimonadales bacterium | reverse complement strand
GTCGGGGCGCCCGCGGCCCGGCCGGCCGGCCAGCCGGCGGCACCGGCGCGGCGCCCGCCAATCGCGGTCGACCCGTCGCTGACCGCTGGCTTCTGGATCCCGGCGTACGGCGGTTCGAGCGACGCCGAGAAGCTCGAGTACGCGCGGACCCTCGCCCTCAGGGCCGATTCGGCCATCAACGCGCTGGTGGATGTCTTCCGCGGCACCTCCGGCGCGCCCATGGTGGGCGCCAGCGAGCCGAACGTCATCTCGAGCCGCGAGAAGAGCCGGTGGGACCGCTGCCGGCTGATCCACTTCGATCTGCGGACCCTGGGTGACGCCGCCGCGTTCCTGCGCGACAGCATGCCGGGCGGGCCCACCCTTCAGGCCCGCGCGCTCACCATGGCCGACGCCTTCGAGAACCTCCAGGCGACCGAGGAGTGCGACAACCTGGTCAGCATGATGGAAGCCCCCGACCGCTGGGCGCCGTGGCGCCAGAACTACGAGACCAGCGCCGGCAATTTCTACCGCGACTGGTACACCCAGCTGCGGGCCCTGCACGAGACCATCCGCGCGTTCGTGCGGACGGTGAACCCGTCGCTCGGCGCCCGCGCCCTCGCCATGCCGCCGGCCATGCCCCCGGCGCCCCCGACGATCGGCGGCGTGCGGTGAGCCGGCTGTTCGTGGTGGCGGCCCTGGCCGCCTGCGCCGGCGCCGTGCCCGCGCGGGCGCAGGCACCGGTCGACACCGACGCGCCGCCGCCGCAGGAGATCCAGACCATCCGGCCGGGGCAGACCCGCAGCGGCCTGCTGGAGGCCGGTGACTTCACCATGGGGGACGGCACCTGGGCCGACGTCTGGTACGTCGAGGCGACCGCCGGCCAGCGCCTCGTGGTCGAACTGCGCTCGCGCCGCTTCGACGCCTACCTCCAGTTCCTCGACCCCTGGGGCGGCAGGCTCGCCGAGGATGACGACTCGGCCGGCGGGGGCGACGCGCGGATCACCATCACGGTGCGCGAGGCCGGACGGTACCAGATCGTGGTCAACAGTTTCGGCGATACCCGCCAGGTCGGCCCGTACACGCTGTCGGTGCGCTGAGCCGGGCGTCCGGCCCCGAGGGTCCGGACGCACACGGGGCCCCGCCGCGATGCACCGCGGCGGGGCCCCGTGGCGTCCGGGGGGCGGCTAGCGGCCCACCCGCAGCCCGGCGCCGACCAGGAACGACAGCGCGAGCTTGCCGTCCACGTTGCTCGGGGGCGGCGCGGCGTTGAAGGAGTCGAGCCCGTCGCTGCTGTAGCCGAAGCCCGCCATGGCGCGGCCGAACAGCTGCACCGACGTCCGCGGTCCGATCGGGACGTTGTAGGCGATGCCGGCGAAGGCGAACGGCTCGCTCGAGTTGAAGTCGTCCACCGGCGAGATGGCGGTGGTGCCGACGACGAACTTGTCGAAGGCCCACATGGTGATGCCGCCGCCGACCTCGATGGCCAGCGGGGTCACCGTGCCGTTGGGCCGGCGGCCGCCCGGCCGGAGCGACAGCAGGCCGTAGATCCTGGCCGAGGAGATGTCGGCCGTGCCGATCGGGTTGGGGCCCGAGCCGCCGGAGTTGTCGTTCAGGTCGAGCTTCTGGCCGGCGGTGATGCCGCCGCCCACGCCGATGCTCAGGTTCTTGCTGATGCCGAGCTCGATCTGGCCGCCGACGAACGGCGCGCCCTTGGGCGCGAACTCGTAGCTGTTGTCCTCGCTGGCCAGGACGCCCGGGATCACGTAGGCGCCCAGCGGCACCAGGGCGATGCCCTGGTTCTGGGCCGCGAGGTCGGGGGTGGCGGCGAAGGCGGCGAGACCGGCCGCGACGATCCACTTGGTGCGCATTCGTCCTCCTGAGGGTGGAGCCCGGCCTCGCCGGGACGCCCGAATATCGGGCGCGCCCGGCGGTCCCGCAACCCGTTGGGCCCCCGAACGAGGACGCCCCGCCCCCTGGGGGGGGCGAGGCGGGATCATGCGCCGGACAGGAGTCGAACCTGTGACCTTTAGCTCCGGAGGCTAACGCTCTA
>CAZJZC010000386.1:0-2031 GCA_964550365.1 uncultured Gemmatimonadales bacterium | reverse complement strand
GCTTCTTGAGGCAGATGTACCCGACGTTGATCCGGGCCAGCGAGTTGGCCGGCTCGCGCATCAGCACCTTCTGGAAGGTCATCAGCGCGTCGTCGTAGTCCTCCTTCAGCATCTGCGCCCAGCCGAGCAGGGACTCCGCCTGCGCGTCGTTGGGCGAGAGCTCCAGGGCCCGGCCCAGGGCCTGGATGCTGCCGGCGTAGTCGCCGAGCGACAGCAGGCTCCACCCCTTCTCGATGAAGGTGGACGCGCCGATGTGATCGGAGTGGATCACCGGCTTCTCGCCGATGTCCGGCGCCGCGGCCGACCGGCTGGCGGCCGCCAGTTCCTTGTAGCGGTCCACCAGCGGCTTGATGTCGTCCTTGAGCACCGTCAGGTCGCCGATGAGCCCCTCGACCTGCTTGAACAGCGCGATGATGTCCCGCTTGCAGGTCTCGAGTTCGGCGGCGCTGCGGGCGTTGTCGAGCGCGGCGGCCACCTGGTCGCAGCGGGCGCGCAGGGGGTCGACGAACGGATCAGCCATTGACACTCTCCGCGTGCACGGACTCGAGCACGATGCGCTCGGCCGACGTGAGCAGCCGCGCCGTCTGGAGCAGGATGATGGTGCGCCCGCCCTGGCTGATGATGCCCTGGATGTACTCGGCGGCAAGCCCGCGCACCACGGCGGGCGGCGGACTGACGGTCTGGGCGTTCACCCGCAGGACCTCGAGCACGGCGTCCACCACCACCGCAACCACCATGCCGTCGCTCTCGAGGACCACCGTCCGGGTCTCCTCGCGCTGCGGCGCGTCCCGCAGCTCGAACCGCTTGCGCAGGTCGATCACGGGCACCACCACGCCCTGGACCTGCACCACCCCCTCGAGGAAGGCGGGCGCCTTGGGCAGCGGCGCCGGCGCCTCGTAGCGCAGGATCCGCTGGACGTGGAACACGTTGAAGGCGAATTCCTGTCCGCCCACGCGGAAGACCACGACCTGGATGTCGTCACCCTGCTGCGTCGCCATCGCCCCCGCTCTCCGAAATGCGTTGCGCCAGGACCTCCAGATCGAGCACCGTCACCAGGTCCGGGCCCACCCGCCACACCCCCGAAGCCCAGACGACCGGCGCCGACCCCACGAACGCGGCGGTGTGGTCGGCCACCTCGTCCACCGCGTCCACCTCCAGCGCCACCGCGGCGTCGGCCACGTCGACCAGCACCGCGGTGTCGCCCAGCGCGGCCGGCGGCGCCTCGCCGCGCAGCAGCGCGCCCAGGTGCAGCAGCGACACGAACCGGTCGCGGTGCGGCATCACGCCGCGGAACGCGCCCGCGCGGGAGGGCACCGGGCGCGGCGGGAGCAGGTCGACGACCTCCCGGACCGCCGCCAGGCCCAGGCCCACCCGCTCCCCGCCGGCACGCACCACGAGGAACGAACTCACGCGCCCTCGCCCGCGCGCAGGCGCCGGAGCTCGGTTGCCGCCCGCTCGGCGATGCGCTCCAGCGGCAGCGCCTCGCTCGCGGCGCCGTTCTGCAGGGCCGCCTGCGGCATGCCGTACACGATCGACGTGGCGCGGTCCTGCACGAAGGTCCCGCCGCCCGCCCCCTTGATGGCCAGCAGGCCCTCGGCGCCGTCGCGGCCCATGCCGGTCAGCACCACGCCGACGCCGAGCCGGCCGTAGACCTCGGCCACCGACCGGAACAGCGGGTCCGCGGCGGGGCGCACGCCCCACAGCGGCGGCTCCTGCGACAGCACCAGCCGGGCCACGCCGCCCTCGGCGCGGACCCGCATGTGCTGGTCGCCCGGCGCGATGTACGCCGTGTCGGCGTCCGGCACCATGCCGGCCTCGGCCTCCACCACCCGCAGCGCCGACTGACCGTCGAGACGCTCGGCCAGCGAGCGGGTGAACCCCTTCGGCATGTGCTGCACCACCAGCACCGCCGCCTCGAGCCCCAGCGGCAGGGCCGGCACCACGTCGGCCAGCGCCCGCGGCCCGCCGGTCGACGCCGCGAGCGCGAGCGCGAAGCGCGCCGCGAGCGGCGCCGCCGGCGCCGGCCCGGGC
>CAZJZC010000385.1:0-2033 GCA_964550365.1 uncultured Gemmatimonadales bacterium | reverse complement strand
CTGGTGGCGCGTCGCGCGGGGCGGGGCGGTGTCGGCGTCGATCCAGACGCTCCACTGCCGCCGGCTGGCGCAGGCGCCGGAGCGGGCCGTCGGGCTGGTGATTATCGACGAGGGGCACCACGCCAGCACGGGCGGCGCGTACCACCGGGTGCTGGACCACTTCCCCGGCGCCAAGGTGTTCGGGGGCACGGCCACGCCCGACCGGTCGGACGGCAAGCCCATCGTCCCCGACCCGTTCGAGGACTGCTGCTACGACGGCCAACTGAAGCCCTTTATCGACGGCGGTTGGCTGGCCGGCGTCACCTGCCGGTACGTCCCCGTGCAGCTCGACCTGGCGGCGCTACCGGCGGGCACGGGCGACTTCACCGACAAGCAGGTGGCCGCCCTGTGGGACAAGGACCGGCACCTGTTCGGCGTCGCCAAGGCGGTCCTGGACTCCATCGGGGAGCGGCCGTGCGTGGCGTTCTGCGCGAGCGTCCAGCAGGCGCGGGACTTCGCGGCGGTGATGAACAGTTTCCGGGGCGGCGTGGCGGACTACGTCGCCAGCTACCGCCTCGTGGACGGCGGCGGGCGCGTCCCCTTCGCCGACGCCGACCGCCGGGCCCTCTTCTCGGCGTTCAAGCAACGCCGCTTCCAGGTGCTCTGCAACTACGGGGTGCTAACCGAAGGCACCAACCTGCCGGCGGTCGCCGCCGTGGCGGTGTTGCGGTTCACCAAGAGCCGCAGCCTGTACGCCCAGATGATCGGTCGCGGCCTGCGGCTCCTGCCCGGCGTCATCGGCCCCGACCTGTACGAAGCCTCGGACGCCGAGCGGGCGGCCCGCGTGGCGGCCAGTGCCAAACCGGACTGTTTGGTCTTAGATTTTGCCGGCGTCTCGGGACTGCACCAACTGGTCCACGTGCTCGACCTGTTGGCCCCGGCCGACGCCGACCCGAAGCAGATCGCCCTGGCGCGGAAGATCGTCGAGCAGGCGGGCAAGTCGGGACGGGCGGTGGGCGCGGACGACGCGATGGCCGAGGCGAAGGCCCGGCTGGAGCGCCACGGGGAAGAGGTCCAGCGTCTCCGCCGCAAACTGGCGGCCCAGGTCGCGGTGGAGTTCCGCCTGGTGCCGGTGGACCCGTTCGCCGGCCAGGCCGAGCGGCAGGTGACGCCGCAAGCGCGTGAGGACGGGCCGCGGCGTGGGAGCATCGACGACTGGCAGGTTGACAGGATACTGTCGCTCGCCCGGCAGCTCGGTCGGCGGTTCCGGGAGGAGACGGTCCTGGCCTACAGCCGGCGGCAGGGGTTCGCCGTGATGGGCGACCTCAAGCGCCAGCGGGACGCGGGCCAGCCGTCGCCGGCGATGGCCCATAAGCTCCGCCGCTTCGGCCTGCCCGTGCCGGCGACGTGGGCGGCGGCGAAGGCGCAGCTCGACAAGGTGTCCCCGTTGCCGCCGCGGCGGAGGGTGCCGGCATGACCTGCCACGACGCGCCCGCCGTCACCGCCCTGGTCCCCTGGTTCGGGTCGAAGCGCACCCTGGCCCCAACAATCGTCAGCGAGCTCGGACAGCACCGCGCCTACTGGGAGCCGTTCTGTGGGTCGATGGCCGTGCTTTTGGCCAAGCCGCCGTCGGCCAGCGAAACCGTGAACGACCTTAACGGCGACTTGGTGAACCTGGCGCGCGTCCTGAAGGACCCGTGCGAAGGCCCGCGTCTCTACCGGCGCTTGCGGCGGACGCTCTGCTGCCAGGAGTTCGTCGCCGAGGCGAGGCAGCGCCTGCGCACCGACGTGAACCCGACCGACCGGGCCTACTGGTTCTTCCTCAACTCCTGGCTGTCGATGAACGGCTTGGCCGGGTCGAAGGCGGGCATGGTCCACGACCGGGGGATCGCCCGGCGGTACACGTCGGGCGGCGGCTAGCCGTCCGTGCGCTGGCGCTCCGCGGTGGACTCCCTGCCCGCATTCAGTCGCCGCTTGCGGAACGTGCTGATTCTCTCCGACGACGGGCTGGAGCTCTGCGAGAAGATCGCCGACGAGGACGGCACGGTGATTTA
>CAZJZC010000384.1:0-2051 GCA_964550365.1 uncultured Gemmatimonadales bacterium | reverse complement strand
CGCGCCCAGGCCCGCCAGGCCCTGCAGGCCGCCGCCGACCGGTTCGCCGACGCCGAGCGCGAGCTCGGGCGCAGCCGCCGCCTGCTCGACGCCGGCGCCCTGAGCCAGGAGCAGTACGACCGCGCCCGGCTCCAGTACGACGTCCTGCGGGCCCAGAAGGAGCAGGCCGAACAGCAGGTCAGCCTGCTGGAGACGGGCTCGCGTCCCGAACGCATCGCCGCCCAGCGCGCCGCCGTCGCCCAGGCGGAGGCCGCCGTACGCCAGGTCGAGGCGACGCTCGCCAACGCCGTGATCCGCGCGCCGTTCGCCGGCGTCGTCACCGTGAAGGACCGCGAGGCCGGCGAGACCGTCGGCGCCGGCGCCCCGGTGCTCACCATCATGAACCTCGACGACCGCTGGGTCCGCATCTACATCCCCGAGAACCGGCTCGGTGCCGTCACGATCGGCGAGGCCGCCGACATCACCGCCGACACCTACCCCGAACGGCGCTACGGCGGCCGCGTGGCCTTCATCTCCTCGCAGGCCGAGTTCACGCCGCGCAACGTCCAGACCCGGGAGGAACGGGTCAAGCTGGTCTACGCGGTGAAAGTGCAGATCACCCGGGACTCGACCTACGACCTCAAGCCGGGTCTGCCGGCCGACGTCACCCTGCGCCCGGCCGGACCCCGCTAGCGCCGCATGGGCGTCACCGTCGCGCCGCCGGGCGGAGCGGCCATCAGCCTGCGCGGGCTCACCCGCCGCTTCGGCGCGCGCACCGCCGTGGACGGACTGTCGTTCGAGGTGCCGCCCGGCACGCTGTTCGGCCTGGTCGGGCCCGACGGCGCGGGCAAGACCACCACCCTCCGGATGCTGGCCGGCGTGATGCGGCCCACCAGCGGCGACGCCGTGGTGGCCGGCGTCAGCGTGGCGGCCGACCCCGAGGGTGTGAAGCACCACGTGGCCTACATGAGCCAGCGCTTCGGCCTGTACGCCGACCTCACGGTGCGCGAGAACATCGAGTTCTACGCCGACCTCTATCGCGTCCGCGCCGCCGACCGGCCGGCCCGGCTCGAGCGCCTCTACCGCTTCAGCGGCCTGGGTCCCTTCGAGGACCGCCTGGCCGGCAAGCTCTCGGGCGGCATGAAGCAGAAGCTGTCGCTCAGCTGCGCCCTGATCCATCACCCGTCGGTGCTGCTGCTCGACGAGCCCACCTTCGGCGTCGACCCGATCTCGCGGCGCGAACTGTGGAGCATCATCCGCGACAACGTCGCCGAGGGCATGACCGTGCTGGTGACCACCAGCACGCCCGAGGAGGCGGAGCGCTGCGACGACGTCGTGCTGCTCGACGAGGGGCGCATCGTGCCGGGCAAGCGGGTCGAGCCGCCGCCGGCCATCGTGCATCCCGACAGCCACGTGGGCGCCGAGCCGGCCGTCGTGGTGCGCGGGCTGACCCGGACCTTCGGCGACTTCACCGCCGTGGACCAGGTCAGCTTCGAGGTGGCCACGGGCGAGATCTTCGGCTTCCTGGGCCCCAACGGCGCCGGCAAGACCACCACCATCAAGATGCTCACCGGCCTGCTGGCGCCCAGCGGCGGCGAGGGCCGGGTCGCCGGCCACGACGTCGCCGGCGACGCCGAGTGGATCAAGCGGCGCATCGGCTACATGAGCCAGGCGTTCTCGCTCTACAACGACCTCACGGTCGAGGAGAACATCGCCTTCTTCGCCGGTCTCTACGAGGTGACCGGCGAGCGGCTGGCGCGCCGCCGCGAGTGGCTCTACGGCATGAGCGGGCTGGCCGAGCATCGCCGCCGGCTCACGGCCGAACTGCCGCTGGGCTGGAAACAGCGCCTGGCCCTGGGCTGTGCCATGCTGCACGAGCCGCCCATCCTGTTCCTCGACGAGCCGACCTCGGGGGTGGATCCGCGGGCCCGGCGGGCGTTCTGGGACCTCATCTACTCCCTGGCCGACGCGGGAACGACGGTGTTCGTCACCACGCACTACATGGACGAGGCCGAGTACTGCCACCGCGTCGCCCTGATGAACCGGGGCCGCCTCATCGCGCTCGACACGCC
>CAZJZC010000383.1:0-2055 GCA_964550365.1 uncultured Gemmatimonadales bacterium | reverse complement strand
GACGGCGTCTGCGTGCAGGTCTCCTCGTGGTACGACAACGAGTGGGGCTACAGCTCGCGCTGCGTGGACCTCATCAAGCTGGTGGCGTCGAAGCTGTGATCGGGCGCCGGACGGTCCGGGACCTGGACGCGGGGCTGGACGGCAAGCGGGCCCTGGTCCGGGTGGACTTCAACGTGCCGGTGAAGGACGGCGTGGTGGGCGACGACACCCGCATCCGCGCCGCCCTGCCCACCATCGCGGCGCTGAAATCGCTGGGGTGCCGCATCGTGCTGCTGAGCCACCTGGGCCGCCCCAGGGGCGGCGGCTACGAGGCGAAGTACTCGCTCCAGCCGGTGGCCCGGGCGCTGGAGGGCCTGCTGGGCAGTCCGGTGGTGTTCATCGCCGACCCGGCGGCGGCCGACGCGGTGGCGGCCACGCGGCGCCTGCCGCGCGGCGGCGTGGCGCTGGTCGAGAACACCCGGTTCCAGGCCGGCGAGGAGACGAACGACGGGGCCACGGCGTCCCTGTTCGCCGCCCTGGGCGACTTCTACGTCAACGACGCCTTCGGCTCGGCGCACCGGGCCCACGCCTCGACCGCGGCGGTGGCGAAGCTGCTGAAGCCGGCGGTCGCCGGCCTGCTGATGGAGAAGGAACTGGACTACCTGGGCGCCGCCCTGGCGGCGCCGAAGCGGCCCTTCGTCGCGGTGCTCGGCGGGGCCAAGATCAGCGGCAAGATCGACGTGATCGACCAGCTGCTGCCCAAGGTGGACCGCATCCTCATCGGCGGCGCCATGGCCTGCACCTTCTTCAAGGCGCGGGGCGGGGCGGTGGGCGCCTCGCTGGTCGAGGACGACCGGCTCGACATGGCGCGGGACCTCATGGCGCGCGCCGGCGGCAAGCTGATGCTGCCCGAGGGCGGCGTCATCGCCCGGTCGCTGGAGTCCGCCGGCGAGGCCCGCGAGGCGGCCTGGAACGCCGTGCCCGACGGCTGGGCCATCTACGACATCGACGCCGGGAGCCGCGCGGCGTTCGCCGCCGTGGTGACGGCGGCGAAGACGGTCGTGTGGAACGGCCCGATGGGCGTCTTCGAGACCCCGCCGTTCGACGCCGGCACGCTGGCGGTGGCGCGGGCGCTGGCCGCGGCCACGGCGAACGGGGCCACGACGGTGGTGGGCGGCGGCGACTCGGCCGCGGCCATCGCCGGGGCCGGGCTCGAGAGCCGGGTGAGCCACGTCTCGACCGGAGGCGGCGCGTCGCTGGAGTTCCTCGAGGGCAAGCCGCTGCCCGGCGTCGAGGCGCTCGATACGCGAGGGCCCGCCGCATGACCATCTACGCCGCCAACTGGAAGATGCACCATGGGCCCGCCGCGGGCCGCGACCTGGCGCGCGCGGTGCTCGCGCGGCTGCGGCCGCGGGACGGCCGCACCCTGCTGTTCTTCCCGCCGGCGCCGACGCTGGCGGCCGTGGCGGCCGAGGTCGCGGGCCGCCGCGACGCGGCGGCCGGGGTGCAGAACATCCACGCCGAGGCCAAGGGCGCCTTCACCGGGGAGACGTCGGCCGGCATCGCCGCCGAGGCCGGAGCGGCCTGGGCGCTGGTGGGCCACTCGGAGCGGCGCCACAAGTTCGGCGAGACCGACGCCGAAACGGGACGCAAGGTGCGCGCGGCGCTCGACGCCGGGCTCACGCCCATGCTGTGCGTCGGCGAGAAGCTGGAGGAGCGGCAGGCCGGGCAGACCGAGACGGTCTGCCTGCGCCAGCTCGAGGCAGGACTGGCGGGCCTCGATGCGGCCACCGTGGCGCGGGTGGTGGTGGCGTACGAACCTGTCTGGGCCATCGGGACCGGCATGAACGCCACGCCGAAGGACGCGGCCGCCGTCCACCGGGCCATTCGCGCCTGGCTCGCGGCGCATACGACGCCGGGCACCCACGCGCGGATCCTCTACGGCGGCTCGGTCTCGCCGAAGAACGCGTCCGAACTCCTCGCCGAACCGGAACTGGACGGCGTGCTCGTCGGCGGGGCGAGCCTGGAGGTGGAGAGTTGGGTCGCGGTGTGTGAGGCCCGGTAGAGGTGAGAGCG
>CAZJZC010000382.1:320-2067 GCA_964550365.1 uncultured Gemmatimonadales bacterium | reverse complement strand
GTGCCGCGCCGACCTGGTGTTCAACCTGACCGAGTCGTACGCCGGCGACGACACCAAGGACATGAACCTCGCGGCCTACCTCGACCTGCTCGACCTGCCCTACACCGGCGCCGGCCCCTACGGGCTCTACCTGGCCCAGAACAAGGCGCTGGCCAAGAAGCTGTTCCACTTCCACGACATCAGGACGCCGTTCTTCGCGGTGAGCTACAAGGGGCTCACCGACCACGTGCACGACATCGCGTTCCCGCTCATCGTCAAGCCGCAGAGCGAGGACGGCTCCATCGGCATCGACGCCGGCTCGGTGGTCTCCAGCATCAAGGAGCTGATGGAACGCATCCACTACATCCACGAGCAGTTCGACTCGCCGGCGCTGATCGAGGAGTACATCGAGGGCCGCGAGATCTACGGCGCGGTGCTCGGCAACGGCGCGCCCGAGGCCCTGCCGCTGGTGGAGCTGGACATGTCGCGCCTGCCCGAGGGCACGCCGCGCATCGCCGGGACCGAGGTGAAGTGGGAGAAGGACAGCGAGTCGTACAAGAAGACCCGGTCGCACATCGCCGAGGACCTCGACGAGGAGACGGCCGAGAACCTGAAGCAGACCGCGGTGGCCGCCTACCAGGCGCTGCAGCTGCGGGACTACGGGCGTATCGACATGCGGCTGACGAGCGAGGGCAAGATCTACGTCATCGAGGCCAACCCCAACCCGTGGCTCAGCTCCGGCGCCGAGTTCGCCATGGCGGCCAGGAAGAGCGGCCGGACCTACACCGAGACCATGGGCGCGATCGTGGACCTGGCGCTCGCCAGGTACGAATGAGCCCGCTCCGGCGCTCGGAGGCCCGCGTTCCCGGCCGGCGGCCGGTCAGCGGGGCCTGAAGCGTCCTTCGCACAGGGGCGCGGCCTCGGCCGGGCGCCCCGCCGTCACTTCCATGGAGCAGGCTTCGCGGATCCGTTCGTGGCGCGCCACCGCGCGCCAGCCGGCGCTGTCGGCGCGCTCGATGGTCAGCGTGACGCCGGTGGACGGGACGAACCTCGCGAGCTCGGCCGGATCGGCGGCGTAGCGGCCGGTGCGACGGTGCAGGTCCTGCTGGGAATCCGCGAGGTTGCGCAGGTCGGACTTCATGGCCACGACGAAGGCCCGGTCGTGACTGGCGCCGAACGACACCGCCATCCGGCCCAGGACGGCCACGCCCACGAGGGCGCAGACGCCCGCGAGGGCGACGAGCCGGCGGTCGGCGTTGAGCGTGCCCTTGATGGCCGCCGTGAGCGCATGGCGGCCCGAAACCAGGCAGCCCACGCCGCCCGTGGCGGAGACCAGGCCCAGGACGAACAGGCCGACCTCGCTGAACCCGATGGCCGCGAAGTACGCCAGCGGCACGACGGCCAGCAGCAGGACGGGTCCGACCGCGCCCAGCACCAGCCGCAGGAGCGGGTGGAGCCTAGGCGCGGACATCCGAGTCGGCGCCGATGCTCATGCTCCCGCGCGCGCCCTGCACCACCACCCGCTCGCCCAGCATCGAGTCGTGCAGGATGGAGTCGTCGATCACGCACCCGGCGCCGATGATGGCGTCGCGGACGGTGCTGCCGCGGATGGTCGTGCCCCGCTCCACCGCCACGTTGGGCCCCACCGTCGAGCGCTCGATGGTGACGCCCTCGTCGATCCAGCACGGCTCCACCACGGTGGACCCGGCGCCCAGCCGGCGCGGCGGCGGGGCCGCCTGGCGCCCCAGCAGGACGGCGTTGGTCTCCA
>CAZJZC010000382.1:0-310 GCA_964550365.1 uncultured Gemmatimonadales bacterium | reverse complement strand
GTGGTGTTCATCGCGCCGCAATCGTACCAGCCGCCCACCTCGGCGGTGCGGATCTTCCGGCCGTGGTCGATCATGTGCTGGAAGGCGTCGGTGAGGAAGTACTCGCCCTTGTTCTTGGGCGAGGCCAGCGTGTGGTCGATGCCCTTCCACAGGGCGTCGACGTCGCGGATGTAGTACAGCCCGATGTTGGCCAGCTTCGAGATCGGCTCGGTGGGCTTCTCGACGATCTTCGTCATGTAGCCCTCGGCGTCGGTCACCACCACGCCGAAGCGCTGGTAGTCCTCGACCTCCTTGGCCCAGATGATCCCGT
>CAZJZC010000381.1:0-2079 GCA_964550365.1 uncultured Gemmatimonadales bacterium | reverse complement strand
AGCCGCGGAGCCTGACCATGCAGCGGCGGACCATCCCGCCGCACGTGGAGGCGGCCACGCGCACGGCGCTGGAGAAGCTTCCCGCGGACCGGTTCGCCACGGCCGCCGAGTTCGCCGCGGCGCTGGGGAACACCGCCTTCGCCATGGCAGGCAGAGCGGGACGCGACCCGGGCGCGTCGGGCCCGCGGTCGGCCGGCTGGACGAGGCCTCTGCTGGCGGCCGGGGCCGGTGCCGCGCTCCTTGCCGCGGGCACCATGGCCGGCCGCGTCACCGCCAGCCGTGGAAGGGTGCCGGCCGAGCCCGTACGGTTCGCGCTCGTCCAGCCGGACACCGGGCGGTACACGTCGTCCTTCGGGCCCTCGGTGGCCCTGTCGCCCGACGGCCGCACCATCGCCTACACGGGGAACACCGGCAGCCGGCGCATGCTCTTCGTGCGGCGGCTCGACGCGCTCCAGCCGGTGCCGGTCCCGGGCACCGACGGCGCCTACCTGCCGTTCTTCTCGCCCGACGGAGCATGGTTGGGGTTCGTCGCCAACCAGCTCCTGATGAAGGTGGCGCTGGCCGGCGGCGCGCCGGTGCTCATCGCCGCCCTCGAGGGCAACGTCGCGCAGGGTGCCGCGTGGGGTCCGGAGGGGACGATCGTCCTCGAGGACGTCTCCGGCCTGTCGCGCGTCAGCGCGAACGGCGGAGCGCTCACGCGGCTGACGAGTATCGGCGCGGGCGGCACGCACGAGTGGCCGTCGTTCCTGCCCGACGGGCGGGTCCTGTTCACCATCACCAGTGACACCACCCGTCCCGCGGTGGTGGACCTGCGGACGGCTGCGGTGACGGTCCTCGACGTGGTGGGCAATACGGCCCGTTACGTCGCGCCCGGCTACCTGCTGGTCTCGGATGAGGGTGGCACCGTGACGGCCCGTCCCTTCGACCTGCGCCGCCTCAGGGTCACCGGCGAAGCGGCTCCCGTGCTCCAGGGCGTGGACCAGGGTGACGGCGAGGCGGCCAAGTTCGCGGTCACCGGCGGCATCGCCGTCCACGTGGCGGGTCAGCGGTCCGACCGCCAGCTCCTGTTCATGGACCGCGGAGGCCGCGCGCGGGCCGCCGTCGCCGAGCAGCGTCGCTATTTCCAGCCACGGTTCTCCCCCGACGGACGGCACATCGCGGTGACCGTCGCGTCGCGCGGCGGCGGCAGCGACGTCTGGGTGGTGGACCCATCCCGCGGCGTGCTCCAGCGCGTCACGTTCACCGACTCCGCGGCCTCCGGGGAGTGGACGCCCGACGGGCGCCGCATCGTGTTCTCGCGCGCGCGCGGGCCCGGCGACGTGGACGTGTTCTGGACCCGGGCGGACGGGAGCGGCGGCGCCGAGTCGCTCCTGGTCGCGCCCAGGCCGCAGTTCCCGCGCACGTGGACGCCGGACGGGCGGACGCTCCTCTACGCGACCCTGGACACCGCGACCGGCTGGGACATCATGGCGCTGGACCTCGACGGCCGGACCACGCGCCCGGTGGTACAGGCGCGCCTGGCGCAGCTGGCGCCGACGCTCTCGCCTGACGGGCGCTGGCTGGCCTACGTGTCGAACGAGTCCGGCCGGCGCGAGGTGTTCGTTCGCCCCTTCCCCGAGGGCGACGGCCGCTGGCAGATCTCGGCTGACGGCGGCATCGAGCCGCGATGGGGGCGCGCCGGCCGGGAGATCATCTACCGCTCCGCCGACCGGTTCATCGCGGTGCCCGTCCAGATCGGCCCGGGCTTCGTCGCCGGTCGTCCGGACACGCTGTTCCGCAGCCTCCTCGATCTCAACATCAATGTCACCACCTACGACGTGACGCGCGACGGGCAGCGGTTCGTCGCCGTCGGCAGTGAGGCGGGCGGGACGGAGATCGTCGTGACCCTGAACCCCCTGGCTGCTGTCGTCCGCCCGTGACCGACGCCATCGTCCGGCTGTCCTCGGCCCTCGCCGACCGCTACACCATCGAGCGGGAACTGGGCGCCGGCGGCATGGCCACGGTGTACCTGGCGCACGACGTCAGGCACAGCCGCAAGGTGGCGCTCAAGGTCCTGCGGCCCGAACTCTCGGCCATCCT
>CAZJZC010000380.1:0-2083 GCA_964550365.1 uncultured Gemmatimonadales bacterium | reverse complement strand
GGTGCCGACCAGCGTGTCGGGGTATGCCAGGGGAGCGTCGCCCTCGGCGGTGAACACCACCCGCGCCAGGTACTCGAGATTCACCTGGTGCACGATGCCGGTGTCGGGCGGCACCACCACGAAGTTGCGGAACGCCGTCTGGCCCCAGCGCAGGAACGCGTAGCGTTCGCGGTTCCGCTCGAATTCCATCTCGGCGTTGAAGGCGAACGCATCCGCCGTGCCGAAGCGGTCCACCTGCACCGAGTGGTCGATGACCAGCTCGCTCGGCAGGAGCGGATTGATCTTCTTCGGGTCGCCGCCGAGCGTGACCATGGCGTCGCGCATGGACGCGAGGTCCACGATGGCCGGGACGCCGGTGAAGTCCTGCATCAGCACCCGCGCCGGCATGAAGGCGATCTCGTGCGACGGGTCGGCGGCGGGGTCCCAGGCGGCCAGGGCCTCGATGTCCCCGCGGCGCACGCTGACGCCGTCCTCGGTGCGCAGCTGGTTCTCCAGCAGGACGCGCAGGGAGAACGGCAGCCGGGCGATGTCGTGACCGGCCTTCGCCAGGGCGTCGAGCCGGTGGATGGTGTACCTGCGCTCGCCCACGGTGAGCGAGGCGCGGCTGCCGAACGAATCCGTCGTCATGGGGATCCCGAGGTCAGAAATGCCCGCCGATGCCGCCCAGCCCGCTCAGGACGAACAGGTCGATCAGCAGGAAGAGGCCGAGGGCGATGATCTGCCAGTGCCACCGGCGCCAGATGCGGACGGCCAGCGGGTCGTTCGCCGGCAGGCTGCAGGCCCGCAGTGAACGGAAGGCGCCCTCGCGGAGCGCGGCCGCCACGCCGTCGTCGCGCATCCCGTAATGTGGTGGCGGGCGGCGCCGGGCGCTACCTTGCGTCGGAGCGAACGACGAGCACGGAGGCACATCGGTGGCCGCGGTCCCCGCACACTACAGCCCGAAGCTCCCCGACGGCGAGTTCATCGCCGCGCCCGCGGCCGGCCCCGACGAACGCATCGACGTGGGGGTGCTGTTCGTGGGCGGCGGCCCGGCCGGCCTGGCCGGCGCGATCCGCCTCGCCCAGCTGCTCGAGACCGCGCCGGAGGTGGCCGAGCGGCTGGGCGAGACGCCCATCGCCGTGGTCGAGAAGGGCAAGTATCCCGGCGCCCACCTGGTCTCGGGCGCGGTGGTGAACCCGGTCGCCTTCCGCAAGCTGTTCCCGGACATCGCCGACGCCGACCTGCCGTTCCGGTCCCGGGTGGATGCCGAGGCCGTCTACTATCTCACCGGCACGGGCAGCATCCGCCTGCCCACGCCGCCCACGATGAAGAACCACGGCAACTTCAGCGCGTCCATCGTCGAGATCGCCCGGTGGCTGGCCGGGAAGGCCGAGGCCGCGGGCGTCATGCTGCTCAACGAGACCACGGCGCAGAAGCTGCTGGTCGAGGGCGAGGCGGTGCGCGGCATCCTCACCGGCGACAAGGGGCTCGGCCGCGAGGGCGAGCCGCTGTCCAACCACGAGCCGGGCATGGAACTCCACGCCCAGGCCACGGTCATCGCCGAGGGCGTGGTCGGCCACCTGACCATGGCGCTCGGCGAGCGGTTCGCGCTGGCCGGCGCCAACCCGCAGATCTACGCGCTGGGCGTCAAGGAGATCTGGGACGTCCCCGCGCCGCTCACCCGCGTCATCCACACCATGGGCTGGCCGCTCAAGGGCGGGAAGGCCGACCGCGAGTTCGGCGGCAGCTGGATCTACCCCCTGGGCGAGGGCCAGGTGTCCATCGGCATGGTGGTGGGGCTCGACTACGCCGACGCGTCGCTCTCGGTGCACGATCTGCTCCAGCAGCTCAAGGGGCACCCGCTGGTCAGGGACATCCTGGCCGGGGGCACGCGCAACGAGCGCGGCTGGGGCGCCAAGACCATCCCCGAGGGTGGCTTCCATGCCCTGCCCGCGCGGCTGTCGGTCCCGGGTGCCCTGCTCACCGGCGACGCCGCCGGGTTCGTCAACGTGCCCTCGCTCAAGGGCATCCACTACGCCATGTGGTCGGGCATCCTGGCGGCCGAGGCGATCTTCGCGGCGCTCAAGGCCGGCGCCGACCCGCG
>CAZJZC010000379.1:0-2104 GCA_964550365.1 uncultured Gemmatimonadales bacterium | reverse complement strand
CGAACACCACCATGGGGATGACGCACATGCGGACCAGGTTCATCCAGATGGTGCCCGCCGGCTCGATCCCAGCGGCCACCTGATCAAGGAAGGGGGACCCGGTGACCGAGGCGGCGATGCCGAGCGCCAGGCCTGCCACCAGGCCCAGCGCGATCATCAGCGAGAGCGATGGCCTAAGGCGCAGAGCGGGCGTCGAGGGCGGCGCAGTCGGCCTCGAGAGAATCGAAGCCGGCCAGCAGTTCGCGTACCGAATCCTCGGTGGGAACCTGGACGGGCATGCCGTCCTTGCCGAACATCTTGGCGACCAGGGCGTCGGTGTAGCCGACCACGGCATTTGACACGCCGAGGTCGCAGACGCGATTCATGCGGAGCACGGCCGGCAATTGCTGGCGGGCCGGCAGGGCCACGATGAGGTCGCCCAGTTCGACGATGAGCAGCTCGCGCAGGTGCTGGAACTCGTCCACCACCTCGCCGGCCGACAGCCCGCGCGACTCGGCCAGGCGGCCGTACAGCTCGGCGGCCTCGAACCAGGTCTCGCGCGCCTCTCGGCGCAGCGGCCCCGTCATGTGGGCCAGGAGCCGGATGATGAGACAGTGGGTGCGTTCGAGAGCGGACTCGTCGAGGGACGAGCCGGTCTGCCGTTCGCGGATCCAGGTCGCCCAGCTTGCCACCAGGCGTTCCCGTGCGCGGGAGATGCCGCGGCCGACCGCGAGCAGCGACGGCGCGGATAGGCGTCCGGGGTGGGCCGTCACAGGGGCGGGAATGTAGCGCGGTGGCAACAGCCCGGCTAGTCGAACGCGTGGTCCCCGGGGGTGACGGCGGACCCCTGTACGTGGACCTTCGCACCGCGGCACGGCCCGGCGAGCCGCGGCCCGCCGTGGTCATCGTCCACGGCTTCAAGGGATTCAAGGACTGGGGCTTCTTCCCGCGCCTCGCCGAGCGACTGGCAGTGGCCGGCTGCTCGGCGTGGAGCATGAACCTTTCGAGCAGCGGGGTATCGAAGGGCGACGTTGTGGACCAGCCGGAACGCTTCGCGCACCAGCGCCCCAGCGCCGACCTGGCCGACGTGGCCGCGGTGGTGGACCTGGCCGTGGCCGAGGGCGCCAGTGCTGTGGGACTGGTGGGCCACAGCCGCGGCGGCGCGCTGGCCATCATCCAGGCGGCGCGCGACGCGCGCGTGAAGGCGTTGGTCACCTGGGCCGCGATCGACAGCTTCATGCGCTGGAGCGCGGAGGACATGGCGCGCTGGCGGCGCGAGGGCCGCATCGACATCGCCAACGCGCGCACCGGGCAGGTGCTGCCCATCCTCACCGACGCGCTCGGCGACTGGGACGCGCACGGCGCGGGCCTGCTCGATGTGATGCGTTCCGCTTCAGGTGTGGCGTCGCCGTGGCTCATCGCGCACGGCGCCGCGGACCCGACAGTCGAAGTGGAGGCAGCGCGGCGGCTGGCCGCCTCGGGCGCGGCGCGCGCCGAACTGCTGCTGCTCGAGGGCGCCGACCACACCTTCGGCGTGCGGCACCCGTGGGCCGGCAGCGCGCCGGACTACGACGAGCTGAGCGAGCGGACCGTGGGATTCCTGGCCCGCCATCTGGGCTGAGAACGCGAACGGCCCGGCAATGCCGGGCCGTTGCGCCTCAAGGAAGCGGGGACTAGAGCCCCGCCGCCCTCATGCCCTCGAGTCGCGGATCCTCCGACTCGAACCAGGCGTGGAGCTCTTCCCGACGGCGCTTCCAGAGGAGGCTCGCCGCGGCCACGGCCGCGACGGCCAGCAGGCTGACACCGAAGATGCGAATGGTCCCTCCCGCGCAAGGCGTTGGCGAACGAACTTCATGTACACAATCTAACGCTTCGACCAAGAGGCAAGTTTCGCGCCACATGTTCTCCAGCAAGGAGTTGGGACCGCTCAGCCGCACCCTGGCCGACCGGCTCGGCTCGCGCCCGGCGGCCCGGGTCGAGCCGCCCGATGCACGCCGCGCCGCGGTGGCGGTGATCGTATCCGACGAGGAGTCGCCGGCCCTGCTGTTCGTGAAGCGGCGCGAGCGCGACGGCGACCCGTGGAGCGGACACGTGGCCTTCCCCGGCGGCTTCCAGTCCGGACCCG
>CAZJZC010000378.1:0-2114 GCA_964550365.1 uncultured Gemmatimonadales bacterium | reverse complement strand
GTCTTCATCCACCTGACGCTGGTGCCCTTCATCGGCGCCACCCAGGAGCTCAAGACCAAGCCCACCCAGCATTCGGTGCGCGAGCTGATGGAGATCGGGATCCAGCCGGACATCCTGATCTGCCGCGCCGAGCACGAGATCCCCGAGGAGATGCGGCGCAAGATCGCGCTGTTCTGCAACGTGGACTACTCGTGCGTGGTGGAGTCGCCCGACGTCCGGTCGATCTACGAGGTGCCGCTGCGGCTCCACGAGCAGGGGCTCGATCGCGAGGTGTGCCAGCGCCTGCGGCTCGAGACGCCCGAGCCGGACCTGGGCAAGTGGCGGGCCATGGTCGAGACCATCCTGCGGCCGCCGCGCACGGCGCGCATCGCCGTGGTCGGGAAGTACACCGAGCTGGCGGACTCCTACAAGTCGGTCCAGGAGGCGCTGATCCACGGCGGCATCGCCAACCAGGCCGGCGTCGAGATCGCCTGGCTCTCGAGCGACCGGTTCACCGACGCCGAGACCGCGGGGCGCCTGCTGGCGCCGTTCGACGGCCTGCTGGTGCCGGGCGGCTTCGGCGTCCGCGGCGTCGAGGGCATGGTGGAGGCCGTGGGCGCGGCCCGCACGGGCAAGCTGCCGCTGTTCGGCATCTGTCTCGGCATGCAGGTGGCGATCATCGAGTTCGCGCGCAACGTCTGCGGCATCGGCGACGCCAACAGCTCCGAATTCGCGCCCGAGTGCGGCAACCCGGTCATCTCGCTGCTGCCCGGCCAGCGCAACGTGGAGGACCTCGGCGGCACGATGCGGCTCGGGTCCTACGCCTGCAAGCTGCGCGCCGGCTCGCTGGCCGCGCGGACCTACGGCGCCGGCGAGACCAGCGAGCGGCACCGGCACCGCTACGAAGTGGACAACGGCTACCGGGACGTCTTCGCCGAGCACGGCCTGCGGCTCACCGGCCTCTCGCCCGACGGCTCGCTGGTCGAGGTGATCGAGCTGCCGGACCATCCGTGGTACATCGCCTGCCAGTTCCACCCCGAGCTCAAGAGCCGGCCGACCCGGCCGCACCCGCTGTTCGCCGGTTTCGTGCGCGCGGCCCTGGCGCACCGCGAGCAGCGCGGGGCGCCGTCGGAGCCGGCCGCCGCGAAGCTCGCGGAAGTCTGACCGCCCTCCCATGGCGATGACGGGGCTGTTCGGCACCGCGCCGTTCCTCATCGCCGGCCCCTGCGTCCTGGAGGACGACCGGCTGAACATCGTCGTCGGCGAGGCCCTTGCGCGCCTGGCCGGCGACCTCGGGCTCCGTGTCGTCTACAAGGCGTCCTTCGACAAGGCCAACCGCTCGCGGCTGGCCGGCCCGCGCGGTCCGGGCCTGGACGACGGCCTGCGACGGCTCGAACGGGTGCGCCAGGCCACCGGCCTGCCGCTGCTGACCGACGTGCACGAGCCCGGCCAGGCCGCCGCCGCCGCCGAGGTGGTGGACGCGCTCCAGATCCCGGCCTTCCTCTGCCGCCAGACCGACCTGCTCCTCGCCGCGGGCCGCGCCGGCCGGCCGGTGAACGTCAAGAAGGGGCAGTGGATGAGCCCCGAGGCCATGGCCGGCGCGCTGGAGAAGGTGCGCGAGGGCGGCGCCGCCGACGTGGCCGTCACGGAGCGCGGCACCTTCTTCGGCTATGGCGACCTGGCGGTCGACATGCGGAGCTTCGCGCGGCTGCGGCAGGCCTGCCGGGCCCCCGCGGTGTTCGACGCGACCCACAGCGTGCAGCAGCCGGGACGGGGCGAGGGCGGCTCCAGCGGCGGCCTGCGCGAGCACATCCCCGCGTTGCTGCTGGCCGCCGCCGCGGCCGGCGCCGACGGGTTCTTCCTCGAGACCCATCCGGATCCGGCGCGGGCGCCCTCGGACGGGCCGAACCAGTGGCCGCTGGCCGAGCTGCCCGACCTGATGCGCCGGGCGCTGGCCGTCTGGCATGCCGCCCGCGGGAGCGCCGCGTGATCGACGCCGCGCTGGCCCGGCGCATCCGGCTCGTGGGCCTGGACGTGGACGGGTCCCTGACGGACGGCGGCCTGTACATCGGCGCCGTGGCCGACCGCGACGGCGTGGTCTCGCGCCCGGTCGAGCTGAAGCGCTACGACATCCA
>CAZJZC010000377.1:0-2116 GCA_964550365.1 uncultured Gemmatimonadales bacterium | reverse complement strand
CGCAGATCATCTGCCACGGCACGATGTTCGAGTGGTGCTCCATGGCGCTGATGAGCACGTCGTCGCCCGCCGAGAGATTGGCCCGGCCCCAGCTCGAGGCCACCAGGTTGATGCCCTCGGTGGTGCCCCGCACGAAGACGATCTCGCGCGCCTCGCGCGCGCCCAGGAACCGCGCCGCCCGTTCGCGCACACCCTCGTAGAGCGCCGTGGCGTGTTCGCTCAGCTCGTAGACGCCGCGGTGGATGTTGGCGTTCTGACTCGCGTAGTAGGCCACCGTGGCTTCGATGACCGCCCGGGGCTTCTGGCTGGTGGCCGCGTTGTCCAGGAAGACCAGCGGCTTGCCGCGCATGGTGCCGGCCAGCAGCGGGAAATCGGCCCGGGCGCGCTCCGCGTCGAATCGCGCGCCGGCCGGTGCCGCGGGCCGCGCCGCCGCCGTGGTCACGCCGGCGGCGCTCCGGCGCCCAGGAGCCGCGCGCGGATGAGCCGGTCGAGCTGGGCCCTCAGCGGCGCGATCTCCATGCGGTCGATGATCTCGGCGCCGAAGCCGTAGGTCAGCAGGCTCCGCGCCTCGGCCGCCGGGATGCCGCGGCTGGTGAGGTAGAACATGGCCTTGTCGTCGATCGGGCCGAGCGTGGCGCCGTGGGTGCACTTCACGTCGTCGGCGTAGATCTCGAGCTGGGGCTGGCTGTCGGCGCGCGCTTCCTCCGAGAGGACCAGGTTGTTGTTGGTCTGCTTGGAGTCGGTGCGCTGGGCGCCCTCGCGCACGATGATGCGCCCGTTGAACACGCCGCGCGAACGGTCGTCGAGCACGCCGTTGAAGTACTCGTGGCTCTCGCAATGCGGCTTGGCGTGGTCGATGTAGGTGTGGTGGTCGGTATGCTGGCGGCCGCCGAGGATGTACAGCCCGTTGAGCACGGCCAGGCCGTTCTCGCCGTCCAGCACCGTGCGGATGTCGTGCCGCGAGAGCGCCGCGCCCAGCACCACCGGGTGCAGGTGCATCACGGAGTCCCGGCCCTGGTACGTGACCGTCGTGGCCACGTGGAAGCCCTCGGCGCCCTCGCGCTGGACCCGGTAGCAGTCCAGCCGGGCGCCGTCGCCCACCACCAGCTCCGTGACGGCGTTGGTGAGGTAGACGCCCCCGCCGTGGCCCACGAACGTCTCGACCACCGACGCCCGGCCCTGCCGTTCGACCACGACCAGGCTCCTCGGGTGCGAGACCGTGGGCTCCTCGCCCGGCACGCTGAGGTAAAGGAACTGGATGGGCTCGTCCATCACCACGCCGGCCGGGACGTGGACGAAGCCGCCGTCGTGCAGGAAGGCCTCGTTCAGCGCCACGAAGGGATGTCCGTCGTTCGAGGCATGGCGGCCCAGGTAGCGGCGCACCAGCTCGCCGTCGCTCTTCAGCGCCTCGGCCAGCGAGCCGACCGTCACGCCCGCGGGCAGACCCGCCACCTGGCTCAGCGCGCCGCTGTAACGCCCGTTGACGAACACCAGCAGGTGCCGGCCCGCTTCGCAGATCTCGTACTGCCGCACCTCCTTCGCCGACGGCGTCTGCGCCCTGGGCGCGTGGGGCAGGGCGAACGGCGTGTCGGCGATGGCCTGGACGCTGGTGAAGCGCCACTCCTCCTGCTTCGTGCTGGGCAGGCCCAGAGCCTTGAACCGGGCCAGCCCTCCGGCGCGCAGGTCGCGCACCCAGGCGGCCGAGCCGCCGGCACCGTTGCCGGCGAAGGCGGCGTGGTCGGCCAGGAAGCGGTCCACGGCCTTCGTCATACCGCCGCCGGCGCCTTCAGCCAGTCGTAGCCCTTGGCCTCCAGCTCGTGCGCCAGCTCCTTGCCGCCCGACTTCACGATGCGGCCCTCGGCCAGCACGTGCACGTGGTCCGGCGTGATGTAGTTGAGCAGGCGCTGGTAGTGCGTCACGATGACCGTGGCGTTGTCGGGCCGCCTGAGCCTGTTCACCGCCTCGGCCACGGTCTTGAGCGCGTCGATGTCGAGGCCCGAGTCGGTCTCGTCGAGCACCGCCAGCTTCGGCTCCAGCACGGCCATCTGGAGGATCTCGTTGCGCTTCTTCTCGCCGCCCGAGAACCCTTCGTTCACCGGCCGGTTCATGAAGCTGT
>CAZJZC010000376.1:0-2121 GCA_964550365.1 uncultured Gemmatimonadales bacterium | reverse complement strand
TGGCCGGGCGTGGGTTCGTGCGGTGCTATGACCAGCCGGGCGCGCCGGGAGGCCCGGACGCGGGCCATCGCGGGCAGGAGCTGGCGTTCGTCGGCCGGCCAGGTGGACCCGGCCACGACAATGGGTGCGGCGTCCGGCGTGGCCCCGAGGTCGGGGACGGAACGGCCGGCCGCCTCGAGCCTGGCGAGGGCGGCGTCGTGGCGGGTATCGCCCGTGATGGTGATCCGGTCGGCGCGCACGCCCAGTCGCTGGAGTTCGGCGGCGTCGGGCCGGTCGATGGCCCCGACGGCGTCGAGCGCCCGGTAAGTGTCGCCCAGCAGGGTGCCGGCCAGCCGGCCGCGCCGGGAGCTGGTCGGCGCCAGCGTGGCGGAGATGAGCCCCAGGCGCGCGCCGCGCCGGGCCGCCTGGGCCACCAGTTCGGGCCAGATGTCCGTGGCGGCGAAGACCAGGGCGCTGGGGCGCAGGGCGTCGAGGGCCCGGCCGGTGTCGTTGGCCGTGTCGGCCGGCAGGTAGCCGGCCACGTCGGCGGGAACGGCGGCCGCCAGGCGCTCGGCCGAGGGGCTCGTGTGGGTCCAGGCCACCTGCCAGTCGGGCCGGGCGGCGCGGAGGCGGGCCAGGACGGCTTCGGCCTGCCGGCCCTCGCCGACCGAGGCGGCGTGGAACCAGACCAGCGGGCGGGACGTATCGCGATGATGAGCGGCCCAGCGCTCGAGCGCGGCGGCCGCACGGCTCCGGCCCCGGACCGCACGGGCCAGCTTCCCGCCGCCGCCGCCGGCGAGGCGGGCCAGGGGGCCGCCGAGGGCCCAGAGGGCGCGGTACAACACCTTCCACACGGCGGGTACGTTACCAGCAGCCATGCTCAAAGACTATCTCGACCGATCGCGCGAGCCCCGCTACAGCCTGCTGTTCGCCCTGCCGCTGCTGGTGGCCTACGAGCTGTTCAGCTTCATGCTCTCGGGCTCGGCGGTCGCCGGGGTGCGCAACGGCGCCGACGTACTGATGAAGAGCCTGTTCGTGGGGTTCGGCGGCCTCGAGGGTCTGATCGTCTTCAACGTCCTGCTGCTCGGCACCGGTGCCGCGCTGGTCTGGCGCGACGCCAGGGCGCGGCCGGGCGCGCTCAGGCGCGGCGTGTTCCTGGGGATGGCCGCCGAGAGCCTGGTGTACGCCGCGCTGTTCGGCGGCGTGGTCGCCCGGCTCACCGCCATGGTGCTGGGCGGGCCGCGGGCGCTGCAGATCGGCGGCGGCGCGCTGGACCTGCCGACCCAGCTGGTCATCTCCCTGGGAGCCGGCATCTACGAGGAACTGCTGTTCCGGGTGCTGCTGACCGGCGGGCTGTTGTGGGCCGGCAAGGCCCTGCTGGGCTGGCGGCCGGCCGTGGCCGCGGCCGTCGCGGTGGTGCTTTCGGCCCTGATCTTCTCCGGGTTCCACTACGTGGGGCCGCTCGGCGACCGCTTCACGGTCGGCAGTTTCACGTTCCGGGCCATCGCCGGGGTGGTCTTCAGCGCCATGTACGTGACCCGCGGCCTCGGGGTCACGGCATGGACCCACGCGCTGTACGACCTGGGGCTGACCCTGCTGCAGGCCGGCTAGCCGGCGGTCGCCCTACCGGGCCGGGCGCGTGCGGGCCGCGTAGATGGAATCCAGCACCGTCCGGAACACGGCGATCGGCTGGGCCCCGCTCATGAGCCCTCCTTCGATATAGAACGTGGGCGTGCTGCGCGCCCCGGTGCGGGCGGCTCCTTCCGCGTCCCGGCGGACCAGGTCGCGCATGGCGCCGGTCCGCAGGCACTCGGCCATGGCCGCGCGGTCGGCGCCGGCCGAGTCGGCCAGGCCGAGGAAATAGGTCCCCGGCTCGCGCAGGTCGGCCCAGCGCTCCTGGTGCCGGAACAGCAGGTCGTGCACCGGCCAGAACCGGCCCTGCCGCGCGGCGCACATGGCCAGTTCGGCGGCGGGGCCGGCGTTGGGGTGCATGGGGAGCGGGAAGTTCACGAAGACGAAGCGGACCTTGCCGGTGGCGACATACTCGCGCTCGAGCACGGGCATGGTCTCGCGGGCGAAGCGGCCGCACCAGGGGCACTGGAAGTCCGACATCTCGTAGACCGTGACCGGCGCGTCGGCCCG
>CAZJZC010000375.1:0-2129 GCA_964550365.1 uncultured Gemmatimonadales bacterium | reverse complement strand
GCTCGACGAGATCGAGAAGGCGCACCCGGACGTGTTCAACATCCTGCTCCAGGTGCTCGACGAGGGCCGGCTGACCGACAACTACGGCCGGATGATCGACTTCAAGAACACCGTGGTGATCATGACGTCGAACGTCGGCGCCCGCGACATCACCAAGTCGGGCACGCTGGGCTTCGTGGCGCAGAGCGGCGAGGCGCAGTTCGCCCGGATCGCCGAGAAGGTGAAGGAGGAGATCCAGCGGACCTTCAACCCGGAGTTCCTGAACCGGCTCGACGACGTGATCGTGTTCCACCCGCTCTCGCGCGAGCACATCGGGCAGATCGTCGGGATCGTGCTGGTGGAGCTGACCGGCCGGCTGACGGAGGAGGAGCTGACGCTCAAGCTGACCGACGCCGCCACGGACTTCCTGGTGAAGCACGGGTACGACGAGCACTACGGGGCCCGGCCCCTCAAGCGGGCCATCCAGCGCTACATCGAGGACCCGCTGTCCGAGAAGATCCTCATGGGCGAGTTCGCCCGCGGGGACGAGATCGAGGTCGATGCGGCCGCCGACGGCGAGCGCCTGGTGTTCCGCGCCCTGTCGAGCACCAAGGCCTAGCGCGCCGGTGCGCTGGCGGCTGGCAGTGACGGCGGCGTGCGCCGCCGCGGCGCTCGGCGCGCGGCCGCTGTGCGCCCAGGAGCCCGAAGCGCCGCAGGCCGACTCGATCGAGGTGGTCGGGACGCGCCGCGTCGCGGTCCCCACCGTCCTCAACGCGGCCGGCATCCCGCTCCGCACGCCCATCACCTACCGCGATCTCCAGCGGGCCCTCAAGGCCCTCTACGCCCTGAACCAGTTCGACGACGTCGCCATCGGCCGGCGCGAGGGTGATGCCGGCGAGGAGATCCTCGTCATCGGCGTCCGCGAGCGGCCGCTGCTCCAGCGCTGGACCCTGCGCGGCGTCGAGAAGGTGCCGGAGGGCACGGTGCGCGGCCGGGTGGAACTGGTGACGGGGCGGCCGCTCGACCCGGCCCGCCTGGCCGTGGCGGTCCAGCGCATCGACTCGCTCTACGAGGCCCAGGGCTACTACCTGGCCCGGGTGCGGCCGCTGGTCCTGCCGCAGGACGACAGCCAGAGCGTGCGGGTGGTGTTCGACATCGAGGAGGGGCGCCGCGTGGCCCTCTCGGGCGTGCGGATCGACGGGAACAGCCGCTTCCGCGACGGCGAGGTCGTCAAGCACATGGCGTCGCGCCCCGAGGGCTTCTGGTGGTTCCAGCGGGGCGAGTACTCCGAGACCCGGGTGCGCGAGGACGTCGAGCAGCGCCTGCCCGAGTTCTACGGGAGCCGCGGGTACATCGACTTCCGGGTGGTGCGGGACACCCTCGAGGTCGACCAGACCAACGGCAAGGCCACCCTGGTCATCGAGGTCGACGAGGGCCGGCCCTACCGGGTCGGCACGGTCACCGTGGAAGGCAACCGGTACTTCACCAGCGACCAGGTCATGTCGCTCAACCCGTTCGCCGCCGCCGGCCGCAGCGGCCTGCGGTGCGTCATGGGCGGCTGCCGCGACACCTCGGCGGTGCGGTACTTCGACCAGGCCCGCTGGGACGCCGCGACCCAGCGCCTGCGGACCCAGTACGCCAACGAGGGCTACATCTACGCCGAGGTCCAGGCGAACGTCGAGCGGGTCGAGGCCGACTCGGGCGGCGAGGCGGTGGTCAACGTCTCGTGGCGCATCGAGGAGGGGCGGCCGGCGATCATCAACCGGGTCGAGATCGTCGGGAACGACGTGACCCACGAGCGGGTGATCCGCGAGGCGATCGTCATCCTGCCCGGCGACGTGTTCGCGCAGGACCGCATCATCCGCTCCTACCAGAACATCTCGAACCTCGGCTACTTCCAGCAGCCGATGCCGTTCCCCGACACGCGGCCGGCCAACGACCAGGGCGACATCGACCTGATCTTCCACGTGGCCGAACGGCACACCGGCTCGGTCAACTTCGGCGCCTCGGTCGGGCAGGGCACCGGCGTGGGCGGCTTCCTCGGGCTCGAGGAGCCGAACCTGTTCGGCCAGGGCAAGCGCGGCCGGCTGAACTGGCAGTTCGGCAGCAACATCAACGACTTCAACCTCAGCTACAGCGACCCGTCGCTG
>CAZJZC010000374.1:0-2130 GCA_964550365.1 uncultured Gemmatimonadales bacterium | reverse complement strand
GCGATCGCCGCGGGCGAGACGGTCGCCTTCGTCGGGCCCTCCGGCGCCGGCAAGACCACCGTCTTCCAGCTCATCCAGCGATTATACGACGTGAGCGGCGGCCGGGTGATGTTCAACGGCGTGGACGTGCGCGAGCTCGCGCTCGGCGAGCTGCGCGGCGCGATCGCCATCGTGCCGCAGGAGCCGGTGCTGTTCTCGACCGACGCGATGGAGATAATCCGCTACGGCCGGCCGCAGGCGGGCGTCGAGGAGGTGAGGGCGGCGGCGGTGGCGGCGCTGGCCGCGGAATTCATCGACCGGCTGCCGCAAGGGTATCGCACCCATCTCGGCGAGCGCGGCGTGCGCCTCTCCGGCGGCCAGCGCCAGCGCATCGCCATCGCGCGGGCGATACTGAAGAACGCGCCGCTGCTGCTGCTCGACGAGGCGACCTCGGCGCTGGATTCGGAGTCCGAGCAATACGTGCAGCGCGGACTGGAGGCGGCGATGCGCGGGCGCACCACGCTCATCATCGCCCACCGCTTGTCCACCGTGCAGCGCGCCGATCGCATCGTGGTGATGGAGCACGGACGGATCGTCGAGATCGGCAGCGCCGAGGCGTTGAAGCGCTCCGGTGGCCTGTACTCGCGCCTGGCGGATCTGCAGCTCAGCCCGGCGTGAGGTCGCCCCCGGAATGGCGCGCGCCGACTCGGATTTCGGCTCAGCGATTCAGGGCGACGAGGCCGGCGCCGACAGGCCGAGCATGACCAGCAGCGTGATCGCCCCGCAGACGTGCACCAGGAACAGCAGCGTGGCGAGCGCCTGGTCCTTGACGCGGGCGCTGGCGAATCCGACGCCGCCGACGATGATCACGCTGCCGCCGATCAGGGTGCCGCCGGTCCAGGCCGCGGCGATGACGCTGGCGAGCGCCAGCAGCCGGTGCAGCCAGCGCACCGGGGTGGCCGCCTGCATCTTCCTGGCGCGCGTGATGAACAGCGCCGCGCCCATCGCCATCGTCACACCGATCAGGATCGTCAACATGGCGCGTCCTCCGGGAGTCGAGGCCGACAGTGTAGCGGCAACGCGCGCGCAAGTGTCGCCGCCGGCCGGCGGGCCACGCGGCGGAGCGTGTTAGCGGGCAGCGGACGCGGAGCCGGCCTGCGCGGACTGGAAGTGTTCGATGACGGCCCTTGCGAGGTCGTCGGGGCAGTATTTCTGGATGAAGCGGTTGGCGCCGGTCCTGTTGACCATGTCCCAGTTGAACTCGCCGCTCAACGAGGAGTGCAGCAGCACGTAGACGTCCCGCAGCGCCGGGCGCGCGCGCAGCGTGGTGGTGAACATGTATCCGTCCATGCGCGGCATCTCGATGTCCGAGATGATCATGTCGAACCAGCCTCCCGGGTCGCGCCCCTCGGCCGCCAGCCGGTCCAGCCGATCGATGGCCTCCTGGCCGTCGCTCGCGGTCTCGCACTCCACGCCGATGCCGGCCAGCGCGCGCACCACCTGCTTGCGCGCGACCGCGGAATCGTCGACCACCAGGATGCGTTGCCGCCGGGCCGGCGCCTGCGCCGCGAGCGCCGCGGAGACCTCGGTATTGGCGTGCACGATCTGGTCGAGGACCCGCTCGACGTCCAGGATGCCGATCATCTGTTTGTCGATCACGGTGACGGCGGTGAGGTAGTGCCCGCGCCCGGTGCCCGCGGGCGGCGCGTCGACGTCCTCCCAGCGGGTGTGGACGATGCGCTCCACGCCGTGGACCAGGAAGCCGTGCACGGAGCGGTTGTACTCGGTGATGATGATGGCGCCCTGCTCGGGGTGCGCCAGCGGCGGCCCGCCGGTGGCGCGCGAGAGATCGATGATCGACATGGTCCTGCCGCGCAGGTTGGCCACGCCGCAGACCATGGGGTTGGCGCCCGGGATCGCGGCGAGCTTGCGCGGCTCGATGATCTCCTGGACCTTGAACAGGTTGATGCCGTACAGCGGTCCGCCGCCGCGCAGGCGGAAGAGCAGCAGTTCCAGCCGCGTGCCGGCGACGGTGTTCGCCTCCAGGGTGGCGCCGGCGCTCACGCTGCGCATACGGACGGTTCGGTGCGGAATGGGCTCATGGCCCCGTTAGCGGCCGTGCGCGCGGATCATTGAGGCCGGTGCCGCGTG
>CAZJZC010000373.1:0-2146 GCA_964550365.1 uncultured Gemmatimonadales bacterium | reverse complement strand
GCCGGCTTTTTAGCGGTTCTTTAACGTGGCCGCAATATGCCGTAAATCGCCACGAGACCGTCGGTTGTGTGCTGCCGGAGGGTAAGGCCGCCCGGTCGCGGGGTCAAGTCCGGCGCCGGCCGCCGGGGCCGCGCCGCCCCCGCGTCAGGCCGCGAGGCGGCGGGCCGCCCACCAGCCGAACACCATGCCGGCCAGCGAGCCCGCCAGGCCGCCGGCCAGGCCGAAGAGCCGGCCGCCGGCCGCGCCGAGGACGGTGGCCGCGATGAACGTGATGAGCGTCTTCAGCAGTCGCATGGCATCCGCCCCGTGGTCAGAAGAGCTTGCGCCAGATGGCCCGCGCCACCGTCCAGCCGAACAGGCCGCCGAACACGCCGCCCACGAACGCGATGGGCTTGCCCATCCTGGCGCCCAGGGCGCCGCCCACCATGGCGCCGCAGGCGACCAGGAGGAGGATGAGCAGGCGGGGGTTGGGCATCAGGCCAGCCGGTCGGCCGCCGATCGCGACTCGAGGCCGTCGATCTCCACGACCTTGCGCCGGGCCGCGTGGCCGGCGACGACGCGCACGGCGCGCCGCGGCACGCCGAGCGCCTCGGCGATCAGGCGGACCAGCTCCTCGTTCGCGGCGCCGCCGACGGGCGCCGCGGCCAGCCGGACCTTCACCGCGTCGCCGTGGCGGCCCGCGAGCCCGGACCGGCGGGCCCGCGGCTGGACATGCACCGTGACCCGCGCCGTCACAGGAACAGGCGGATCAGCATGGGCCGCAGGAGGCTGAGCAGGAACCAGGCGACGATCGGCGTGACGTCGAGCGGGCCGAACGGCGGGATGATGCGCCGCAGGGGCGCGAGCAGCCACTCGGTGAGGACGTGGAACGGCCGCATCCAGGGCGTGAAGCGGCCGGCGCCCAGCCAGGAACCCAGCACCCGCACCAGCAGGGCGATCATCAGCAGGCCGGTGCCCCAGTCCACCAGCAGGGCGACGACGTTGAGGCCGCCGCCGCGCAGGGCGTTCGCGGCCCGGCCGACCTCGCCCGCCAGCCACTCGGCGAGGCTCACGGTCACGATGCCGCCGATCAGCGCCAGTCCGACCAGCCACCAGGGGGCGTTCTGCGGGTTGCCGCCGCCCCGCAGCAGCCGGCGCTCGATCGGCTTGATGAGCGGGTCGGTGACGTCGCGGATGGTCCGGGCCGGCCGCCCGAACGGGTTCAGCAGGCGGCGCTGCACCGCCAGCGCCGCGAGAGCGCCGGCGGTCAGGGTCGCCACCGCGCCGAACACGGCCCACCGCAGCAGCAGCCCTGCGCTCAGGTGACCCGCCGCGTGGTGCGCTTCATGAAGTCCATCAGGATGTACTGGCCCAGCGTCATGGTCGAGGTGAAGTACGCCTTGCCCCGGCAGATCTCCGAGACGCGCTTGACGAACTCGACCAGCGAGCGGTCACGCGCCAGCATGAAGGTGTTGATCATGATCCCGCTGCGCCGGCACATCGCCACCTCGCGGTAGGTGGCCTGGAGGATGCGCGGGTCGAGGCCCACGGAGTTCACGTAGACGCGGCCGCCCGGCAGGGTCAGGGCCGACGGCTTGCCGTCGGTGATCATGATGATCTGCCGCATGTCCTTGCGCTGGGCCATCAGCAGGCGCCGGGCGAGGCGCAGGCCCTCGGCCGTGTTGGTGTGGTAGGGCCCCACCTGCGCGTGCGCCAGCCGCGAGAGCGGGATCTCCTCGGCGGCGTCATGGAACAGGACCACCCGCAGGGTGTCGCCGGGGAACTGCGTGCGGATCAGGTGCGTCAGCGCCAGCGCCACCTTCTTGGCCGGCGTGAAGCGGTCCTCGCCGTAGAGCACCATCGAGTGCGAGCAGTCGAGCATCAGCACGGTGGCCGCGCTGGAGCGGTACTCGCTCTGGTGGACCATGAGGTCGGGGTAGTCCAGGGCCAGCGGCACGCCCGGTCCCTCGCGGCGCAGGGCGGAGCGCAGCGTCGCGTTGACGTCGAGGTTGAGCGTGTCGCCGAACTCGTAGGGCTTGCTGGCGCTCTCGGCTTCGACGCCGGTGGCCAGCCAGGGCGTGTCGTGGCTGCCGTAGCTGGAGCGGCCGGTGCCGCCGAGCAGGTTGCGCAGGGCGCGGTAGCCCAGGAAGTCGAGCCCCTTGCCGGT
>CAZJZC010000372.1:0-2149 GCA_964550365.1 uncultured Gemmatimonadales bacterium | reverse complement strand
GCGGCGGCACGCGCGGCGGTCGAGGACGTGTACCGCGCCGACTCGCGCCGCATGCTCGCGACGCTCATCCGCCTCCTCGGCGATTTCGATCTCGCCGAGGAGGCGCTCCACGACGCCGTGGCGGCCGCGCTCGAGACCTGGCCTCGCGACGGGATCCCGGCCAACCCGCGTAGCTGGCTGGTCTCGGCCGGACGATTCAAGGCCATCGACGCCATCCGCCGGCGCACGCGCTTCGACGCCTCCCGGGGGCGCATCGCCGAGAACCTGGGGCCGGCCTCGCCCGAGCCCCCCGCGGACGCCGACGACGACATCGAGGACGACCGCCTGCGGCTCATCTTCACCTGCTGCCACCCGGCCCTCCCGCCCGACGCCCAGATCGCGCTGACCCTGCGCGAGGTCTGCGGACTCACGACCGAGCAGATCGCCCACGCGTTCCTGACGCGGCCCACCGCGGTGGCTCAGCGCATCGTGCGGGCCAAGGCGAAGATCCGGGACGCGGGCATCCCCTACCTGGTGCCTGAACGGGCCGACCTGGCCGCGCGCCTCGCCCCGGTCCTGCACGTCGTGTACCTGGTGTTCAACGAGGGCTACGCGGCCAGTTCCGGCGACGCCATGACACGCGCCGATCTCTCGGCGGAGGCCATCCGGCTCGGCCGGCTGCTGCACGCGCTCCTGCCCGAACCCGAGGTGACGGGCCTGCTGGCGCTGATGCTGCTGCACGAAGCACGGCGGGCGACGCGGACCTCGCCCAGCGGCGACCTGGTGCTGCTCGACGAGCAGGACCGGAGCCGGTGGGATCGCGGGCTGATCGCCGAGGGCTCGGCGCTGGTCGCCACGGCCCTCGGCTCGCGGGCGTTCGGACCGTATACGCTCCAGGCCGCCATCGCCGCCGTGCATGCCGAGGCGCCGGACGCGGCGGCGACCGACTGGGCGCAGATCGTGGGGCTGTACGACGTGCTCGTCCGGGCGGATCCCTCGCCGGTGGTCGCGCTGAACCGCGCGGTCGCCGTCGCCATGCGTGACGGCCCCGCCGCCGGACTCGAGCTGGTGGACGGGATCCTCGCGACCGGCGAGCTGCAGGACTACCGGTTCGCGCACGCCGCCCGCGCCGACCTGTGCCGGCGCCTCGGGCGAGGCGACGATGCTCGGACGTCGTATCGGCGGGCGCTGGCGCTGACCAGGCAGGAGCCCGAGCGGCGCTTCCTGGAAGGACGACTGGCCGCGCTGTGAGCGGCCGGGCCGGGCGCTACCCGCCCGTGATGAAGGTGCCGTTCTGCAGGTCGCTGACGGCCTGACGGATCTCCTCGCGGGTGTTCATCACGATGGGGCCGTACCAGGCCACGGGCTCCTCGATGGGCGCGCCCGACACCAGCAGGAAGCGGATGCCCTCCTCGCCGGCCTGCACCGTCACCTCGTCGCCGGCGCCGAACAGCACCACCGACCGGTTCCCGGCCGTCTCCCGGACCAGCCGCTCCTCGGTCCCGGCACCGCGCTCGGTGAGCACGCCGGTCGGCTCGGCCGCGTCGCGGAACGTGCCCGACCCCTCGAACACGTAGGCGAACGCCTGGTGCCGCGTGTCCACCGGGAGCACCTTGCGCCGGCCCGGCGGCACCCACACGTCCAGGTACCTGGGGTCGGCGGCGATGCCGTCCACCGGACCGTGTTTCCCCCAGAACGTGCCGCACACGACCCGCACGTGCGTGCCGTCATCGTCGGTGATCTCGGGGATGTCCTTCGCCACCACGTCCTGGTAGCGCGGCGCCGTCATCTTGAGCCGGCTGGGGAGGTTGGACCACAGCTGGAAGCCGTGCATCCGGCCTGCCGGGTCGCCCTGCGGCATCTCCTGGTGCATGATGCCCCGGCCGGCCGTCATCCACTGGACGTCACCCGGGCCCATGGTGCCGGCGTTCCCGAGGCTGTCGCCATGGGTGACCGAGCCCGCCAGCACGTAGGTGATGGTCTCGATGCCGCGGTGCGGGTGCCACGGGAAGCCCGCCAGGTAGTCCTCGGGCCGCTCGTTGCGGAAATCGTCGAACAGCAGGAACGGATCGTAGTCGCGGGGCTCGCCGAAGCCGAAGCCCCGGCGCAGGTGCACCCCGGCCCCTTCGAGCGTGGGCTTGGCCTCGACGATGCGTCTGACCGAGCGGAT
>CAZJZC010000371.1:0-2152 GCA_964550365.1 uncultured Gemmatimonadales bacterium | reverse complement strand
GCCAGGTACACGGTGGCCATGCCGCCCGCGCCGAGTTCGCGCTCGATGACGTAGCGGTCGGCCAGGGAGGCCGAGAGGCGTTGTGCGGCGTCGGTCAGGCTGTACCTCGGTCGCTGGGGATGGAGCCGGTGACGGGGGGAACGTACGGCGCGGCGGCCGAACCGGCCAGCCGGCGGCTCATCGGGGTGCCCTGCCCTTCACCTCCTCGAACCGGTTCTCCACCACGACCAGCGGCGCCCCCGCTCCTCGATGCGACAGGTCGGCCAGGGCGGCGGCGAGACGGGTTGCGCTCACGCTGATTCCGCAACGTTTCCATGGCTACCGCCGCAACAACGCACGCACCTCTTCCATCCAGTTCTCGATCACCACCAGGATGACGGACGGGTCCTCGGCGGCACCGACTGCACGGGTCATGATGAAGCGCCCGTCGGCCGCGATATCCCAGGGCGTGTAGTACTGCGGGGTGAGCGCCCTCATGGTAGCGGCGCGGCGGAACAGCTCGCGCTGTCGCGACGGCTGGACCGAGCCGTCCGGGTCGACGGCCACCGCCATCATCATCTCGTCCCGCCGGAGGTAGTACAGCGTGCGCCCGTCCCGCGACCACAACGGACCCGACCCGCCGTCGCTCGAGACCTGCATCTTCCCGCCGTTCACGTTCGGGAACGGACGTACGAACACCTCGAGGCGGCCCGTTTCGTCGGACTGGTACGCCAGCCAGCGCCCGTCGGGCGACAGCTTGATCGCCATCTCGTCGTAGGGCGAGACGAGCAGCGGCCGGGGCACGGTGTCCTCGCCGACCCGCATCACGAACACGTCCCGGCCGCCCGCCGAGGCCGCCACCGCGCCGCGGCGCAGCACGATCCAGCGACCGTCGGGCGAGACCAGTCCCTCGTCCGCACGGCCGGCGAAGATCACCGAGTCGCTGCCCGTGCCGTCGGCCCGGCGCATGGAGAAGGAGGTGTCCGTGAGGAACGTGACCCAGCGGCCGTCGGGCCGCCAGTTCGGACGGCGTTCCGGGCTGGCGCCGAACGTGACCCGTGACAGCGGTCCCCGCGGCAGCTGCTTGACCCAGATGTCGTCGCCCGCGCCGGTGTTGACGCCGATCGCCAGCTGCCGCCCGTCGGGCGAGAGCGACCATCCATAGTCCGCGGCGAACTGGGTGACGCGGAACTGCCAGGAGGTGTCCACCGGTGTGACGCGTCCCGCCTGGTCCACCCACACGAGCTCGTTCGCCCCGACCTGCGCGCTCACCCCGCCCATCATCACGCCGGTGCCGGAGACCGACACATCGAACAGGGGCTGACCGAACGGCGATCCGATGGTGTCGGCGAGCAGCACGCGGTCGCCCACCACCTGGAGCGAGCGCCGGTCGAAACGGACGGCGTACAGCGGGCCTTCGTTGCCGCCGGGGCGGGTCTCGCCGTAGAACAGCACGTCCTCGACCACCTGGCCGCGACGGGCATTGCGGACCACCAGCCGCGCCGCTTCCGACCCGAACTCCAGCGCGTAGAGATCACCCGTGGCACACGGCGCCACGCACGCCTGGAAGAAGACGCCGCGTCCATCCGGGAGCGGTGTGACGTTCTGGGGGAACAGGGAGTCGGACCTCCAGATGATCGTGGGACCCGGCGCTCCGGGCGCCCGGATCCGCACCAGGGCGTTCTCGTTCTGCGCCACGTGGACCAGCGAGCCGTCGTCCAGCCACGCGACCACGCCCCGCGCCCCCGACACGCCGTTCGCAATGGCGGTCATGCCGCCGCCGTCGAGCGTCGTCACGCGGATCTCGTTGAGGATGACGACGGCGATGCGCTGGCCGTCCGGCGCCAGCGCGACCGAGCTCGCGCCATCGGTGCCCGGCAGGTAGCGCGCGGCTACGCTGCCCCGCTCCTTCACCCACAGCGCCTGGAGGCCGGACACCACGGACGGACCCGTGTAGACGATACGCGAGCCGTCCCGTGTCACTCCCGCGTACCCTTCGGGACTGACCGCCTGACCGGCCGGCAGCGCCAGCCCGTAGCGGGTGACCGGGCGGGGCGGCGGCGGTCGCAGCAGCGCCCAGACGGCGAGGGCTGCCGTGAGAGCCAGGGCGGAGAGCAGCAGGACCGTGGAACGGTGGGACCGTGGGACCGTGGGACCGAACGTCGCGGACGTC
>CAZJZC010000370.1:0-2153 GCA_964550365.1 uncultured Gemmatimonadales bacterium | reverse complement strand
GCCACCTGCCGTTCTTCCCGCTGCTGGTCGAGTACCGCGAGAAGTTCTACGCCGCGGGCAAGATCCCCGGCGGGTTCCTGAAGCGGGAGGGCCGTCCGCACGACGAGGAGATCCTCAGCGCGCGGGTCATCGACCGCACCATCCGGCCGCTGTTCCCGGAAGGCTTCAAGAACGAGGTCCAGGTCTTCGTCTACGTGCTGTCGGCCGACCAGGAGAACGACGCCGACGTGCTCGGCCTGGTGGCGGCCAGCTTCGCGCTGTCGAGCTCGAAGATCCCGTTCGCCGGCCCGGTGGCCGCGGTGCGGGTGGGCCGGGTCGAGGGCAAGTGGATCCTCAACCCGACCTTCCAGCAGCTGGAGTTCAGCGACATCGACATGGTGGTCTCGGGCACCCGGGACTCGATCGTGAT
The DNA here is from genome assembly GCA_964550365.1 of uncultured Gemmatimonadales bacterium. Classification (GTDB taxonomy): domain Bacteria; phylum Gemmatimonadota; class Gemmatimonadetes; order Gemmatimonadales; family JACORV01; genus DASXPG01. Next base: position 1,744 of record CAZJZC010000370.1, on the reverse strand, counting down.
GGTCGAGGGCGGGGCGGCGGAGCTGAGCGAGGCGGACATGCTGGCGGCGCTGAAGGTGGCGCAGAAGGGCATCGCCGAGCTGGTCGCCATGCAGGACGAGCTGCTCGAGAAGCACAACGTGCCGAAGATGGAGTGGACCAAGGCCGAGCCGCCGGCCGACCTGAAGGCCCGGGTCGAGTCGCTGGCCCTGCCGCGGGTCATCGAGGCGATGAACCTGCCGGAGAAGAGCGAGCGGGCGCAGGCGCTGTCGTCGGTCGGGGCCACCATCAAGACCAAGCTGCAGGAGGAGTTCCCCGATCAGGGCCGGGTCATCGACGGCCTGCTCGAGGACATGCAGTACGTCTCGATGCGCAAGCAGGTGATCGAGCAGGGCGAGCGCATCGACGGGCGGTCGCTCGACCAGGTGCGGCCCATCTCCTGCGAGGTGGGCGTGCTGCCGCGCACCCACGGTTCGGGCCTGTTCACCCGCGGCCAGACCCAGGCGCTGGTGGTCACCACGCTCGGCTCGGTCGACGACGAGCAGCGCATCGACAACATCGACGTGCCGTCGGAGACGACCAAGTCGTTCATGCTGCACTACAACTTCCCGCCGTTCTCGGTGGGCGAGGTGCGGCCGATGCGCGGCACCAGCCGGCGCGAGATCGGCCACGGGAACCTGGCGGAGCGGGCCATCACGCCGCTGCTGCCGGCCTACGAGAGCTTCCCCTACACCATCCGCATCGTGTCGGAGGTGCTGGAGTCGAACGGCTCGAGCTCCATGGCCACGGTGTGCGGGTCGTCCCTGTCGCTGATGGATGCGGGCGTGCCGATCAAGGCGGCCTGCGCCGGCGTGGCGATGGGGCTGATCAAGGAGGGCGACAAGATCGCCATCCTGACCGACATCCTGGGCACCGAGGACGCGCTGGGCGACATGGACTTCAAGGTCGCCGGGACCGAGGCGGGCATCACCAGCATCCAGATGGACATCAAGATCCAGGGGCTGTCGCTCGACGTCATGGCGCGGGCGCTGGAGCAGGCGCGCGTCGGCCGGCTGCACATCCTGAAGGAGATGGCCAAGGTCCTGCCGAGCCAGCGGACCGAGATGTCGCCCTGGGCGCCCCGGATCATCACCATCCAGGTGAAGCCCAAGGAGATCGGCAAGATCATCGGCCCGAAGGGCGCGACGATCCGCGACATCGAGGCGCAGTCCGGCGCCAAGGTCAGCATCGACGACGACGGCGTGGTGACCATCGCCGCCGTGGGCGGCGAGTCGGGCGCCAAGGCGCGCGAGATGGTCGAGGCGCTGGTCCAGGAGGCCGAGATCGGCAAGACCTACACCGGCAAGGTGAAGACCACGACGGCCTTCGGGGCCTTCGTGGAGATCCTGCCCGGCGTCGAGGGCCTGGTGCACATCTCGGAGCTGCAGCACGGCCGCACCGAGAAGACCGAGGACGTGGTGAAGAAGGGCGACACGGTCACCGTGAAGGTCCTCGAGGTGGATGACCGCGGCAAGATGCGGCTGTCGCGCAAGGCGCTGATCCCGAAGGAGTAGTGCGCACCGAGCGGCTCGACGCCGGTGTCCTGCGCACGGAGGCCGCCAACGGCCTCATCGTGCTGACGGAGGCGATGCCCAACCTGCGGTCGGCGGCTGCCGGCTTCTGGGTGCGCACCGCCTCCGCGCACGAGACCCCCGAGCAGATGGGCGTCTCGCACCTGCTGGAACACATGGTCTTCAAGGGCACCGAGCGGCGCAGCGCGAAGGACA
>CAZJZC010000369.1:0-2160 GCA_964550365.1 uncultured Gemmatimonadales bacterium | reverse complement strand
CGCGCCAGCGCGACCTTCCAGCGCGGCGGCTTGCGGAAGAAGTCCACGAACGGCGCCACCGCCACCGCGCCCGCCAGGCCGGCCGGCGCCGTCTCCAGGTAGCGCAGGACGATGAAGCCGCCGAACGAGTGGCCCAGCACGAACTGCGGCCCGGGCGCCTCGGCCGCGGCGCGCTTGCGCAGGGCCGCGAGGTCGGCCAGGTACTGCGCGAACCGCTCCACGTGGCCGCGCCGGCCCGGCGAGTGGCCGTGGCCCCGCTGGTCCACCGCGAACACGCTGATGCCCCGCTCGGCCAGCCACCCGGCGACCTCGGCGAACCGCCCGAGGTGGTCGCCCCAGCCGTGCACCAGGACCAGCGATCCGCGGATCTCCCCCACGGCGGGCGCCCGGCGCAGGGAGAGGCGCGTGCCGTCGGACGCGGTCCACGGCTCGGGGGTCCAGGGCGCGGTCACAGCGTGCCCGCCAGGATGCGGCGCAGGTGGTCCAGCGCCGCCTGGGCGGCCCGGGCGCGCACGTCCTCGCGGTCGCCCACCAGCTGGAGCCGGAAGGCGCGGGTCGTCTCGCGCCAGCGCACCGCGAGCCACACGGTGCCGACCGGCTTCTCGTCGGTGCCGCCGCCGGGCCCCGCGATGCCGGTGACGGCCAGCGCGGCGTCGGCCGTCAGCGCATGCTGGACGCTCTCGGCCATCTCGCGCGCCACCGCCTCGCTCACCGCCCCGCCCGCGGCCAGGGTGTCGGCCGAGACGCCGAGGAAGCCCAGCTTGACCTCGTCCCCGTAGGCGATGACGCCGCCCTTGAAGACCCGCGAACTGCCCGGCACCGCGGTGATGCGGCCGCCGAGCAGGCCGCCGGTGCACGACTCGGCCACGGCCAGGGTGGCGCGCTCGGCCTCGAGCCGCGCGAGCACCACGGCGGCGAGGTCGTCCTCGCCCTCGCCGTAGAGCCGCGGACCCGCCTTCGCGGCCAGGGCCTCGGCGGCCCGGGCCAGGGCCGCGTCGGCCTCGGCGGGCGGCAGGTCCCACGCCGTCAGCCTGAGGTCGGTGCCGAAGGTGGTCGGCAGGAACGCCAGCGTGACGCCGGGCGGCAGCTGCGGCTCGTAGTCGCCCAGCGTGTCGGCCAGCTTCGACTCGCCGATGCCGGTGGTGCGCAGGGTCCGCGAGCGCACCACGCGCGTGCCGGCGCCCCGCGCCTCGGCGCGCGCCGCCAGGCGCGGCACCACCGTGCCGGCCATCATGGCGCGCAGTTCCTTGGGGACGCCCGGCAGGAGGATCGCCAGCCGGCCGTCGTCCTCGATCCACAGGCCGGGCGCCGACCCGACCGGGTTCGGCAGGACCGTGGCGCCCTCGGGCACGTCGGCCTGGACCAGGTTGGCCTCGGGCATGGCGGCCACGCCGTAGGCACGGAACCGCTCGCGCAGGCCCTCCACCAGCGCCGGGTCGCGCACCAGCCGCCGGCCGAACACCTCGGCCACCGCGGCGCGGGTGAGGTCGTCCCTGGTGGGCCCCAGGCCGCCGCAGGTGATCACGGTGCCGGTGCGCGCCAGCGCCTCGGTCACGGCGTCGCGCACCGCCTCGTGGCGGTCGCCGGTGGTGCCGCGCCGCACGACCGTGACGCCGGCCTCGGCCAGCGCGCGGCCCATGGCGGCGGCGTTGCCGTCCACCGTGAACCCGAGCAGCAGCTCGGTGCCGATGGTGAGGAGCTCGACGTCCACGGCCTCAGCGGGCCGGCGTGGAGGAGCGGAGCATGTCGCGGTAGCGGTACAGGTACACGGCGAGCGAGTACACCGTCAGCATCACGGCGATGGCGAGCGTCACGGCGACGAAGGCGCCGTGGAACTGGTTCCACCAGTCGCGGTAGCGCCCGGTCCACCGCATCTCGACGATGAGGTCCTTCCAGGCGAACCAGGCGATGGTGGCGCCGATGAAGATGTTCTGGAACACCGACTTGAGCTTGCCGGCGCGGTTGGCGGCGATGATCACGCCGCGCTTCTGGGCCACGTGGCGGAACCAGGTCATCAGGAACTCGCGGCCGACCAGCAGCAGGGCGACCCAGACCGGCAGGGACCCCCACCAGGGGATGCGGTAGTCGGTCAGCAGGGTCGGGTTGCGGGTGATCCAGAAGATGGGCACCAGCGTGGCCACCAGCAGCAGCTTGTCGGCC
>CAZJZC010000368.1:0-2176 GCA_964550365.1 uncultured Gemmatimonadales bacterium | reverse complement strand
GGGCCACGGCGCAGGCGATCATCGCGCGGGTGATGACGGAGGAGCCGCGCTCGCTCACCATGCAGCGGCGGACCATCCCGCCGCACGTGGAGGCGGCGGTGCGGACGGCGCTGGAGAAGCTGCCGGCCGACCGGTTCGCTTCGGCCGCCGAGTTCGCCGCGGCGCTGGCCAACACGTCGTTCGCTGCCGCGGCCGGGGTCCCGCTCACGCGCGCCACCCCGTCGGTCGGGCGACCGATGTCGGTGGGACGACGCCTCGTTGCCGTGACCCCGTGGCTGCTGGTCCTCGTCGCCGGTGGGGCCCTCGCCTGGGACCGCCTGCGGCCCCGTCCGCCGGCACCGCCGCCGACGCTCTACCGATTCCAGATGCAGCTCCCGCCCGAGGCCCGGTGGGAGGACCAGATCGGGAGCGGCATGGCGCTGTCGCCCGACGGCACCGTGCTTGCCTACAACGGGCGGGACTCGGTCGGCACGCGCCTGTACCTGCGGAGCATGGGGCGCCTCGATGTGGTCCCTGTGAGCGGTTCCAACGGCGCCTGGTTCCCGGCGTTCTCCCCCGACGGTCGCTGGCTCGCATTCCGGTTGGGGAGTCGCATCCTGAAGGCGCCGGTCGCCGGCGGACCGGCCGAGACGGTATGCGATGTCGCCGGCAACGCCCACTTCACCTGGCTCGATTCGAGCGCCGTGTTCATCGCCGATCCGGACGGCCTGCGCCAGTGCTCCATGGCCGGCGTGTCCTCGGTGCTGCAATCGAGGGACTCCACGGTTATTTCCACCTGGCCCCACGCGCTTCCCGGCGGAAAGGCAGTACTGTATACCCAGCGCGTCGGAACGGCCGATCGGCTGGCCGTCTTCGACCTGCGCACGAAGACCGCCCGCACGCTCGGCATCGCCGGCAGCAACCCGCGGTACGTGGCCGCCGGCTTCCTCGTGTACGCCAACCAGGACGGGCTGATCCGCGCGGTGCCCTTCGACACCGCGCGCCTCGCGGTGACCGGCGACCCCGTGGCCGTGGCCGAGGGTGTGAACGTCGGCAGCGGCGGCGCGGCCAAGATGGCGCTGTCCCTGAGCGGCACGCTGGTGGCGGCGCTCGGAGAATCGGGGCAGCAGATGCTCGAACTGGTGGACCGGCGCGGCGCCGTGGTGCGGCTCCCGGTCCGCCAGCAGCTCTACTCCTTCCCGCGCTTCTCACCCGATGGTCGCCAGGTGGCCGTATCCGTCGCCCGCCCAACGGCGGCCATCTGGCTGCTCGACCGCCGGCAGGGGACGCTGACCCGGCTGACCTTCGACAGCAGCGACACGCGCCCCTCGTGGACGCCGGACGGCCGCCGCGTGGCGTACGTGCGCCAGCGCGGCGGCGCCGTGGACCTGCGGATCATCAACGCCGACGGCAGCGCGCCGGCCGAGTCGCTGCTGGCCGACTCCGGCCGGACGCTGTGGGCCACGGTGTTCACGCCGGACCGGGGCGCGATGATCGTGCGCAGCACCGGGCCCGCCGGGCGCGACATCTGGCGCGTGGCGCTCGACTCGAATCGGACGCTGACGCCGTTGCTCCAGAGCGCCGCCGACGAGTCCGGCCCGGCGCTGTCGCCCGACGGCCGGTGGCTGGCCTACGTGTCGAACGAGTCGGGCCGGAACGAGGTGTACGTCCGCTCGTTCCCCAGCATGGGGGCGCGCTACCAGATCTCGCTCGACGGCGGCAACGAGCCCGTCTGGTCGCCCAGGGGGGGAGAGCTGTTCTACAGGAACGGGTCGGAGATGCTGGTCGCGTCGGTGCGTGTGAGCCCCGGTTTCGAGATCACGAGCCGCGCGACCCTGTTCTCCAACCCGGACTACTCCGCCTCGCAGTACGAGGCGGCCTACGACGTCTCGCCCGACGGTCAGCAATTCGTCATGGTGCGCCGCACCCAGGCGGCGGCCAACGAGCTCACGATCACCCTGCACTGGTTCGACAACATCCGGGCCCGCCGCTCCGACGGCACCGCCGAATCGAGACAACAGTGAACACGCGAGCGAGGTCTCCGTGACCGACGCCATCGCCCGGCTCTCCTCGGCCCTCGCCGACCGCTACACCATCGAGCGGGAACTCGGCGCCGGCGGCATGGCCACGGTGTACCTGGCGCACGACGTGCGGCACAGCCGCAAGGTGGCGCTCAAGGTCCTGCGGCCCGAGCTCA
>CAZJZC010000367.1:0-2181 GCA_964550365.1 uncultured Gemmatimonadales bacterium | reverse complement strand
GCGGGCGCCACGCCGGGGGCGCGCGGGCCCGTCAGGGCGGCGCCCGGCGGCGCCCCGACGAACACGGGGCGGCCGCGCGGGCCGCCGGCATCCGGGGCCAGCTGCAGCGCCGCGGCGAGGGAGTCCTCCAGCGCGGCGTACTGGTCGGCGTCGCCGGGCCGGCCCGCCGCGGCCGCGGCGTAGGGACTGCCCGCGTAGCGCGCCGCCAGCACCTGGCGGAGCGAGTCGGCCGACGGGTGCCCCGCCACGATCGCGGCCACCAGGGCCTTGGGCGCCCACGGCGACTCGGGGTAGCGCTCCGCGGCCTCGGCGAAGGCCAGCGCCGCGTAGGTCCGGGCGCCGACCGAGTCGCGCAGCACCTCGGCCCGCCAGAAGGCGAAGGCGTCGCGGGGGCCCTCGGCGGTGAGCAGCGTGTCGGCCAGGTCCATGGCGGAACCGAGCCGCAGGGCGGCCTGCGCCGGCTCGCCGCCGAGCGCCGCGATGACCTCGACCCGCCGGCGCACCCGATCGAAGTCCTCCGGCTCGGTGAACCCGCGCAGCTGCAGCCGCGTGAGCCGCAGCCAGGCCGTGCGGGCCTCGACGCTGTCGGGGACCAGCCGCTGGACGGCGCGGAACCGCTCGGTGGCGGCGCTGTCGATGCCGGAGCCCAGCTGGCGGTCGCCCTCGGCCAGGAGCAGGCGCGCCCGCGCGCCGCGGCCGACATCGCCGCGCTCGAGGAGCGTGTCCACCAGCCGGGTCACCTCGGCGCCCAGCCCCAGGCGGGCCAGGGTATCGAGCACCATGGTCCATTCGCTCTCGTCGAAGGCGACCCCGGCGCGCGCCATGCTGTCGGCGAAGGCCGCCGCGAGCGGCAGATCGCCCAGCGCCAGCGCCGCCCGGGTGCGCTCGACCCGCGCCGCGTGCTCGCGCGAGGCACGCAGGTCGCTCAGCGCCTCGGCGGGCCGGCCCATCGCCAGCAGCACCCGGCCGCGGGCGAGCCGCGCCTCCGAGCGCCGCCCGGCGTGCCGCACCGCCACGGCCTCGTCCAGCGCTTCGAGCGCCTCGGCCAGCCGCCGCAGTCCCAGGTTGGCCTCGCCCAGGTACAGCAGGGCGGTGCGGCGCTGTTCGTCACCGGGCGCCGCGCGCGCGGCCTGATCGAGCGCGACCACCGCGTCCGACCAGGACCGGAGCCGGGTGTAGGCCCTGCCGCGCACCAGCATGGCGTCGTCGGCCCACTGCGAGCGCGGGTGACGCGCGAGCAGGGACTCGGCGTGCATCGCGGCCTGCCGCCACCGCTCCCGCGCCTCGGCGGCGCGCCCGGCGCGCTCGGCCCGCTCGGCCTCGCGGCTGAAGCGGTTGGCGTTGTACATCGCGTTGTAGTAGGCGCAGCCCGGGAGCAGCAGCGTCCCCAGCACCAGCAGGGCGGCGCGCCGGCCGCTCACCGGGGCTCCGCAGCCACGCGCCGCTCATACTCGCCGAGGTAGCGGCCGATGCCGCCGGCCATGGAGCGCGCCAGGCGCTGCTGGCCCGCGGGGCTCGTCAGGTAGCGCGCCTCGGCCGCGTTGGTGCCGAAGCCCACCTCGACCAGCACGGCCGGCATGTAGGTCGTCGACAGCACGATCAGGCCGGCCTGCTTCACGCCCCGGCTCTCGGACGGGTGTACCTCGCCGAGCGCGCCCTGCACCAGCTCCGCCAGCCGGCTCGACTCGCGCAGGTGCTCGTTCTGCGCCAGGTCCCGGAGGATGAAACTCACCGGATCGCCGCGCTCGGCCCGCACCGTCGTCTCGAACCGCACCGCCGCGTTTTCCATCCGCTCCACGCGGCGCGCATCCTCGGTCCGCGCTTCGGCGAGGTAGTACGTCTCGAACCCGCGCGCCTGCGCCGACGTCCGGTCGCGGCCCGGGACCGAGTTCACGTGGATGGAGACGAAGATGTCGGCGCCCGCGCGGCCGGCGATCGCGCCGCGGTCGTACAGGCCGATGAGCGTGTCCCGCTCGCGCGTCATCACGGTCCCGTACCCGAGCGCCTCGAGTTCCCGCGCCAGCGCCCGCGCGACGGCCAGCGTGACGTCCTTCTCCCGCAGGAACGGCTCGCGCCCGATCGGACCGATCATCCCGGGATCGACGCCGCCGTGGCCGGCGTCGATCGCGACCACGTGTCCCTTCCGCAGCCCGTTGGGCAGCCGGTCGGAACCGGCCGGGG
>CAZJZC010000366.1:0-2197 GCA_964550365.1 uncultured Gemmatimonadales bacterium | reverse complement strand
TTCGAAGCTGCCCCAGTCCACTTCGCGCACGCTGGTGACCCGGGTCTCGATGCGGGCGCCCTGCACGTCCCATGCGATACGGTCGCCCATGCCGACCTTCAGGTCCCGCGCGATCTCGGTCGAGATGGACACCGGATAGACGGGCGTGCCGACGCTGTCGGGCATGGCGGGGCCGTCGCCGCGCCACCAGCGGCCGCGGATGAGCTTCTCGGTCGCGGTCGCCGTGTCGCGGAAGGTGGACCGGTACTCCCGGCGGAGCGTCCATGACTCGGGTCGCGCGGTGCCGCTGTCGGCCAGCAGCTCGCGCGAGGTGCGGCCGTTGACGGCTGCGACCCGCATGGGTACGAGCGGCACCGCCTGGAGGTCCTGCACGTCGGACGCGGCCATCATCCCGCGCACGCCGTCCACCTGGTCGGGCTGGATGTCGATGAACACCAGGTTGGCGCGCGCCCGCGTCTGGTCGGTGCCGCGGAGGACCTGGCGCAGGAGGTTGGCCTGCACCAGGTACAGTGCCGCCAGAAGGCCCACGCCGAAGCCGAGCGCCGTGAGCACCGCGCGGGTCTGGTTGCGCGGGCGGTGCAGGTTCGCCAGGCCCTGCCGGATCACATAGGGCCATCTTGTGCGGGCGCGCTGTCGCGTGGTCAGACGGCGGGCCGTCCACGTCGCCAGCCGCGCGGCGAGCGCGAGCACCCCGACGCTGAGGCCGATGGCCGCCGCGAACCCGAGGCCCACCCGCGGGTCATCGTTCCGGTAGAGGCACAACGCCAGCACGCCGGCGGCGAGCAGGCCGAAGGCGAGCAGCCGGTACGGGTCGCGCGGCAGACGGGCGTCGCTCTCGTAGGCCTTGCGGATGGCCTGGAGCGGGGAGACCAGCCGGACCTCGAGCAGCGGCCGGAGGGCGAACAACACCGAGACGCCGACGCCGATGCCGATGCCGCCGAGGAGCACGAGCGGCTCGACGCGCACGTTGACGTCGAGCGGCAGCACGCCCTCCAGCAGGCGCGGCAGCGCCAGCTGCACGCCGACCCCGAGCACCGCGCCGAACACCGCGGCGATCAGGCCCAGCGCGACGGCCTGGACGAGGTAGATGGCGAACACCAGCGGCCGCCGCGCGCCCAGGCAGCGCAGCACGGCGATGGTGTCGAGTTTGCCTGCCAGGAACGCGCTGACGCCGCTGGCGACGCCGATGCCGCCGAGCAGCAGGGCGATGAGGCCGACGAGCTGGAGGAACGACTCCATGTTGTTGAGCGCGTCGGTGACGTTCTCCTCGGTATCCTGGGCGGTCTGGCTGCGGACCCGTTCCTCGCGCAGGAGCCGGCTGTGGCGGTCCTCGAAGCGCCGGGCGTCGCGCGGCTGCTGGAACTTCATCAGCGCGGCGTACTGGGCGCGGCTGCCGAAGACGATGAGCCCCGTGCGCCGCACGTGCCGCTCGGGGATGTAGACCTGCGAGCCGAACCCGTTGACCCCGCCGCCCAGGCGTCCGGGCACCTCCACCATCACGCCGGCGATGCGGAAGGGCTGGCTGCCGAGCATCAGCGTGTCGCCGATGCGGGCGCCGAGGTTCACCAGCAGGCTGGTGTCCACGACCGCGACCTGGCCGGTGTCGAGCGCGCGCCACGCGTCCGCGGGCCGGGTGATCACGGCGCCATAGAACGGGAAGCCCGGACCGACGCCACGGACCTCGGCCAGCCGGCTCGCGTCCGGGATCCGCGGCACGTAGGCCATGGAACTGAACGTGGTCCGGCGGGTGACCGGGATGCCGGCGTTCTCGACCGAGTCGAGCATGGCCTGCACGGGGGCCGTGAAGGGCCGGCTGCTCGACAGCTGGAGGTCGGCGCCGAGCAGGGCGCGAGCCTCGCGCCGGACGGCGGTCTCGAGGTTGGCCGTGAACGAGCTGATGGCCACCAGCGCCGCCACGCCGATCGAGATGGCGGAGGCGAACAGCAGCAGGCGCCGGCGCGAGGCGCGGGTCTCGCGCCAGGCCATGGCGAGCAGGAATCCCGGCCGGGTCACGCCGTGCCCGCCGGCACGGCGGCGCCGTCGCGGAGGTGCAGCGTAGTGTGCGCCAGGCCGGCGAGGGCCGGGTCGTGCGTGACCATCACCAGGGTCGTTCCCAGCTCGCGATTGAGCTGCATCAGCAGCTCGACCACGGTGCCGCCCGTGGCGGCATCGAGGTTGCCCGTCGGCTCGTCGGCGA
>CAZJZC010000365.1:0-2198 GCA_964550365.1 uncultured Gemmatimonadales bacterium | reverse complement strand
CGTTTGAACCGCCCGCCCTGGTACGCCTGCCAGTCGCCCTCGTCCAGTTGGGCCCTGGTGACGGGGTCCAGTTTGGCGAGCGACCGGTCGTAGCTGTCCCGGTCCAGGTGAGGGTTGTCCTCCTTGCGCGACGGCACGAACAGCCGGCCCTCGTGCCAGTGCGGGCGGGCGAAGGCGTCGGCGCGGGAGAGGCGGAAGAAGGCGTCGGGGAGGAAGCGGCTCCTGACCCACTCGTGCCCCTTGCCGCCGGGGTTGGACCCCGCGCGCATCCGCAGGGGGACGGCGGCCAAGGGGCCTGACGCCGGCTTGCGGAGTCGGGAAAAGAGGTAGCGGTAGCGGAACTCCGTGTGCTGGGTCAGTTCGTCGATCCCGATGTACTGGTAGGCCGCCCCCTGGTACTGGTAGACGTGGTCGTCGCGCTCAAGGTAGCCGAACCCGACGCTGGACGTGCCGCCGCCGGGGCAGCGGAAGGTGAAGCGTTTCTCCTGGGCGTTCCACGAGACGCCGGGTTTGCCAACCCACCAGTCCTTGGCGCGGGGGATGAGGGCGTCGGGCTGCATGAGGTCGGGGAACGACTCGCGGAGCAAGAGGGCCGCGTAGCCGGGGACGTGGAGGAACTGGGCGGCTGCCATGAGGAGGCCGTCCGACTTGCCGCCGCCGGCGGCCCCGCCGTAGAAGGCCTCCTCGGTCTGGTCATGGAGCAGGAACAGGGCCTGCTTGGCTGTCGGCTTCCGGGGAATCCACGGGTTGCTGAGGACTGTCCGGTGAAAGCGGGCCACGGTCGCCGCCGGAGAGGAAGGACCGGATGGCGCTGGCGTAGGGGGCAAGGTCGGCGGCGATGTCATGCTTCACTTCGCCCTGGGTGCGGACGGGGCCGCCCGCCTCGCCGGTCAGCTCCACCCGTTCCCGCATCAGCCCCAGGTGCTGCAGCGCGGTGCGGATGGCGGAGTTCTTGTCGTGCAGCTTGAACTCGGTGACTTCCACCTCTTTGGCGTCGTCGCCGTCCCCTTCCATGTACCGCTTCACCTTGACGCTCTGCAGCGCGCGGCGTGCGGACTCAGGGATTTCGCTGGGCGTCTTGAGGCGCGGAACGTCTTGGGTGAAGTCCAGTATCTCGCCCATGTCCACCGAGAGCAGGCAGCCGAGCTCGGCGAGCACTCGGTCCGCCTCGACGCGCGTGCGTGCCGACCTGGCCCGCTGTGCTTCGGCAACCGCCTCCGCGACACAAGTTTTCGCAAGCAGTTCCGGGCCGATCCGGTCGGCGGTCTTGGCGCTGTAGCCGGCGCGGCGCGCCGCCTTGGTCGCGCAGAGGTCCTTGAGGTACTCCTGAACGAACCGCTCTTGCCGCGGCGTGAGCTTCCGGGCGGTAGCCATGACTGGCCGTCACTGTACCACCGGCACGGCTTGGAAGCGGACCCCCAGGAACGTCATCCCACAAGCGTGCTTCGCCTTGCGCTTGATCCAGCCACGGCGGGCAAGGTTGGCGAGGCGGTCATTCATCGCCTTGGGGAAAATGCCGAAGTGGCGGGACAGTTCCCGCACCGTGGGAGGGTGATGGTGCTTGATGGTGTAGTCCAGGCACCACCGGTAGGTGTCGTACTGCTTTTGGGTCAGCGGTTGCTGGGCTCTGGGCACGGCGCGGCCTCCAGGATGATTTCGACGCGGGGGTTGCTCTTGTCCTCACGCAAGTACCAGTGCGATTCGACGATCTGCCGGTCGTCGGCGTAGGCATGTCCACAGAGGGAGTCGCACAACGCTTTTGCAAAATTGTCCAGGTCGCCTTGGCGGCGCGGGCGGTAGACGGTCGCCGTGAGCTTCACGGGGCCGCTGGGGAAGCGGGGGCACCGCTGGACCAGCAGCTCGGCCTGGACCTGCCGCTTGTAGGACCTGCCCTTGGAGCTCAAGAGCACGCGGCGGCCGACGTGACGCCAGTAGTGATTGATCGACGGCGGCAGGGGGAGGATGAGCGGCTTCACGACAGGCCCCGTTCCTTCTCGAACGGCGAGGTCAGCGGGACTTGCCCCGAGCGCGCGGCGCGCCGCAGGCGTTCCAAGGTGGTCACCAGGTCGGCCAGTGTGAGGGGAGTGCCGGACCCCGCACGGGCTTCGGCGATCTCCCGGTCCATGTTGGCGGCCCAGCGCGTCGAGTCGGCGACGAACAGCCAGTCGGTGAGGCGGAAGCACGCGGGCAGGCGGTGG
>CAZJZC010000364.1:0-2202 GCA_964550365.1 uncultured Gemmatimonadales bacterium | reverse complement strand
ATGATGCTGGCGCTCGCGTCGCACCTCGCGACGCTCGCCCCTTTCCGCCAGGCGTGATCCATGGGAATCATCGATCGACTCACCACGATGATCCGGTCGAACATCAACGACCTGATCCAGCGCGCCGAGAACCCCGAGAAGATGCTGAACCAGCTGGTGCTCGACATGCGCAGCCAGCTGGCGAAGGCCAAGCAGCAGGTGGCCTCGGCGATCGCCGACGAGAAGCGGCTCCAGGCCCAGGCCGAGCAGGAGAAGAAGCTCGCCGAGGACTGGGAGAAGCGCGCCATGCTGGCGGTGCAGGAGGGGCGTGACGACCTGGCGAAGCAGGCGCTGCTGCGGCACGCCGAGCACATGCAGGCCGCCGTCCAGCTCGAGGAGACCTGGCGCAAGCACGCGGCCGAGACGGAGTCGCTGAAGAACTCCCTGCGGACGCTGAACGACAAGATCGAAGAGGCCAAGCGCAAGAAGAACATCCTCATCGCGCGCCAGCGGCGCGCCGAGGCGCAGCAGCGCATCCACGAGACGATGAGCTCGATGAGCGACAAGAGCGCCTTCGAGACCTTCGAGCGGATGAGCGACCGCATCGAGCAGAGCGAGCGCAAGGCGCTGGCGGCGGCCGAGCTGTCGGAGGAGCTCGACGGCGACCAGCTCCAGAAGCAGTTCGCCCAGCTGGAGTACAAGGCCGACGCCGACACCCAGCTGCTGGCGCTGAAGCAGCGGATGGGCCTGCTGGGCGCCGGCTCGCCCGACAAGGCGAAGAAGCTCGGCGCCGGCACGCCGGAGGTGCAGGACGCCGAGCTGGTCGACGACGACGACGCGCCCAAGCAGGGGGCCTAGGGATCGTGGAAACCGCCGCCCCGCCGCGCCGGGCGGCCTGGGCCCTGCTGTTCCTGTCGCTGGTCCTGGTCTTCCTCCTGTGGAAGGTCCAGGAGCTGATGCTGGTGGCGTTCATCGCCGTCCTGCTGTCGGTCTTCCTCGGCGGCTTCACCGACCTGCTGTGCCGCTACACCCGCCTGCCGCGCGGGCCGGGCCTGATGCTGTCGCTCGTCCTCACGCTGGGCGCGCTGGCCGGCATCGTGGTCCTGCTGGCGCCGGCCGTGGCCCAGCAGACGGGCGACCTCATCACCGCCGTGCCGCGCTACCTCACGGCGCTCGACCGGATGGTGGAATCGCTGGCCGCGTCGTCCGAGCTGCTGCGCCGCACCGGCCTGGGCGGCGAGAGCGGCCTCATCAGCGGCGCCCTGTCCGACGCCTTCGCCTTCATCCGCCGCAGCCTGTTCAGCTATGCCGCCGGCACCGGCATCGTCATCATCGAGAGCATGGCGCTGGTCGCCATGGCGCTCTACCTGGCCTGGCGGCCGCACCGCTACCTGGGCGGCCTGCACCAGCTGGTCCCCCCCATGTACCGGGAGACGTCGAAGGCGATCGCCACGGACCTCGGCGCGACCCTGCGGGCCTGGGTCAGCGGCCAGCTGCTGGCGATGGTGGTGCTGGCCCTGGCCACCGCGGTGGGCCTGCTGCTGCTCGACGTCCCCTTCTGGCTGGCCTTCAGCATCTTCGCCGGCGTGGCGGTGATGGTGCCGTTCTTCGGGTCGATCACCTCGACCCTGCTGCCGGCCCTGCTGGTCCTGCCCGACCGCGGGCCGCTGACCAGCCTCGCCGTGGCGATGGTCGGCGTGGTGGTCCACGTCATCGAGGCGAATCTGGTGCACCCGCTCATCATGCAGCACCGCGTGGCCCTGCCGCCGGCGCTGACGATCTTCGCGGTGCTGGTCATGGGCGCGCTGGCGGGCTTCCTGGGGATGATCGTGGCGGTGCCGCTGGTGGCGAGCATCGTGGTCCTGGCCCGGCATATCGTCATCTACCGGGTCTACGGGGAACGGCCGGCCGGGCCGGAGGTCGCCCACGCCGTCCTCCAGCCCACCAGGCCGTCCGGTGCGGCGGTTGCCGTCGAGGGGTAATACGGCCCCGGGTAGGGGTGGGGGTGGGTGAGAGGGGTAGGGGAGGAAGTGAGGGGTGAGAGGGGTAGGGCGCGGTCTATCGCCCGGTCCCGCCGAACGCCCTCCGTCGCCATCACGATCAACAAGTCCGATCCTCGACAGCTGCAGCGGCCGATCCTCGCCCACGGCCTGCCGATCCTCGCCCCGGCCTTTCGACCCTATCACCCATCACCCCTCACCTCTCACGTCCCCCTACCCCTCT
>CAZJZC010000363.1:0-2212 GCA_964550365.1 uncultured Gemmatimonadales bacterium | reverse complement strand
GCAAGGTGATCGGCAGCGCGCAGGTTCGCACCGGCGGCGCCTTCCTCCAGCATGGTTCCATCCGCCTCGCCGCGGACCAGCACACCGTGGCCGCCGTGACCGCGGGCCCGGCGGCGGCGCCCGCCGACGCGGGCCTCGACGAACTGGCCGGCGCGGCGCGCGCCACTCCCGGCGCCGTCACCGAAGCGGTCGCGGCCGCTGCCGCGCGTCGCTGGAGGGTTCCGGTTCGCCCGGCGTCCCTGCCGGAGCCCGTCCGGCGACGCGCCGAGGCATTGCGTTGGCGCTTCGCCGACGAGGCGTGGACTTGGCGCCGCTGAAGGCCGTTCCTACATTTGCGTTCCGTGTCCCGCCTCTGCGCTCCATCGCTGCTCGTCCTGGCCACCGCGCTCGCCGCCTGCACCGGCGCCGACCGGCGCGACACCGCGGGAACCACTGGCGGCACCCTCGTCATCGCCACGCCGACCGACCTCGACAACCTGCTGCCGCCGGTCTCCTCCTCCCAGCTCGCGGTCCATAGCGGCCAGTTGCTGTTCTCACGCCTGGCCGAACTGACGCCGGCGCTCGACATCCTGTCCGACTCGGGCTATACGCCCGTCCTGGCGCGTTCCTGGGAACGCCGCGATCCGCTGACGCTGGTGTTCCACCTGGACCCGCGAGCCCGCTGGCAGGACGGCGAACCGCTCACGGCCGAGGACGTGGCCTTCACCTTCGAGGTATACCGCGATACGCTCACGGCCTCGCCGTTCCGCGTCAACCTCGAACCGCTGGAGTCGGTCACCGCGGAGGACGCGCACACGGTAGTGGTGCGGTTCCGCCGCGCCTATCCCTCGCAGTTGTACGACGCGACCTTCCACATGCAGATCGTGCCGAGGCACCTGCTCGACACCATTCCCCGCGAACGGCTGGCGGCATCCGCCTATGCGCGCGACCCGGTTGGCGCCGGACCGTACCGGTTCGAGCGCTACGCATCGGGCGCCGAGCTCGAGCTTGTGGCCGATACCACCTGGTTCCTCGGCCGGCCCAACCTCGACCGCGTCCTGTGGCGCATCTTCCCGGACGCCAGTGCCGCCGTCAACGCCGTGCTGGCGGGCGAGGCTGACGCGCTGGAACTGGTCCCCACCGCCGAGGAGATCGGACGCGTGCAGGGGAGCGCCGATCTGCGACTGGTGCCGTACGCGTCGGCTTTCCTCGGCGGGCTCCAGTTCAACCTGCGGCGCCCGCCGTTCACCGACCGCGAGCTGCGGCGCGCCCTGGCGCGCAGCCTCGACCGGACCACGATGGTGGCCGCGGTGTTCGGCGAGTGGGGCGAGGTGCCAGCCGGCTTCGTCACCCGCATGATGTGGATCGGCGACGCCGCCATCCCGGGGCCGGCCTACGACACCTCGCTCGCCGCACGGACGCTCGACAGCCTGGGCTGGCGCGCGCCGGCGGGCCGCACCATCCGCGAGCGCGGCGGCCGCCCGCTCCGCTTCACGCTCATCACGCCCACCACCAGCCGGATCCGCCAGCAGCTGGCGGTGCTGGTCCAGGACCAGCTTCGCAAAGTTGGCATCGAGGTCCGCATACAGCCGCTGGAGTTCTCCGAGTTCTCGCGGCGGCTCGAGACCGGTGCGTACGAGGCGGCACTCTTCACCCGCGTGGTGGACCCGAACCCGGCGGGCCTGGCGCAGACCTGGAGCAGCGCCGCCATCGGCGCCGACAACCAGACGGGGTACGCCGACCCGGTGTTCGATTCGCTGCTGGCAGCGGCGGCCGCGGCGCCGGCACGCGCCGAGGCGGAGCGCCTGTACGTCGCTGCCCTGGCGCGGCTCAACTCTGAGGCGCCCGCCGTGTTCCTCTATGCGCCACGCAACAACGCCGTGATCCACCGCCGCTTTGCGGACGTCACCATCCGGCCCGACGTGTGGACCGCCACGGTGCCGGCCTGGCGCGTGCCGCCGGACCAGCGGCTGCCGCGCGACCGCTGACGCGTGCTGCGGTTCGCGGTCCGCCGCCTTGGCGCCGCCCTCGCCACCACGCTCGCCGTCGTCGTCATTGTCTTCGCGCTCGCGCACCTGGCGCCGGGCGAACCGTTCCTGGACCCGGGCGGCCGCGGCCGCGCCGACCCGGAGCGCCGTGCCCTGCTCCGGGCCCGTTACGGCCTCGACCAGCCGCTCCCCGCCCAGTTCACCCGCTACCTGGCACGCCTGGTGAGAGGCGACCTGGGCGAATC
>CAZJZC010000362.1:0-2221 GCA_964550365.1 uncultured Gemmatimonadales bacterium | reverse complement strand
GCGCGGATCGAGCCCTGGCGCGCCCGGCCGGTGCCCTTCTGCCGCCACGGCTTCTGGTTGCCGCCCGAGACGAAGCCGCGCGTCTTGGTCATGGCCGTGCCCTGCCGCTGGTTGGCCAGGAACACCTTGACCGCCTGGTGCATGGCCGGCTCGTGCACCCGCCCGTCGAACGGGTCGGCCGGGAGCTTCACCGCCCGCGGCCGCGGCGTGCCGTCGGCCTGGAAGGCCAGGGCCTCGATCGTCGCGCTCACCGGTTCTCCTTCAGCACCGTCACGATGCCCCGGACCGAGCCCGGCACGGCGCCCTGCACGTACAGCAGGTTCCGCTCGGCGTCCACCTTGGCCACGGTCAGGCCGATCTGCGTGCGGCGCGCCGCGCCCATGTGGCCCGGCATCTTCTTGCCCTTGATGACCCGCGAGGGGTCGGTCCCCGGTCCCACCGAGCCGGGCTTGCGGAATCGCGTGTTGCCGTGCGAGGCCGGGCCGCCGCCGAAGCCGTGGCGGTGCACCACGCCCTGGAACCCGCGGCCCTTCGAGGTGCCGGTCACCTTGACCTTCTCGCCGGCCTGGAAGGCCGCGACGGTGACCAGCGAGCCGGGCGCCGGCGCCTCGCCGGGCGCGGCGAACTCGCGCAGCACCCGCGGCGTGTGCTCCAGGCCCGCCTTGGCGGCGTGCGCGCGCCGCGCCTTCGCGGTCCGCTTCGGCTTCAGGGCCTCGAAGCCGAGCTGGACCCGCGTGGCGCCGTCCGCCTGGCGGACCTGCACCACGGGGCACGGCCCCGCTTCGATGACCGTCACCGGCACCGAGGTGCCGTCGTCGGCGAAGAGCCGGGTCATGCCCAGCTTGCGCCCGATGATCGCGTCCATGTCCGGCTCCCTACTCGACCTTGATCTCGACGTCCACGCCGGCCGGAAGATCCAGCTTCGTGAGGGCGTCCACCGTCTGCGGCCGCGAATCGAGGATGTCGATCAGACGCTTGTGCGTCTTCAGCTCGAACTGCTCGCGGCTCTTCTTGTCCACGTGCGGGCTCCGGTTCACCGTCCAGCGCTGCATCTTGGTCGGCAGCGGGATCGGGCCGGTGACCTGCGCGCCCGTCTTCTCGGCGGTGCGGCAGATGTCTGCCGCCGCCTGATCGATGACGGCGTGATCGAACGCCTTGAGGCGGATGCGGATGCGGCCCGTGCTCACGTGGCTACTCCAGGATCTTGGTGACGACGCCCGCGCCGACCGTGCGGCCGCCCTCGCGGATGGCGAAGCGCAGCTGCTCCTCCATCGCGATCGGGGTGATCAGTTCGATCGTCATCTGGATGTTGTCGCCCGGCATCACCATCTCGACGCCCGCCGGCAGTTCGACGTTGCCCGTCACGTCCGTGGTCCGGAAGTAGAACTGCGGCCGGTACCCCTTGAAGAACGGCGTGTGCCGCCCGCCCTCCTCCTTCGTCAGGACGTACACCTCGGCGTTGAACTTGGTGTGCGGCGTGATGCTCCCGGGCTTCGCCAGCACCATCCCGCGCTCGATCTCGGTCTTCTCGATCCCGCGCAGCAGCAGCCCGACGTTGTCCCCCGCCTGCCCGTCATCCAGCAGCTTGCGGAACATCTCCACGCCCGTCACCGTCGTCTTCTTCGACGCGTTGAACCCCACCAGCGCCACTTCCTCGCCCACCTTCACCCGGCCCCGCTCGATCCGGCCCGTCGCCACCGTCCCCCGGCCCGTGATCGAGAACACGTCCTCCACCGGCATGATGAACGGCTTGTCCACCTCCCGCTTCGGCTCCGGCACGAAGGTGTCCAGCGCCGTGTACAGCTCCACGATCTTCGCCACCCACGCCGCGTCGCCCTCGATCGCCTTGATCGCCGAGCCCCGGATCACCGGCGTGTCGTCCCCCGGATAGTTGTACTTCGACAGCAGCTCCCGGACCTCCAGCTCCACCAGGTCCAGCAGCTCCGCGTCGTCCACCAGGTCGCACTTGTTCAGGAACACCACGATGCTCGGCACGTTCACCTGCCGCGCCAGCAGGATGTGCTCCCGCGTCTGCGGCATCGGCCCGTCCACCGCGCTCACCACCAGGATCGCGCCGTCCATCTGCGCCGCCCCGGTGATCATGTTCTTCACGTAGTCCGCGTGCCCCGGACAGTCCACGTGCGCATAGTGCCGGTTCGGCGTCGCGTACTCCACGTGGCTCGTCGCGATCGTCAGGATCTTCGTCGCGTCGCGACGCCCC
>CAZJZC010000361.1:0-2236 GCA_964550365.1 uncultured Gemmatimonadales bacterium | reverse complement strand
GAGGGGATCCACCGGTCCACGTTGAAGCCCCAGACCTGCACGTCCTGCTTGCGGAACCGGAGCTGCGAGAACGGGATCCGCATCTCGGCCGTCCAGCCCACCGAGTCGATGCGGGCCCGCGCCGTCCACACCGGGTCGAACGACCCGTCGAGCCGGAACTCGTGATCCTCGGGGTGATACCAGTCGATCCGCACGCCGGCCGCCGTCACGCCGAACGAATAGGCGGTGCGCCGGTCGAGATAGGAGTCGAACGAGACCCAGATGTGCTCCGACTGGCCGGCGCCGCGGTCACGCCGGCTGACGTTGCGCTGGATGGCCGCCGGATCGCCGTAGAGCCGGGCCGCCACGTAGATCGCGTCGTCGTCGTAGAGGATCCCCACCTCCGTCCGCACCGTCGGGGCCGCGCCCTCGACCGGGTCCTTCTGGACGAAGTCGTCGAAGAACCGGGCCTGCGACCAGGCCGGGTCGTCCAGCCGTCCGTCCACGTGCGGGGGCGGGCCCTGCACCCTGACCGCATGGGCCACCTTGGTCGCCGGATCGGGCAGGGGGCGGGCCACGGCGGCGGCGGCCTGCGACTGCCCTGCCAGGCCGCGCGGACACAACAGAAGGGCCAGAACCCCAAGCCAGCGGCTCGCTCGCAACATCATGCTCCTCAGCGGGATGAACCCCCTACGCGGGGGGCTGACCCAGGTTTCCTTCTTGGGCGGCACGCATGATAACGCCGGAACGGCCGTTTCGCCCCCGCGTCCGTTCATAGTGGAACTTTCACATGGCGCCGGCTGAGGTGTCATACAGACAAACCGCTCTTGATTATGCCAATGCTCCGAACTATCGTCGGCATAGGGAGGATATTGCCGAATGTTCGACTCAGCCGACACCAGCATCCTGGCCATCCTTCAGGCCAACGCCCGGACCACCAACGCCCAGATCGCCCGCCAGCTGGGCATGGCGCCCTCGGCCATCCTGGAACGCATCCGGAAGCTCGAAGCGCGCGGCGTCATCGAGGGCTACGAGGGACGCCTGGCGCCGAAGGCCATCGGCCTCGGCCTCACGGCCTTCGTGTTCGTGCGCTCGGAGGAGGCGGCCGGCGCGGTCCGCACCGGCGCGGCGCTGAGCGCCATCAGCGAGGTGCAGGAGGTGCATCACGTGGCCGGCGAGGACTGCTACCTGGTGAAGGTCCGGGCCCGCGATACCGAGGACCTGGCGCGGCTGTTGCGCGAGCGGCTCGGCGCGATCCCGCAGGTGCGCTCGACCCGGACCACCATCGTACTCGGCACCCTGAAGGAGACCGCGCAGCTCCCGCTCGGCCACCTCGGCGCGGCGGCGGAGGACAGCGATGCCGCGTGATCTGCGCCTGCGCATGGTGCTGGCGTTCGCGGCGGTGTACCTGATCTGGGGATCGACCTACCTCGCGATCCGCTACGCCATCGAGACCATCCCGCCGTTCCTGATGGCCGCGGCCCGGTTCCTCGCGGCCGGCGGCCTGCTGGTCGCGTGGGCGCGGGTGCGCGGCGCGGCCTGGCCGACCCGCGACGAGTGGCGCACCGCGGTCGTGGTGGGCCTGCTGCTGCTGCTGGGCGGCAACGGCGGCGTGGTGTGGGCCGAGCAGACCGTGCCGTCGGGGCTCGCGGCCCTGCTGGTCGGCGCCGTGCCGCTGTTCACCGTCGCCATCGACTGGCTGCGGCCGGGCGGCCGGCGGCCGGGCCGCGCCCTGGTCGCCGGCCTGCTCACCGGCTTCGCCGGCGTGGCCCTGCTGGTCAACCCCAACGCGGCCGACGCGGGCCGGGTGGACCCGCTGGGCGCCGCGGCGCTGATCTTCGCCACCATCTCCTGGTCCGTCGGCTCGCTGTACTCCCGCGGCGCCAGGAGCGCGCCCTCGCCGCTCATGTCGGCCGGCGCCAACATGCTCGCCGGCGGACTCGGCCTGCTGGCGGCGGGGACGCTGGTCGGCGAGTTCGGCCGGCTGGACCTCGGCTCGGTCTCGGCCCGGTCGGCCCTGTCCCTGCTGTATCTCATCGTCTTCGGCGCGGTGGCGGGCTTCACGGCCTACATCTGGCTTCTCCGGCACACCAGCGCGGCGAAGGCCACCACCTACGCCTACGTGAACCCCATCGTGGCGATCCTGCTCGGCTGGGCCGTCGCCGACGAGCCGCTCACGGCGCGCATCCTGCTGGCGGCCGCCATCATCATCGGCGGCGTGGTGATGATCACCACCCTGCCGCACGTGCGCGCCTGG
>CAZJZC010000360.1:0-2237 GCA_964550365.1 uncultured Gemmatimonadales bacterium | reverse complement strand
GAACAGGTCGCCGTCCTGCCCGCGTTCGCCGCCGAAGCCGCGCCACACCACCGCGGTCCGGATGCCGAAGCCCGCCAGGATGGTCGGCAGGGCGGCCGGGTGGCCGAACGCGTCGGGCGCGTAGCCCACGGCCAGCGGCGAGCCGCCCGCCCGGCGCACGGCGCGTGCGCCCTCGAACAGGTTGCGCACCACCGCTTCGCCGCTGACGAGCAGGTTGTCGGCCAGCACGTACCAGGGGCCCGCCTCGATCCGGCCGGCCCTGAGGCGCGTGCGCAGGCGCCGCGCGGCCGAGGGGCGCGCGGCGAGGACGTCGTCGAGCACGATGGCCTGGCCGTCGAGCAGGAAGGCCGGCAGGGCGCGGGACTCGAGGCCGTCGAGCACCCCAGCGACCAGCCGGGCGAGCCGCGCCTGGAAGCGGGCCGCCGGGTGGTACCACTCCCGGTCCCAGTGCGTATGCGGGACGATGTGGACGGTCGGCATGCGAACGGCCAAGCTACGTCGAGCTTGCCGGGCGGGACAGGCCTCGCTATCTCACAGCGACCCCCCTGCCTGCGAGCGCGCGTGAAGGTGCTGGTCGTCGACGACATCGCCTACAGCCGGCGGGCCCTCCGCTCCGTCTTCCTGAGCGCCGGCTACGCGGTGCTCGAGGCCGAGGACGGCGCCCGGGCACTGGAGGTCGCCCGCCGGGAGAACCCCGACATCATCGTCACCGACATCCTGATGCCCGTCATGGACGGCTTCCAGTTCTGCCGGGCCCTCAAGCTCGAGCCGGCGCTCCGGAGCATCCCCGTGGTGTTCCACACCGGCAGTTACGCCGATCCGGCCGACCGGGAGTTCGGCCTCTCGCTCGGCGCCTCCGCCTACCTGGTCAAGCCGGTCGAGCCCCGGGACCTCATCGCCCAGGTCTCGCGGGTGATGGGTCGCCCCGCGCCCGCGCTCCAGCCCCGCGTCAGCGGCGAGGGGTGGGCGACCGACTACGCCGAGCGGCTGGCCAGCAAGCTCCAGGAGAAGGTCCAGGAACTGCACCGGACGCTCGAGGCGCTGGAGGAGACCTACACCGGCACGGTGGCGGCGCTGGCGCTGGCCCTGGCCTCGCGCGAGGGCGCCGACCCGCTGGAGTCCGAGCGCCCGGCGCGGCTGGCCCAGCTGTTCACCGAGCGCATCGCGCCCGGCCTGGCCACCGACCCCAACGTGATCCGCGGCTACCTGCTGCACGACATCGGCAAGCTGGTCCTGCCCGACGGCCTGCTCACCAAGGAAGGCCCGCTCAGCGCCGACGAGTGGGAGCGCTTCAAGCAGCAGCCGCGCGTCGCCGCCGACATCCTCGGCAACGTGCCGGGCCTGGGCCGCGCGCTCGACGTGGTGCGCCACAGCCGCGAGCGGTGGGACGGGTCGGGCTACCCCGACGGCCTCGCCGGCGACGCGATCCCCCTGCCGGCCCGGATCTTCGCCATCGCCGACAGCTTCGTGGCCATCACCGCCGGGCGTCCCTACCGGGAGAAGCAGACCCTGGAGGAAGCCATCGGGGAGATCCGCCGGCGCTCCGGCAGTCAGTTCGACCCCGCCCTGGTGGAGCCGTTCGTGTCGCTGGTGCTGTCCCTCCAGGCCCGCTGACGCGACCGGGCCGGCCGTGAGCCACACGCTGGTCGATCTCGTCGCCCTCGCCCTGCTGGTCGCGGTCGGCGCCGCCGTCTGGCAGCGGGTGCGCTTGCGGCAGGCGGCCTACCAGCGCGAGCTGGACCGGCTCGAGCGCCAGAACGAGATCGGCCGCGTCCTGCTCACCGAGCGGAACCTGCGCGGCGTCACGCATCACGTGGCGGTCACGGCCTCGCGCCTGCTGGGGGCCGACATGGCGCACCTCACGCTGGCGCACGAGGGCGGCGACCGGCTGGTGCTGGAGGCGGCCACCGGCGCGCTGGCGCCGGCGGTCGGCGCGGCCGTCCCGGCCGACGGCAGCATCGCGGGCTGGGTGATCCGGCACGGCCAGCCGCTGGTGGTCAACGAGACCGGGACCCGGGCCGTGCCGTTCCGGGCCCTGCACGAAGGCGCCCTGCTGGAGCGCTCGGTCACCGTGCCGCTCCTCGCGCGCGGGCGCTGCATCGGCGCGCTGGGCGCCGACAACTCGCGCGACGGCCGCGCGTTCGGCCCGGCCGACGTGGACCTGCTGAGGGACCTGGCCGAGTACGCCGCGCTCACCGTCGAGGCCATCCAGGCCATCGAGGAGCTGGCCGAGCGCG
>CAZJZC010000359.1:0-2249 GCA_964550365.1 uncultured Gemmatimonadales bacterium | reverse complement strand
CGGCCGCGGCGACGGCCGCGGACCCCGAAGGCGCGGGCGCGCCCGAGACACTGCGCGCCGAGCCGATGTCGCGGACCATGGGCGAGCGGCCCGCGGGCTCCGCCACCGCGCCCGCCGGACGCGCCGGGCGGGCCGGGCGGCCGCCGCCACCACCACCGCCGTCGCTGCCGCCATCGCCCTGGAGGATCCGGGCGATATCCACCGTGCGGTCCATCAGCGTCCAGCGCACCAGGAGGGTCTCGAGCGCCAGCCGCGGCGAGGCGCCGCGCCGGATCGGCTCTTCGGCCTCCTCGAGCGCCCGGATGATCCGCAGGAGGTCGCCGGGCCCCAGCGCCGCCGCGTCGTCGGCGATGCGGGCGGCCAGCGAGGAACTGATGCCGCCGGGCGGGCCGCCCAGCGCGATGGCCAGCTCGGCGCGCCACAGGTCGGCGGCGCCGGTGGCGAAGGCCACCAGGTCGACGCCGGCGTCCACCAGGCGGGCCACGAACGGGAACACGTCGGCCGGACGCCTGCCGGCCACCATGGCCGAGAGCTCGGCGTAGGTCTCGTCGGCCACGAGGCCGAGGACCTCGCGCACCCTGGCGTCGGTGACCGGGCCGCTGCCCCAGGCGGTGACCTGGTCCAGCACGCTGAGCGCGTCGCGCAGTCCGCCGTCGGCCACCCGCGCCATCAGCTCCAGCGCGTCCCGCTCGACCGTCAGCCCCTCGGCGGCCGCGACCTGCGCGAGGCGCGTCGTGATGGCGTCCTCGCCCACCCGGCGGAAGTCGAACCGCTGGAGCCGCGACAGGACCGGCGCGGCGGTGTTGCCGATCTTGTTGGGTTCGGTGGTGGCGAAGACGAACACCACGCCCGGCGGCGGCTCCTCGAGCACCTTGAGGAGCGTGTTCCAGGCCTCGCGCGTGAGCATGTGGGCTTCGTCGATGATGTAGATCTTGCGGCCGCCTTCCTGGCTGGCCGCGTAGCGGGCGCGTTCGCGCAGGTCGCGGGCGTCGTCCACGCCGCGGTTGCTGGCGGCGTCGATCTCCACCACGTCGAGCGACGCGCCGCCGCCCCAGATGCGTTCGCACGACGGACAGACCCCGCAGGGCTCGCCGGCGTCGCGCTTCGCGTCCTTGTCGTTCCGGTGCTCGCAGTTGAGGGCCATGGCGAGGATGCGCGCCGCCGTGGTCTTGCCCACGCCGCGCGGACCGCACAGCAGGTAGCCGTGGGCCACGCGCCCCTGCTCGACGGCGCCCCGCAACGCGCGGGCCACGTGCTCCTGGCCGACCAGTTCGCCGAAGGCGCGCGGGCGGTACTTCCTCGCAAGAGCGACGTGCATCAGGACAGGGACGGCGGACGAAGGGCGAGCGTGGTCATGGGCGAGGGGAATGCTAACCCGCGGGCGGCCCCGCCGCGACGCTTCCCACGGCCCGAAATGTCGGCCGGTTCATCTCGGGAGTCACGGCAGCGACGCGCGCCACCTGTGACGAGGGGCTCGGCGATCGCCGAGCCCCCAACGCCGGCAGCCCTGCCAGGCAGCCCTACCAGATAGTGACCTGCCCCTGTGGAACCGGGCGGAATCCGACCGGCGGCCGGGCGTGACAATTCGCATTCGGCGGATCCACTTGCGTGAAGCCGACCCAGTCGTCGAGGTCGTTGGCCGATGTGCCGCGGTCCCTGGCGAACGTGATGAACGGGTGGCCGGCGATATCCGCCGGCTGCGTCGCGACGCCGCCGATCCAGGCCTGATGGAAGGTGCCGAGCGGGTTGGTGACCGTGGTGACCTCGAGGCAGGTGATGGTCCCGTGCAGGGGCGTCACGCCTACGCCTCCGGCGCCCGACCCCAACACGTCCTGCAGGTTCCCGCGCACGGTGCCATCGGCCATCTCCATCGCGACCAGGGAGTAGTTGCCGTCACACCCCGGGTTCAGGCCGAAAGCGGCACAGACGTCGGGCCCGCCGACGCTCACGCGGTGCACGATGCCGCCGTTCCCGGCGACGTTCAGCGCCGGTCCGCGGCCTTCGGCCGCGGGAGCGAGCGGCTGGTCGGTGCACGCCGCCAGCAGTGCCAGCGGGATGAACGTGATCATGACGCGATGCACGGTGACCTCCTGATGATGGTTGACGGTATCGCCCGCAACGTCACGGCAGCGGCACGCTCGACCGGATCACGAACCGCACCGGCATCTCGTAGATCACGCCGGTGTCCTCGCACAGGGCGCGGTCGTCGGGCGCCGCCTGCGACTGCACCTGCCAGGTGCTGGCATCCA
>CAZJZC010000358.1:0-2266 GCA_964550365.1 uncultured Gemmatimonadales bacterium | reverse complement strand
AGGATGCCCACCATGTTGTGCCGCGTGGGCGTCGAGCGCGCGCCGCCGTGCCACCACAGGTCGTAGCGGGCCTGGTGCGACACGCCGGTCTTCCCGGCGTCGAGCAGGGCCTGCGCCATGGTCGTGCCCACGAGGTTCATCGCCCCGACGATCGCCGGGTCGAGGTTGGGGTTCACCGGGTCGGCGAAGGGCGGCACGAACATCCGGGCGCCGGTGTTGCCCATCTGGTGCACGTCGTAGAACACCGACGGGAACCACTGGCGGTAGAGCACCCGCGTGAGCATCCGGGTCTCGACCTGGGTCAGCATGAACCAGTCGCGGTTGTTGTCGTGGCCCACGTAGGGGTGGTAGAGCCACGGCGGCGAGGTGCCGTCCCACGCGGTCCAGCGCGAGGCGCGGTACCAGTCGCCCACGATGTCCACGCCGTCGGGGTTGGCCGACGGCACCAGCAGGACCACCACGTTGCGCAGGGCCGGCGCCAGGGCCGGGTCGGTCGCCAGCCGCCAGGCCAGCTCCATGGACATCTGGCTGGCGGCGATCTCGGTCGAGTGGATGGTGCAGTTGATCAGGATGACCGCCGGCTGCTCGCGCGCCAGCCGCGCCTCGTCGGCGGCGCTCAGGGCGCGCGGGTCGGCCAGCCGCCGCTGGTCGGCCAGCAGCTGCTCGCGCCGCGCCAGGTTGGCCGGGTCCGAGATGGTCACCAGCAGGAAGGGCCGGCCCTGGGTCGTGGGGCCGAGGGTGTCCACCCGCACCCGGGGCGAGGCCTGCGCCAGCTGCTGGAAGTAGTCGCCGATCTGGCGCCACGAGGCCAGCATCGAGTCCTGGCCGACCCGGAAGCCGAGGAAGGCGTCGGGCGCCGCCTGGGCGGCCGCGCGCGTCGGCGCGAGGACGCCCGCCGCGCCCGCCAGCAGCAGCGCCGCCAGGCGGACGGCCGGTGTCCGGCGCCCGCGCGCCGGCGATGTCGCCAAAAAGTCGCCCAATGTCGGTACGTCGCTCATATGACCCCCAGTTTCTTGCCGACCGTCTTGAACGCCGCCAGGGCCTGTTCGAGGTGGTCGCGGGTGTGCGCGGCGCTGACCTGGCAGCGCACCCGGGCATGGCCCTGCGGCACCACCGGGTAGCCGAAGCCCGTGACGAACACCCCCTCCTCCAGCAGCAGGCGGCTCATCTCGATGGCCCGGGCCGTCTCGCCGAGGATGACGGGGATGATCGGCGTCTCGCCCGGCAGCGGCGTGAAGCCGGCCTCCTGGAGCGCGCCGCGGAACCAGCGCGCGTTCTGGTGCAGCCGGGCCACCAGCTCCGGGTGCGTCAGCAGGTAGTCCACCGAGGCCTTGGCGCTGGCCGCGACCGTCGGCGGCAGGGCGTTGGAGAACAGCTGGGGCCGGGAGCGCTGGGTGAGGTAGTCGCACAGGGCCGCCGAGCCCGCGGTGAACCCTCCGGCCGCGCCGCCGAGCGCCTTGCCCAGGGTGCTGGTGATGATCTCGACCTCGCCCTGCACCCCGCAGTGCTCGGCCGTCCCGCGCCCCTGCGCCCCCAGGACCCCGGTCGCGTGTGAATCGTCCACGCACACCACCGCATCGAAGTCCCGCGCCAGCTGGAGGATCCCGGGCAGCTTCGCGATGTCGCCTTCCATCGAGAACACGCCGTCGGTCACGATGAGGCGGGTGCGCGCGCCGCGCGCGGCCTCCAGCCGGGCCCGGAGGTCGTCGAGGTCCGAGTGCCGGTAGACGGCCGTCTGGCACTTCGTCATGACCTTCGCCAGCCGGATGCCGTCGATGATGGAGGCGTGATTGAGCTGGTCGGAGATGATGGCGTCGTTCTCGCCCAGGATGGTCGCCGCCAGGCCCTCGTTGGCGTTCCAGCAGCTCACGTAGGTCAGGGCGGCCTCGGTGCCGACCAGGTCCGCCAGCGCGGTCTCGAGCGCGCGGTGCACCGTGAAGGTCCCGCAGATGAACCGCACCGAGCCGGTCCCGGCTCCGAAGCGGTCCAGCGCCGCGCGGCCGGCGTCCACCACCAGCGGCACGTCGCACAGGCCGAGGTAGTTGTTGGACGACAGCACCACCACGTCGCCGCGGC
Source organism: uncultured Gemmatimonadales bacterium (assembly GCA_964550365.1). Classification (GTDB taxonomy): domain Bacteria; phylum Gemmatimonadota; class Gemmatimonadetes; order Gemmatimonadales; family JACORV01; genus DASXPG01. The sequence continues at coordinate 190 of CAZJZC010000358.1, read as the reverse complement.
CCTCCATCTTCACGACCGGGCCCTGGGGCGATTCGATGTAGTTGAGCGTCTTGTAGACGCCGTCCTTCCGGAATCCGTCGAGTTCCTGCTGGAGGCGGGCGGTGAGCGTGGTGGTCGTCATGGGTCCCGGGAAGCGATGGACAGGATGACCTTGCCCGCGTCGCCGCTCTTGATCGCCGCGATGGCGTCG
>CAZJZC010000357.1:0-2270 GCA_964550365.1 uncultured Gemmatimonadales bacterium | reverse complement strand
GCCGCCGGGCGGCCGGCGCCGGCGCCGGCTCCCGCGGCGCCGGTCGCGCACGGCGTGGCCAAGATCTGGGTGGGTATCGGGCGCAAGGACAGCGTCCGGCCCGGCGACCTCGTCGGCGCCCTGGTGAACGAGGCGAAGGTCGCGGCCGATGCGCTCGGCCGGATCGAGGTCCGGGAGCTGTTCTCCCTGGTGGAGGTGCGGGCCGACCTCGCCGAGCAGGCGGCGCGGGGCCTCACGGGCGCCACCCTCCGCGGCCGGCGCCTCACCGCCCGCATCGATCGCGGGCCGGGCGCCAAGCCGCCGCGGCGGGCCTGACCGGCCGGCCCGGCGCCGAAACGACGAAGGCCGGGCACTCGCCCGGCCTCTGCCGCGGACCGACGGACGTCGCCGGGCCTACTTCTTCTTGTTGACCGCGTCCTTGAGACCCTTGCCGGCCCGGAACACGGCCGTGGTCGACGCCTTGATGGTGATCTCCTTGCCGGTGCGCGGGTTGCGACCCTTGCGCTGACCGCGCTTGCGGGTCTCGAAGTTGCCGAAACCGGTGATCTGGACCTTGCCGCCCTTCTTCAGCTCGCCGGCGATGATGCCGTTGGTGCCGAAGAGCGTGTCCACGACCCGGCCTGCCTCCGCCTTCGACATCTTGCCCTTGGAAGCCAGCGCGTCTACGAGCTCGGACTTGTTCACGACGACAACTCCTTCGCGGAGGGTTTGGGGGGTGGCCGCAGGCTGACGTCGCCCGCGCGTCGGCCAACAGTCTAGAGATTCCCTAGGGTTTTGGCAATAGGCGGACCGCCGGCGACGAGCGCTTGACCCGCCCCGCGGGTCGGTCCAACTTTCGCGTCCGACCCGCGTACGACATCCACCTCCACATCGCGGCGCGCCCATGTTCCACGGCACCAGGCCCGGCTGGATCGAGGTCATCTCCGGCGTGATGTTCGCCGGCAAGAGCGAGGAGCTCATCCGCCGCGTGCGCCGGTCGGTCATCGCCCGGAAGACCGTGCAGGTCTTCAAGTCCCACCTCGACGACCGCTATGCCGGCCTGTTCTCGGTCACCAGCCACGACGGCACCATCGTGGAAGCGGAGCCGGTCCAGACCTCGCTGGAGATCATGGAACGCGTGCGGCCCGAGACCGAGGTCGTGGCGGTCGACGAGGCGCAGTTCCTCGACGACGGCATCGTGCGGGTGGCCAACGCCCTGGCCGGCCGCGGGGTCCAGGTGATCCTCGCGGGCACCGACAGCGACTTCCGCGGCGAGGGGTTCGGCGCCATGCCGGCCCTGATGGCGGCCGCCGAGATCGTCGACAAGCTGCACGCCATCTGCGTCACCTGCGGCGGCCCGGCGACCCGCAATCAGCGCCTCATCAACGGCCGGCCGGCGCCCTGGGACTCGCCCCAGATCATGGTCGGCGGCCACGAGAGCTACGAGGCGCGCTGCCGTCACTGTCACGCGGTCCCCGACAAGGACGAGGGCCAGGGTGCCCTCCTGTAGCCCGCGGGCGGGCCGATGCTGCGCATCGGACTGACCGGGAACGTGGCCGCGGGCAAGTCCGCCGTGACCGACCTGTTCCGGCGCTGGGGCGCCGTGGTGATCGACGCCGACGCGCTCGCGCGTCAGGCCGTCGCACCGGGGACGGCCGGCCTCGCCGCCGTGCTGGCGCGCTTCCCGTTCGCCGCCGACGGGACCGGCGGCCTCGACCGCGCCGCCCTCCGGCGCCACGTCATGGCCGACGCCGCCGAGCGCGCGGCCCTCAACGCCATCGTGCATCCCGAGGTGCAGCGCCTGCGGGCCGCCGCCGAGGCCGACGCGGTGCGCGCCGACGCCACGGTCGTGGTCCACGACATCCCCCTGCTGTTCGAGGTCCTCGATCCCGCCGAGTTCGACGGCGTGGTCCTGGTCGACGCGCCGGAGGCCGAGCGGCGCCGGCGCCTCACCGAGGACCGCGGCCTGGACCGGGCCGAAGCCGATGCCCTGCTCGCCGCGCAGTGGCCGGCCCAGACCAAGCGGGCCCGGAGCGCCTGGATCATCGACAACGACGGGACCCGCGAGGCGCTCGAGGCGCGCGCGCACAGCGTCTGGCGGGAGTTGCAGGAGCGCGCCCGGGCGGTTTGATTTTTCACGGGGCCGCGCGCACCGGCGCGCGGCCGACCTCGCTTCCGCGGGAGTACCGCATGGCCAACATCCCCGAAGACCTGCTCTACACCGAAGAGCACGAGTACGTGAACAAGCACGGCTCCGACGACGTCGTCGAGATCGGCATCACGGACTACGC
>CAZJZC010000356.1:0-2278 GCA_964550365.1 uncultured Gemmatimonadales bacterium | reverse complement strand
GATGTATCACTGTCACATCCTCGAGCACCACGCGGCGGGGATGATGGCGCACTTCGAGGTGGTCAGGTAGGGCCGCTGCGGGGCGTCGCTCGTCGCTCCGGCGATGCCCCTCCGGTCGAGTGATGAGGTGGCGGACGGCCAGGAGGGCTCGCTGGCGCGGGTGATCGGCGTGCCGTCGCGGCCCTGGCAGGACCTCGGCATCGGACCCGCGAAAGGTTATCATGGATACGTCCCTCGCCCCTCGGAGATTTCATGTCCGCCAACGATGACATCCCGATCGGCAGGATCCTGTCTCGCCGGGAGGTGCTCGCCACGCTCGGCGCCGCCGGCGCGGCGCTGGTGGTGCCAAACCAGCCGGCCCGCGCAGCGGGTCCGGTCCGGCGCGCGCGGAGTGCACTCCCGAGCTGCGTCGTTCGACCCGCCCAGACCGAAGGCCCGTATTTCGTGGACACGCGGCTCGACCGCTCCGACATCCGGTCGGATCCGACCGACGGCAACGTGCCCGCCGGAACGGCGCTCGACCTGACCATCGTGGTGTCGCGGCTCGACGGGAACCGCTGCGCGCCCTATGGCGGCGTGCTCGTGGACCTGTGGCAGTGCGACGCGCTCGGCATCTACTCGGGCGTGAGGGACATCAACGGCATGTTCGACACGACGGGCAAGCAGTTCCTGCGCGGGCACCAGCGGACCGGGCCGGACGGCATCGCGCAGTTCCGCACGATCTACCCGGGGTTCTACGAGGGCCGCACGGCCCACATCCACTTCAAGATCCGGACCGACCCCGAGCAGGCCCGGGGCCGCGAGTTCGTCTCCCAGCTCTACTTCGCCGACGCCGCCAGCGACGCGATCTACGCCGCCGCGCCCTACAACGGCAACCGCCAGCGTCGCGTGCGCAACCGGGGTGACGGGATCTTCAGGCAGGGCGGGTCACGGCTGATGGTCGAGCTGGAGCCCCGCGGCGCCGGATACCACGCCCGGTTCGATCTCGGCCTCTCGATGGGCTGAAGCCGCCGGAGACCGCCCGCGCCGGCGCACGGCCGCGCCGGCGCGTGCGCGGCATGCGCGAAGGCTCACGGGCCGGCGCAAACACATATCGGCCTGCACCAACAGGGGTCCGCGTGCTCTTCATGGTCATCGAGCATTTCCGCGACGGCGACGCCGCACCGGTCTACCAGCGCTTCCGCGAGCGCGGCCGCATGCAGCCAGCGGGGGTCACCTACGTAGCCAGCTGGATCACCGACGACATGAAGCGGTGCTACCAGGTGATGGAGGCGCCGGCGGCGGCCGATCTCGAGGCCTGGATGGCGCATTGGAGCGATCTCATGGATTTCGAGGTCCTGCCCGTGATCACCTCGCCGGAAGCGCAGGCGCGCATGGCGCCCGAGCGCTGAGCGTGACGCAGCCGACCGTGTGCGCTCGGTCCCGCTGACGTGTCGTCCGCGCCGCGGTTCGGCTCGCTGACGCTCCTTGAGGCGCTCGGCTGAGCGGCGAGCGATGCGTCTTCGTGGCAGGGGCCAGCGGCGTGATCGGCGCCGCGCTCTGCCCCCTGCTCATCGCCGACGGCTGGCGTGTCATCGGCACCACGCGCCAGGCCGCACGCACTGCCGCGCTCGAGGCGCTCGGCGTGGAGTCGGTGGTGGTGGACGTGTTCGACGCGGACGGGCTCAACTCGGCCGTCGCCCGGGCCCGGCCGAGCGCCCTCATCCACCTCGTCACGGACCTGCCGGACCGCTGGGATCCGGCCGCCACGGCCGCCATCCTGGAGCGCAACGCCCGAGTGCGCGAAGTGGGCACCCGGAACCTCGTGGCTGCGGGCGCGGCCGCCGGCATCGGCGTGCTCGTCGCCCAGAGCATCGCGTTCGTTTACGCTCCGGGTCCGCCGCCGTTTGACGAGTCGGCCCCGCTCGACGTGGATTCGGCCGACCCCGGCACGGCGATCACCGCGCGCGCCCTGAAGGTGCTGGAGGACCTGGTCCTCGGCGGCCCGTTCCGCGGCGTGGTCCTGCGCTTCGGCCGGCTCTACGGTCCCGGCACGCCGACCGACGTGCCACCTCCCGGCGGGCCGGTTCACGTCGAGGCCGCGGCCGACGCGGCCCGGCGCGCACTAGGCAACGGACAGGCCGGCGTCTACAATGTGTCCGAGTCCGACGGGACGGTGGACGCGCGCAAGGCCGCCCGCCTGCTGGGCTGGGACCCTGGCTTCCGGTCGCACCCACGCACGGCAGGATCGCCGGTGCCCCAGGCAGCCCCGCCCTCGGCGTAGCCTGGCTCCTCTACC
>CAZJZC010000355.1:0-2282 GCA_964550365.1 uncultured Gemmatimonadales bacterium | reverse complement strand
TCCCGGCTGCAGTTCGGGCAGACCTTCACGGCATCTCCACGAGCATCAGCTTGTCACCCACCAGGATCTTGGATCCCTTGCGCAGCTGCACGTCGCCGCGGGCGGCGACCGCCACCCCGTTGCGGCTCCCGGCGTCCATGACCACGAAGTCGGCGTCGGTGCTCTTCACGATGGCGTGCGAGCCCGACATCGACGGGTCGTAGGGGAAGGGCCAGTCGCCCTTGTCGCGGCCGATGGCCACGTCCCGGCCGGGCGAGAGATGGAACACGTCGCGCACCGACCCGTCGGCCCGGAGCTGCCCCAGCGACGCGATGTCGGCGCTCGGCACCAGGCTGCCCATCCGCCGCGTGGCGTCGGCCTCGGGCGGGTTGGGGCCCGGATAGCCGAGCCGCCGGAAGCGCAGCAGCTGGGAACCGATCAGCACCAGGTCGCCGTCGACCAGCCGGTGCGGCGCCTCGATGAAGATCCAGGTGCCGTTGCGCGAGCCGAGGTCGCGCATCGTGGCCTTGCCGTCCTTGTACATCACCAGGGTGTGGATCGGCGAGAGGTACGGATCGTCCTTGAAGAGGATGTCGGCGCCGGCCCGGCCGATGGTGGTCTCCTCGCCGATCAGCGGGTGCTTGGCGCCGTGCGTGCCGTCCTCCGCCAGCATCACCAGGCTGACCGGCGGCCGCGGCGCGGCGCGCTGGGCCGAGAACGAGGTGGTGGCCTCGGGCGCCGGCGCGGCCGGCGTCGCGCCGAGGGGGCCGGCGCAGTTGGGGCAGAACTTGAATTCGGCGCTGACGGCCGCGCCGCAGCGCGGGCAGGGCGGGGCGCTGGTGGCCACGGCGCCGCCCACCTTCGCGCCGCAGAAGGCGCAGAACGGCATGGTGCCGTCGACCGCCTTGCCGCACGAGGAGCAGGTCGAGCCGCCCGAGCCGTCCGACGCGTACACCCTGGTGGCGGGGACCCCCGACTGGGCGCCCATGGCGGACGCGCGCAACGGCTTGCCGCAGTCCATGCAGAACCGCGAGCCCTCATCGTTCTTGCGGCCGCAATGGGCGCAACTGACCACGACCGGATGGCCTCCCTGGGGTCACACGAAATCGGCTGTCCGGCCAATATATGGGCCGGTTCGAAGCGCGGTCAATTGAGCTAAATTGACGAGCGAGCGCAAGTTGAGAGCCCACCCGATCCTCTTCGCCGCGGCGCTGGCGGCCGCCGCACCGACCGTCCTGCCGGCGCAGGGGCGGGCGGCGACCCTGCCGCCCATCCCCCCGGCCACCGGCTCCCTGAGCCTCACGGTCGTCTATCCGGCCGAGGGCCAGCTCATCCAGGCGCGGGATTCGACGTTCTTCTTCGGGGCTACCGGCAACGGCCGTGCCACGCTCACCGTCAACGGCCAGCCGGTGGACGTGGCGCCCAACGGCGCGTTCCTGGCGTGGCTCCCCCTGCCGCCGGATTCCGCGCCGCTGATGCGGTTCGTGGCGCGGCTCGGGGCCGACAGCGTGGCGCGCACGCTGCGCCTGCGGCTGGTCCCGACGTTCACGCCGCCCGACTCGGGGGCCTGGCTCGACCCGGCGTCGCTGAGCCCGCGCGGCATCCAGCTGCTGGAGCCCGGCGAGCTGGTGCGCGTGTCGGTCCGGGCCGCGCCCGAGGCGGTGGTCAGCCTGCGACTGCCGTCGGGGCGGCTGGTGCCGCTGGTGGCCGATACCGGCACGGCGGCCGTCGCCGGGCCGTTCGACCGGGAGCCCACGAGCCGCCGCCCGCGAACCGAGACCCGGTACAGCGGCGTGTTCCCGGCCGAGGTCCTGGGCCCGGCCCTGGCCGACCCGCTCGGGGGCGAGCCCGGGCGCGTCCCGCTGGACTCGGCACGCACGGCGTGGGTGACGGTCGTGACGGCGGCGGGGACCGCGCGCGCCCCGCTCCCCCTGCGGCTGGGCCTGATCGACCCGGCACGGCGGCCGGTCGTGGTGCTCGACGACGACACCGTGCGCGCCGGCACCACGGACGGCGCGGTGGCCGGCGCGCCGCTGCCCGGCGGCACCTACCACTGGTTCTTCCGCAACGGCACCGTCGCCGCGGTCAGCGGCCGCGCGGACCGCGCGGTCCGCCTCCAGCTGTCCCGGAACGCCGTCGCCTGGGTGGACCTCTCCAGCGTCGCGGCCGTGCTGCCCGAAGGCGCGCCCCCGCCGCGCACCAGCCTCGACCTGGTGCGGCTGTTCCCGTCGGCGGGCTCCGTGGCGGTGCGGTTCGCCATGAGCCAGCGCGTGCCGGTCCGGGTCGACGAGGACGAGCGCAGC
>CAZJZC010000354.1:0-2294 GCA_964550365.1 uncultured Gemmatimonadales bacterium | reverse complement strand
CTCAAGCTGTTCTTCAGCCGCGAGGTGAAGGGCAAGGCGGGCGAGGACCTGGTCGAGAAGCAGAACGCCGAGATGGGCCTCATGCCGGTGGTGGCCGAGGAGTACGCCGCCTACGGCTACACCAACGAGGACCGGCACTTCGTCCGCGCCTTCCTGGGCAAGGAGAAGCCCATGCTCACCTTCGCCGACGGGGTGGAGGTCGTGAAGATGCTGATGACCGCCTACCGGAGCGCCGAAGAGGGCAGAACGCTCAAGTTCCCGCCGCCCGGGCTCGACGACTTCGTGCCGCAGGTGGCCAGGGGGACCTGGAAGCCGAGGTAGCGCCTTGCCCCCGGACCCCGCCGGGCGGTAGGGTGTACGGTATCGGGGGACCGGGGGACCGGGGGACCGGGGGACCGGGGGACCGTCGAACTCGGTGCACTGTCCCCCCGTCCCCCCGTCCCCCGGTCCCACCGTCCCACCGTCCCACGGAAGGGATGACCGCATGACCCCAGCCCCTGTGCAACTTCGCCGCCCGCTCGGTGCCGCCGCGGCGCTGATCGTGGCGCTGGCGCACGCGCCGCCGGCCGCGGCCCAGGGCGCCGGGAACGGGTTCCTGTTCCAGCGGCCCATCGGCACCTTCGGCGTGCGGGCCGGCTTCAACCGCGCCAGCGCCGGCAGTGACATCTTCACCTTCGTGCAGGACCAGCTCACCCTGGGCCGCGGCGCGTTCGACGGGCTGACCGGCGCGGCGGAACTGGCGTTCCACCTGGACGAGCGCTTCGACCTGGCCCTCGGCGTGGCCTACGGCTCCACCGGCTCGCGGTCCGAGTTCCGGAACTACGTGGACCAGAACAACCTGCCCATCGAACAGACCACCCGGCTGGAACAGGTGCCGCTCTCGGCCTCGCTCCGCTACCGCCTCGGCCCGCGCGGCCGGCAGGTGGGCCGGCTGGCGTGGGTACCGGCGAAGGTCTCGCCGTGGCTCGGCGCCGGCGGGGGGCTCACCTGGTACCGGTTCAAGCAGACCGGCGACTTCGTGGACTTCAACAACCTCAACGTGTTCCACGACAGCTTCCGGTCCTCCGGCTGGGCGCCCGGCGTGCATGCGGCCGCCGGCGTGGACCTGGCCCTCGGCCCGCGCTTCCTCCTCACCGGCGAAGGGCGCTACAGCCATGCCCGCGCCCCCATGGGCGGCTCGTTCACGGGCTTCGACGACATCGACCTCTCCGGCTTCTCGTTCACCACGGGCGTGTCGGTCCGACTCAACACGGGATGGGCCCGATGACAACCGCCATGCGCAGTACCCTCCTGGCCGCCGCGCTCGTGGCCGCCGCGTCTGCGGGCGCCCGCGCCCAGGACACCGGCGATCCGCGCTGGACGGCGTGGCTCGGCTGCTGGGACCCGGTCATCGAGCAGGGACCTGCCTGGGTGCGCACCGAGGCGCCGCGGGTCTGCATCCTGCCGGCCGCCGCCGGCGTGGCGCTGATCACCCTCCACCGCGACAGCGTGGTCTCGCTCCAGCGGCTCGACGGCTCGGGCGAACGGCATGCCTTCGAACGCGACGGCTGTACCGGCTGGGAGCGCGGCACCTTCTCGGCCGAAGGCACGCGGATGTATCTCAGGGCCGAGGCGACCTGCCCGGGCGCCGCGCGCGCGCGGGTGGCCACGGCGCTGATGAGCATCACGCCGCGCGGCGAGTGGCTCGACGTCCAGGGCGTGGGCGCCGGCAGTCGTACCACGGTGCGGGTGACCCGCTACCAGGCCGTGAGCGAGGGCGCCCTGGTGCCCGATTCCATCGCGCGTCTGCTCGGCGGCCGGGCGCTCGCCGTGTCCACCGCGCGGGCCGCCGCCGGCGAGCGGGTCCGCATCGCCGACGTGATCGAGGCCAGCCGCGAGGTCGGCGGCGACGTGACCGAGGCCTGGGTGGCCGAGGCCGGCGACGGCTTCGAGCTCGACGGCCGGGCCATGGTGCGGCTGGCCGAGGCCGGCGTGCCGGGCAACGTGACCGACGTGATGGTGGCGCTGTCGTATCCACGGACCTTCGCCGTCCGCGAGGGGCGCGGCGGCGGCGCGGCTGCCGAGCGGGCCGACGAGCGGGTGGGCTCCGGGACGGCCTTCGGGTATCCCGGCGAGATGACGCCCTACGGCTGGGGCTACTACGGCGGCTACGGCGCCTTCTCGCCGTACGATCGCTACGGCTACGGGCGCTACGGGTACGGGTATGGCTTCGGCTATCCCTACGGTCCGGGCGGTTACGGCGGCTTCGGCTACTACCCGCCCATCATCGTGGTCGTGGGCGGTTCGAGCGGCGG
>CAZJZC010000353.1:0-2295 GCA_964550365.1 uncultured Gemmatimonadales bacterium | reverse complement strand
GGCGCCCGCGCCCGCCGCCCCGGCGGGCGCGCCGCCGGCCGCCCCGCGCCCGCGCCCGGCCTCCGCCACCCGCCCGGCGGGACGCAGCCGATGACCGCCGACGACCTGCTCGACCAGCTGGCCCGGCGGGACCCGTCGCTCTGCCTGGCCGTGGCCGCGCTGCTGCGCGCGCCCGACGCGGCCGGGGCCACGCCGGTCACCGACGTCGCGGTCACCTACCGCGAGGACTACCTCGCCGCCCAGCGGACGGCGGCGCCGTCGGGCCAGATCGAGGCCGGCCTGCTCTCCATGGACGACGTGCGCCGGCACCTCGCCGGGTCGGTCCTGCCGCGCCTGGCGACGGAGCAGATCCTCGAGGAACGGGTCAGCTGGTCGGACGACGCCGTGGCGCGCATCCGCCCGGCGGTCTGGGCCCTGCTCCAGCCGGTGGCCGAAGCGGCCCGCGCGCGCCTCATCGACGCGGCGGCGCGCGGCATGGTCCTGCACGGCGCACCGAGCGAGCCGGAGGCCCGGGCCGGGTCGCTCGGCAGCCGCCTCGAGGGCACCGGCCTCACCAAGGCCTACGGCGGCCGCGTCGTGGTGGACGACGTGGACGTGCGCGTGGCCCAGGGCGAGATCGTCGGCCTGCTCGGCCCCAACGGGGCGGGGAAGACCACGACCTTCTACATGCTGGTGGGCCTCATCGCGCCGCAGGCCGGGCGGATCCTGCTCGACGGCGAGGACATCGGCCGCCAGCCGATGTTCCGGCGGGCGCGGCGCGGCATCGGGTACCTGGCGCAGGAGCCGTCGGTGTTCCGCAAGCTCACCGTGGAGCAGAACCTGCTGGCGGTGCTCGAGACGCTGGACCTGCCGCGCGGCGAGCGGGAGCGGCGGCTCGAGCGCCTGCTGGACGAACTGGGCCTGCGCCACCTGCGGCGCTCCAAGGCCTACTCGCTCTCGGGCGGCGAACGGCGGCGCCTGGAGATCACGCGGGCCCTGGTGACCGAGCCCAAGTTCATGCTGCTCGACGAGCCGTTCTCCGGCGTCGACCCCATCGCCGTCCACGACATCCAGACCATCGTCGCGGGCCTGCGCCACAAGGGCATCGGCGTGCTCATCACCGACCACAACGTCGAGCAGACGCTCGACATCGTGGACCGCGCCTACATCATGTTCGAGGGCAAGGTCCAGGTGGCCGGCACGGTGCGCGAGCTGGTCTGGAACGACCGCGTCGCGGAGCTCTACCTCGGTCCCACCCTCACGGCGCGGCTCCGCTCGCGCCTGTCACCCGCGGCATGAGCGGCCTGCGCCAGGGGCTCGGCCAGCACGCGGTCCTGCGCACGGACCTGCGGATCAATCCGCGCCTCTACCAGGCGATGGACCTGCTGTACATGCCGCTGCTCGACCTGCAGCAGCACCTCAAGCAGGAACTGCTCGAGAACCCCTTCCTCGAGCTCATCGAGCCGGAGGACGAGGCGCCGGTCACCACGCTCGCCGAACAGAAGGAGCAGGCGGCCGCCACCGAGCCCGCCGAGACGAACTGGGAGGACATCCTGCTCGACGGGTTCCAGAGCGGCGGCCAGCGCGTCGCCACCGAGGAACAGGAGTACCGCGAGCCGGTCACCATCCAGCAGAGCGGCCTGGCCGACCACCTGCGCACCCAGCTCAACCTGCAGTCGCTGAGCGAGCGGCAGCAGCTCCTGGCCGAGACGCTGATCGGCGACATCAACGACGACGGCTACCTGGCCGCGCCCCTGGAGGACGTGGTGCGCACGGCGAACGAGCTGGTGGAGGAGTTCGCCGCCGACCGGCCGGGCGCCCGCCGGCCCGAGCCGTTCACGGTCGAGGAGGCGGTCGAGGTGCTGCGCGTGGTCCAGTCGCTCGACCCGGCCGGCATCGCCGCCCGCGACCTGCGCGAATGCCTCCTGCTCCAGCTCAGGGAGCGGAACGAGACCGACACGCTGGACTACCGCCTGCTCGACGAGGCCTACGACGATTTCATCGCGCGGCGCTGGAGCGACCTGGGCAAGCGGCTCGGCATCGAGCCGGTGCAGGTCCAGGACGCCGCCGACCGCATCGCCCGCCTCGACCCCAAGCCGGGCCTGCGCTACAGCGCCGGCCGCGACGACTACATCACGCCCGACCTGATCGTCGAGAACGTGGACGGCGAGTACCGCGTCTACCTCAACGACACCAACCTGCCGCGGCTGCGCCTGGCGCGCGCCTACCAGGAGGTCGCCCGCGACCGGCGCAAGTTCGTGGGCGAGAACCGCGAGTTCATCACCCAGCGGCTCAACAGCGCCCAGTGGATGATCC
>CAZJZC010000352.1:0-2297 GCA_964550365.1 uncultured Gemmatimonadales bacterium | reverse complement strand
GGCGTGACCCAGGCGGGCATGGCCATCGGCACGCCGGAGTACATGGCGCCCGAGCAGCTGCTGGGCGACAACGTGGATTTCCGCGCCGACCTGTACGCGTCGGGGTGCGTGCTCTTCGAGTGCCTCACGGGCCGGACGCCGTTCGTGGCCGACTCGCCCATCTCGCTCGTCGCCAAGCAGCTCGAGGAGGTGCCGCCCTCGCCGGCCTCGCTGAACAGCGCGGTACCGGAGGACCTGGCCCAGTTGATCCTCCGCACACTGAGCAAGGACCCCGCCCAGCGGCCGCAGAGCGCCGGCGCCCTGTTCGACGCGCTGGACGGCCTGTCGGACTAGCGTGTCGGGCGGACCCTGCGGGTCGAGGCCCGCCGGGCACCCATCACATCGGAACGCATCTGGAGGCGTCATGTCGAGACAGTTGATGAGCGCGTCTGCCGCGGCCCTGGCGGCCCTGGCGATCACGGCCTGCGGCGGCGGCGGCGATGCCCAGCCGGGCGGCGCCAGCCCCGCGGCCCAGCCCGCGACCCAGACGGCGGCGGCCCAGCCGGCGGCGGCGCAGGCGCCGAACGGGCAGGCGGTGTTCGCGCGCACCTGCCAGACCTGTCACATGGCCAACGGCCAGGGCACGCCGGGCACCTTCCCGCCGCTGGCCGGCTCGGAGATCGCGGCGGGCGACAAACAGCGGGTCATCCGCATCGCCCTGCACGGGCTGATGGGGCCGATCACGGTGAAGGGGGTCCGCTACAACAACGTGATGCCGCCCTGGAAGTCGCTCAGCGACGCCGAGATGGCGGCGGTGCTGACCTACGTGCGGAGCAACTTCGGCAACAACGCCAGCGCCGTGACGCCCGAGGAGGTGGCCGCCGAACGCGCCGCGACGGCGAGCCGCACGACCATGTGGCGCATCGAGGAACTGGGGCACTGAGCCCGCGCGGGATCGCCGCGGCGGCGGGGGCTCCGGCGGACGGCCGGGGCCCCCGTCGCGTCGGGGGCTACAGCCGGAACAGCCAGCTGATCTTGCCGAAGAAGCCGTCGCCGCTGCGGCGCAGGCGGTCGAACGCGAAGGCGTCGGTGTCGTTCATCGAGGACCCGTAGCCCAGGTAGACCAGCGTGCCCGGGATGGGCCGGTAGCTCGCCAGCCAGTCCATGCGGAACTCGTTCTCACGGGTGGCCGGCTGGAGCACGCCGCCCAGGAGGATGGGGTCGCCGGCGCGGTCGGTCAGCGCGGCGCGCTCACGGGCCGTGTACTGGCCGACGAACCGGAAGAACACCGCGCGCGAGGCCTGGTACTCCAGCTTGATCCGCGGGATGGTCTCGGTCGAGAAGCGCGAGCCGTCGCGCGCGCGTTCGAGCGCGAAGCGCGAGACCTGGGCCGAGACCCTGAGGGTGCTCAGCGGGCGCATGTCGAGCGTCGCGGACAGCTGGACGTAGCGGCCGGCCGCCGCCTCGCGGAAGATCGGCGTCTCACCGGTGCCGGCGCTCAGGCTGGCGGTGAACAGCCGGAAGGTGGGCGTGGTGACCCGCAGGCTGCCGCTCAGCAGGTCCCGCTCGGGCCCCGGCACCAGGAACGCCACGGTGTCACGGACGCCGGGAGGCGCGCCGGGAAGCACCGTCTCGACCTGGTAGCCGCTGTACGCCGCCGGGTCGAAGCTGAAGAAGTTGCGGCCCAGCGTGCCGGCGAGCCCCCAGCCGCCGCGCAGGGTGGCCGACGGCCACAGGAACTCGCCGCCTTCCAGCGCCCCGTTCAGCGGGTAGGTGTAGTCCCAGATGCGCGAGACGCCGAAGAACGAGCCGAACGTCTGGACCAGCGCGCCCGGCCGGCCGTAGCCGGTCAGCCGGTTGAACACGTGCCCGTCGATCACGCCGGTGCGGTTGACGAAGCCCACGTCGGCGCGGAACCCCGGCGCGATGGCCTTGATCCCGTAATTGAAACCCCACGAGCGGCCGGTCCGGTCCCAGGTGACGGCGAACAGCGGGCCGCGCACGGCGCCGGCGCCCGCGTCGCTCCAGGAGTGCACCGCCTGGACCTCCAGGAAGTACAGGCGCGAGTGGTAGAACCGCGCGTCGAGGCCGGCCAGCCGCCCGTAGCGGCCGCCGTCCTCGCGGTCCGTGGCGACCAGGCCCAGCGTGGAGTTGCGGCCCAGGTCGCGCCGCAGGCGCAGGGCGCCGACGAACGGCCGGTCGGCGCCGGCCGACTGCGACCGGCCGTCGAGCGCGAACAGCGCGCCCACGTTGGTGCCGCGCACCTTGCCGGCCAGCTTCACGCCGGCGTCGGGGTCCACGATGCGCCGGGTGTAGAT
>CAZJZC010000351.1:0-2299 GCA_964550365.1 uncultured Gemmatimonadales bacterium | reverse complement strand
AGGCGGAGGCGGACGCCGAGCAGCTCACGCGGGAGGCGGCGCGCCTGCGCCAGGTGCGGGCCCAGAACACCAACCTGGTCTCCCAGCAGGAACTCGATCTGGCGGACAGCCGGGCCCGCCAGGCCGAGGCACGGGTCACCGCGGCGCGGGCGCGCAAGGACGCCGCCGAGGCCGGCCTGCGGCTGGCCCAGGCGAACCTCGAGAACACCGTGGTGCGCGCGCCGTTCACCGGCACGGTCCTGCGCAAGGAGGCCGAGGTCGGCGAGGTGGTCGCGCCGTCGGTCGGCGGCGGGCTGACGCGGGGCGCGGTGGTGACCATGGCGGACCTCACCACGCTCGAGGTCGAGGTGGACGTGAACGAGGCCTACATCGCCCGGATCGCGGGCGGACAGCGGGCGCGCATCACCCTGGACGCCTATCCGGACACCTCGTTCCGCGGTGCGGTGCGCCAGGTGGTGCCGACGGCCGACCGTCAGCGCGCCACGGTCCAGGTCAAGGTGAGCATCCTCGACCGCGACCGGCGCATCCTGCCGGAGATGGGCGCCAAGGTGGACTTCCTCGAGCCCGAGCGGCCGGCCGACACGTCGCTGGCCGGCGCGGCGCCCCGGATCCGCGTGCCGGCCGCGGCCGTGCGCGACGAGGGCGGCTCGCCGGTGGTCTGGCTGGTGCGGGAGGGGCGCCTGGAGCGGCGGGCGGTGCAGGCCGGGCCGGTGAGCGCCGGCTTCCGCGAGATCCGCGCCGGGCTCGGCGGCGGCGAGGTGCTGCTCACGGGCGGCCTCGACGCGCCCACCGAAGGACAGCGGGTCCGGACCGGCGGCAACTAGCGGCCGGCGGCATCACGTCAACAGCGGAGCAGGGTTCATGGCACTGGTCGAGATCCGTGACGTCTACAAGTCCTTCCAGCGCGAGGCGCAGGCGGTGGAGGTGTTCACCGACCTGTCGATCGACTTCGCCGAGGCCAGCTACACGGCCCTCATGGGCCCCTCCGGTTCGGGCAAGTCCACCCTGCTGAACATGATCGCCGGCCTCGACCGGCCGACCAGCGGCACGGTGCGGGTGGGCGGCGAGACGGTCAGCGCCATGAAGCCGTCCCAGCTCGCCGGCTGGCGCGCGCGCCACGTGGGCTTCGTGTTCCAGTCGTACAACCTCCTGCCGGTGCTGACGGCCTTCCAGAACGTCGAGCTGCCGCTGCTGCTGGCGCCGCTGAGCCGGAAGGACCGCAAGGAGCGGGTCGAGGTCGCCCTGGGCGTCGTCGGCCTCATGGACCGCATGGACCACCTGCCGCGCCAGCTCTCGGGCGGCCAGGAACAGCGCGTGGCGATCGCGCGGGCCATCGTCGCCGACCCGACGCTCATCCTGCTGGACGAGCCCACCGGCCAGCTCGACGCGCAGAGCTCGGGCGAGGTGCTGGACCTGCTCGGCCGGCTGAACGACGAGTTCCACAAGACCATCATCGTGGTCACCCACGATCCCCACGCGGCCGAGCGGGCGCGGACGACCCTGCACCTCGAGAAGGGCGTGCTGGTCGAGCGCCAGGTGGTGGCGCCATGAAGTTCCTGCCGCTGATCCTCGCCAACCTGAAGCGCCACAAGCGGCGCACCGTGCTGACCACGCTGAGCGTGGCGCTGGCGCTGTTCCTGTTCGCGTCGCTCCGGTCGTTCGAGACCACCGTGGACGCGCTGTCGGCCGCCGGGTCGGATTCGCGCATGGTGGTGCGCAACGCCACCGGCATCGTCCTGCCGCTGCCCATGAGCTATGCCCAGCGGCTGGCGGCGGTGCCCAACGTGAAGGGCGTGGCGTGGGCCGCCTGGTTCGGCGGCTGGTACCGCGATCCGAAGGACTTCTTCGCCAACTTCGCCGTCGACGCGGCCAGCATGTTCCCCATGTACCCCGAGATGGTCGTGCGGCCCGAGCAGCTGGCGGCCTTCATGGAGGACCGGGCGGGCGCGGTCGTCGGCGTGGACCTGATGGAGAAGTTCGGCTGGCAGCTGGGGCAGACCGTGGTGCTCAACGGCACCATCTACCCGGGCGAGTGGCGCTTCAACATCCGCGCGACCTACACGGCGACGCCGGGATCCGCCTTCGACGAGATGTCGCTGATGTTCCACTACGACTACCTCTACGAGGCGACCAACCGGACCGCGACGCCGGGATGGTTCTACCTCACGCTGCACGACCCGAGCCGGGCGGCCGAGGTCGCGGCCGTCATCGACGCCCAGTTCAAGAACTCGAGCGCCGCCACCCGGACCGAGACCGAGAAGGCGTTCAACGCCAGCTGGTTCACCATGTTCGGCAACGT
>CAZJZC010000350.1:0-2302 GCA_964550365.1 uncultured Gemmatimonadales bacterium | reverse complement strand
CGCATCATCTGGCGCTGGGTGCCCTCGCCGCAGTCGAACAGCAGGCTCTCGCCCTCGCGGGTGACCACCAGGGCCGCCACGTTCCGCTCGACCGTCGGGCGCGCGGCCGAAGTGCCGAGGAACAGCGCCTCGAGCAGGTCAGAACCTCAGCCGGATGTAGCGGCCGGGATTGGCCCTGAGGTCCACCAGCAGCTCCTGCATGGCGCGGTTGGTCGCCCGCAGCTCGTTCACCAGCGAGGTGTCGTTCATCAGCTGGCCGATGGCGCCCCGGCCGCTCGCGATGCGCCCGGCCAGGGTATCGAGCGTGGCCGTGGTGCCCGCCAGGTTGCGGGTCAGGCGGTCGAGGTTGGCGCTGGCCTCCCGCATGTTGGTCACCGCGGCGCCGGCGGCCGGGGCGTTGGACTGCACCAGCAGGTCCATGCGGTGCAGCACCAGGCGCAGGTTCGTGAGCGCGCCCTCGAGCTCGCGCGAATTGACCGAGGCGCCGGCGTTCAGGGTGCCGAGCAGGGCGCGGGCCTCGGTCATGGCCGCCCGCAGCTCGCGCGCGGCCTGCACGCTGTTGTCGAGCAGGGCCCGCGCCTGGCCGCTCATGCCGGCCGCCATCTCGGTGAAGTCCTGGATGCGCGTGCCGCGGATGACGCTGTCGTCCGGCAGGGGCGCCGGCGCCGTCCCCGGCGTGTACTCGATGATGCGCGCGCCGAACAGGTCGGCCGACTTGATCAGCGCGCCGGCGTCGGCGCGCGGCGCCGGGCCGTGGCTCACGTCGAACACCACCACCACGTTGCCCGGCGAGCGCAGTTCGATGCTCTTGACCGAGCCCACCGTGACGCCGCTGGTCCGGACCGGGTCGCCCACCTTGAGTCCGGCCACGTCGTCGAACGTCACCGCGACCAGCTCGCCTTCGCGGAACGACTTGCCCCGCAGCCACATCATCATGAAGATGAACGCCACCGCGCCGAGCACGATGAGCAGTCCGACCGCGGCCTCTTTCCGGTATCGCAGTTCCATCTAGGCGTCCGTCCCCAGCAGTTCGAAGTCACGGTCGAGGAACTCGCGGACCACGTCGTCCTTCGCGTTCACGAACTCCTCCGCGGTCCCGACCTTGCGGATCTTGCCGTGGTGCAGCAGCGCGATGCGGTCGGCCACCTTGAACGAGCCCCGCACGTCGTGCGAGACCACCACGCTGGTGACGCTGAGCTGGGACTGGAGCTGCTCGATGAGCGCGTCCATGGCATCGGCGTTGACCGGGTCGAGTCCGCTGGTCGGTTCGTCGTACAGCAGGTACTTCGGCGCCCCGGCGATGGCCCGCGCGATGCCGACCCGCTTCCGCATGCCGCCCGACAGCTCCGCCGGCATCTTGCGGGCCACCTCGGCCGTCAGGTTCACCAGCCGCAGGCATTCCTCGACCCGCGCGTCGCAGTAGGCCCGGTCCCGGTAGCTGGCCTCGTCGGCGATGCCGAGACGGATGTTCTCGTACACGCTCATCGAGTCGAACAGGGCCCCCATCTGGAACGCGTAGCCCACCTTCTGGCGCAGTTTCGTCAGCTCGGCCCTGGGCAGGCCCGGCACCGACAGGCCGTCCACCAGCACGTCGCCGGCGTCGGGCTTCAGCAGGCCCACGATGTGCTTGAGCAGGACGCTCTTGCCGGTGCCCGAGGGACCGAGCAGGGCCACGGTCTGGCCGGTCTCCACGACGAAGTCCACGCCGTCGAGCACCACCTGCGCCCCGAAGGACTTGTGCACCCCGCGCAGCTCGATCATGTGGGCAGCAGGATCTTGGCCAGCACCGTGTCGAGGATCAGGATGCTGACGCTGGAGACGACCACCGCCAGCGTGGTCGCGCGCCCCACGCCCTCGGCGCCCTGGTCGGCGGTGAACCCGACGTAGCACGGCACCAGCGTCAGGACCAGTCCGAACACCTCGGCCTTGATGAGCGAATACCACAGGTCGAAGGTGCGGAAGAAGTACCGCGTGCCGTACAGGAAGTCCGCGTCGGTGATGCCGAGCGAGCTCTTGGCCGCCATCCACCCCGACAGGATGCCGGTCAGGTTGGCGAACATCACCAGGGCCGGGACCATGAGCGCGCCGGCCACCACCCTGGGCAGCAGCAGGTGCGAGACCGGGTTGCGCCCCAGCGCTTCCAGCGCGTCGATCTGCTCCGTGACCCGCATGGTCCCCAGTTCGGCCGCGTACCTGGCGCCGATGCGGCCCGCCAGGATCAGGGCCGTGAGCACCGGACCCAGCTCGAGGATGATGCTCTCGGTGACCACCGAGCCCATGATGTACAGCGGCACCGAGCCGG
>CAZJZC010000349.1:0-2315 GCA_964550365.1 uncultured Gemmatimonadales bacterium | reverse complement strand
GCCGCGCTGGGCAACCACGGACGGGTGCCGACCCCGTACATCGTCCAGCCGCGCGTGGCGCCGCCCGCGCCCATGGTGCTGACCGACAGCACGCTGCTCGGCGTGCGGCAGTCGCTGATCGCGGTGGTGGAGCGCGGCACGGCGCGCGGCGCGCGGCTGGCCGACCTGCACCTGGCCGGCAAGACCGGGACCGCGCAGAACTCGCACGGCGCCGACCACGGCTGGTTCATCGGCTTCGCCCCGGCCGAGAACCCGCGGATCGTCGTCGGCGGCATCTTCGAGTTCGGCCTGCACGGCACGACCGTGGCGCCCTACGTCGCCCGCATCGTGGAGCGGTACCTGCTGGGCGACTCGGTCCCGGTCGGCCCCGGTGAGGTGCGGTTCCTCGGCGTGCCCGACGACACCACCGCCGGGCAGTCGCTCGATTCGCTGGGACCGGCGGCGCCGCCGCCCGCGCCGTCCCCGGCGCCGCGGCCCTCGGCGGCGGCGCCGCCGCGCCGGACGGGCCGATGACCCTCGCGCGCCTCGACCGCCCGCTCCTGGTCCTGACGCTGGCCCTGGTGACCTACGGCGTCCTGGTGCTGTACTCGGCCGGCCAGACCGACATCCCGACACCGGCGGCGCACGTCTGGCAGCGCCAGCTCATCTGGCTGGCGGCCGGCGCCGTCCTCGCGGCGCTGGTCATGCGGCTCTCGCCCCGGTTCCTGGAGTGGGTCGCCCCGGCCTGCTACGCGGCCGGCCTGCTGATCCTCCTGCTGACGCTGGCCATCGGCACCGGCGCGGGCACCGCCGCCGGGTCGCGTTCCTGGTTCACCATCGCCGGCATCCGTCTCGGCCAGCCCGCCGAGCTGGCGAAGCTGACCACCATCCTGATGCTGGCGCGCCACCTGGCGGGCCGGCGCGCGCCCGCCGAGAACATGCGCGAGCTCATCATGCCGGTGCTGATCGCGGCGGGCCCGGCCATGCTCGTCATGCTCCAGCCCGACCTCGGCAGCGCGCTGGTGTTCGCGGGCATCCTGTTCACCATGCTCTACTGGTCGGGCGTGCGGCTGCGCCTGCTGGTCATGCTGGCCTCGCCCATCCTGTCCCTGGTCCTGGCCTTCTCGAGCTGGACCTGGGGCGGGTGGATCGCCCTGCTGTGCGTCCTGCTGGTGCTGTGGCGACCCTTCGTGTGGGAGGGGCTCGCCGTCCTGGGTGCCAACCTCGGCCTCGGCATCATCGCCCTGCCGCTGTGGCAGCGCCTGGCGACCTACCAGCAGCACCGGCTGATCTCGTTCCTCAACCCCGAACTCGACCCGCGGGCCACGGGCTGGCACATCATCCAGTCCAAGATCGCCATCGGCTCCGGGGGCTTCCTCGGCAAGGGCTTCACGCTGGGGTCCCAGAAGCGCCTGTCGTTCCTGCCGGCCCAGCATACCGACTTCATCTTCTCCGTCGTGGGCGAGGAACTGGGGTTCGTCGGCATCATGGTCGCCCTGGCCCTCCTGCTGGCCCTGCTGATGGTCCTCATCCGGATCGCGCGCCGGTGCCCGGACCCGTTCGGGTCCCTGGTCGCCTTCGGGGTCATGGGCATCTTCTTCACCCATATCTTCGAGAACGTCGGCATGACCGCCAATGTGATGCCCATCACCGGCATCCCCCTGCCGTTCTTCTCGTACGGCGGCTCGTTCCTCATCACCTGCCTGCTCGGCATCGGCCTCTGTCTCAGGTTGGCACGCGAGGGCAAGGAACTGGGCTACGGTTGAGGTCCAGTGTCCGGCATGGCGATGTAAGTCATTAAACAGCAATCGGTTACGGTTCTACCCTAGCGCGGCGTCGAGCCGCCGCCCATACTTTCGGGATACCCCATGGGCCTGCGGGCCCCCCTCTCCTTCCAACAGCGAACGAATCGAATGGCCTGGTTCCGCAAAGAGCGGAAGGTACGGACCAGCGAGCGGCAGCGACTGGAGATCCCCCCGGACCTCTGGGAGAAGTGCGAGGAGTGCGGCCACGTCGATGTCCGGGACAGCTTCTCGAAGAACCTCGAGGTCTGTCCGAGCTGCGGCCATCACCGTCGGATCGACGCGGCCGACTATGTCGCCATCCTGACCGACGAGGGCTCGTTCGAGCCCCACGACACCGAGCTGCGGTCGGTGGACGCCCTCCGCTTCGAATCGTACAAGGACCGGCTGGCCGCCGCGTACAAGAAGGCGGGGCTCGACGACGCCGTCATCACCGGCCGGGCCGAGCTGGATGCCCTGCCGCTGCACCTGGCGGTGATGAACTTCACGTTCATGGGCGGGTCGATGGGCTCGGTGGTGGGCGAGAAGATCGCC
>CAZJZC010000348.1:0-2317 GCA_964550365.1 uncultured Gemmatimonadales bacterium | reverse complement strand
GCAGGCCGCGGACGATGATGGCGGCGCCGATCCGGTGCGCGAAGTCCACCAGCAGGCCGTCGAACGCCTGGACCTCGACCCGCGGCTCGTCGCCCACCGCGCCCCGCACCAGCGCCACGCGCTCGTCCAGGTCGAACAGCGGCTGCTTGGCGGCCGAGGCCGCCACGGCGACCACCACGCGGTCGGCGAACACCAGGGCCCGCCGGATCAGGTCCTCGTGCCCGCGGGTGATCGGGTCGAACGAACCCGGGTAGACGGCGACGCGCGTCACGGGGCCTCCAGGAAGGTCAGGATCGTGGTGCCGTAGCGCCGATGGTCGCCCTCGCCGACGTCCTCGCGCTGATCGTGCTCCACCCCGAGGATGCGCGCGAACGGCGTCCGGCGGAAGAGGTCGGCCAGCCGCGAGGCGTGCCGCGTGGTATAGGGCGGGTCGGCGAACGCGATGTCGTAGGCCAGCGGGCCCAGCTTCGCCGCGAACCGCAGGGCGTCGGCGCGCACCAGCCGGGCGCCGGGCGCCTCCAGCGCGGCGACGTTGGCCGCGAGCAGGTCGAGGTTGTCCTGGTACAGCTCGATGAAGTCGCAGGCGGCGGCGCCCCGCGAAAGCGCCTCGAGCCCCATGGCGCCGGTGCCCGCGAACAGGTCCACGCAGCGGGCGCCCTCGAGCCGGTCGCGGAGGATGTTCATCCAGGCTTCGCGGACCCGCTCGGTCGTGGGGCGCGCCCGGGCATCCTGGGGCGAGGCGATGCGGCGCCCGCGCCACTGGCCCGCCACGATGCGCATCAGGCCCGGGCCAGCGCCACGAGGCGCCCCTCGACCGTCTCGCGGCCGAGCCACGAGTCGTGGTCGAGCTTCACCGCCGCCCGGACCCGGCCCGCCGACGCGGCGATCAGCCGCTCGACCTCCTCGCGCGCGCCCCAGGCCACCGTGCGCAGGCTCCGGTCCCCGTCGGTCAGCACGAACCGGATGTGCCGCTCGCCGATGGGTTTCGCCGTGCGCAGGGCGACGTCCTCGAGCCCGAACACCGGCGCGGGGTTCCCCATCCCGGTGGGCTCCAGCGCCCGCAGCATCCGTTCGAACTCGGGACTCATGTCCCCCAGGCGCAGGACGGCGTCCACCCGCTGGGTCGGGACGCAGTCCTCGGGCGCCAGCTGGGCGGCGCAGGCCTCCTGGAACGCCGAGCGGAACGCGTCCAGCCGGCGCCGCTCGACCGTGAGCCCGGCGGCCATGCGGTGCCCGCCCCACCGCTCCAGGTGTGCGGCGCTGGCGGCCAGCGCGGCATGGAGGTCACAGCGCGGCACCGAGCGGCCCGAGCCCTTCCCCACGTCGCCGTCCAGCGCGATCAGGAACGTCGGCCGCGCGATCCGCTCGACCACGCGCGAGGCCACGATCCCGATGACCCCGGGATGCCAGCCGTCCTTCGCGAGCACGATCCCCACGTCGCGGGCCGGATCGAAGCCCGCATACAGCGTCTCGAGCGCCTCGTCGAGCGTGCGCTGATCCAGGGCCTGGCGTTCGGCGTTCTGCCGCTCGAGCTGCTGGGCCAGGGTCCCGGCTTCCGCCGGGTCGTCGGTGAGCAGCAGCCGCAGGCCGTCGTTGGCGTCGCCCACCCGGCCGACGGCGTTGATGCGGGGGCCGAGGACGAAGCCGACCTGGCCCGCGCGCACCGGCTTGCCGGCCAGGCCGGCCGCGCTCACCAGGGCCGACAGGCCGGTCCAGCGCGTGGTCTTGAGGACCCGCAGACCGATGCGCACCAGCACCCGGTTCTCGCCCGTCAGCGGCACCAGGTCCGCCACGGTCGCGATGGCCGCCAGGTCCACCAGGTGCCAGGCGTACTGTTCGCCGAGGCCCAGGTGGCGGTGGAGCGCGCACCCGAGCTTCCAGGCGAGCCCGGCGCCGCACAGATCGGGATACGGATAGCGGCTGTCGGCCCGCCGCGGATTGATCAGCGCCAGCGCGTCGGGCCGGCGCTCGCCCGGCAGGTGGTGGTCGGCCACGATGACGTCCATGCCCCGGGCCCGGGCGTCGGCCACCGCCTCGAGCGCCGTGGTGCCGCAGTCCAGCGTGAGGATGACCGAGGCGCCCGCCGCCGCGGCCGCCGCGACGCCCACCGCGGACAGGTCGTAGCCGTCGCGCACGCGGTGCGGCACGAAGGGCACCGCCCGTCCGCCGGCGTGCCGGATGACGCGTGTCATGATGGTCGTGGCGCACTGGCCGTCCACGTCGTAGTCGCCGTGGACGAACACCGTTTCGCCGCCGCGCACCGCGCGCGCGAGGCGCTCGACGGCGGCATCGATGTCCGGCAGCAGGCGGGGGTCGT
>CAZJZC010000347.1:0-2328 GCA_964550365.1 uncultured Gemmatimonadales bacterium | reverse complement strand
GCCGTGGTCCTTGAGGATCCACGACAGCGTGCTCACCAGCGCCGCGTCGTCGTCGACCACCAGGACCTTGGCCGTGGTGGCCGGGGCCGGCGCCGTCATGGCGTCCCCAGCAAGGCCGTCAGGCCCGGCCACTCGATGTTGCCGCCCGACAGCACGCACACCACCGGGCCGGCCAGCGACCCCGTCGGCTGGGCCCGCAGCCAGGCCAGCGTCGCGGCGCCCGACGGCTCGACCACCATCTTCAGCCGGTCCATCGCGTAGCGGACCGTATCCCGCATGGCCGCGTCCGCCACCGTCTCGGCCCGATCGACCGCCCGCACCAGGTGCTCGTAGTTCAGCCGGCCGACGCTGAGCGTGATGAGACCGTCGGCGATGCTGTCGGTCCGCTCCAGCACCACGCGCCGGCCCGCCCGGACGCTCGCGGCGAACTTGGGCGCGCCCTCCGGTTCGACCGTCACCACGGCGGCCGACGGCCGAAGGGCCTTCACCGCCGTGGCCACGCCGGCCGACAGGCCGCCGCCGCCCACCGGCACGACCACCGTGCCGACGTCAGGGCAGTCATCCACGATCTCGAGCCCCACCGTGCCCTGGCCGGCGATGATGGCCGGGTGGTCGAACGGCGGCACCACCGCCAGGTCCTCGCGCTCGGCCAGCTCGATGGCACGACGGTAGCGGTCCTCCGACGTGCGCCCGGCGAGTTCGACCTCGCCGCCCAGCCGCTCGACGCCGGCCCGCTTGGCCGCCGAGACCGTCTCGGGCATCACGATGACGGCGCGCAGGCCGAAGCGCCGCGCCGCGAAGGCCACGGCCTGGCCGTGGTTGCCGGAACTGTAGGTGATGACGCCGCCGGCGCCGCCGGCCGCCAGCTGGCTGACCAGGTTGTAGGCGCCCCGCAGCTTGAACGCGCCCACGCGCTGGAGGTTCTCGGGCTTCACGAACACCGGCACGCCCAGCCGCTCGGCGACGTCATCCACCGGCAGCAGCGGCGTACGCACCGCGACGGCCGCGACGGACGCGGCCGCGGAGCGGATGGCTTCGAGACTGACCAGCTCGACCGGTGCGGAAACCGTCACGCGTGACACGTCCCGTGAAAAGTGAGGAGAGCCGACCGAAAGTACGGTCCGGCCGGGGCGGCGGCAAGTCTATGTCACCCTTAGCGTTTCGTCCGCTTCAGCAGCCAGTGCGTCGCCGCCAGGTCGAGCACCATGAACCCGAACAGGATGTAGGCGCCGCGGTCGCCGATGAGGCCCCACCAGCGCAGGGCGCCCACCAGCAGCGAGTACGCGAGCACGGCGCCTAGGACCAGGGGCTTGTTGAGCACGGTTGGAACGATAATGGGGGCCGGGACGTCAGAACCAAGGGCGGCCCGGCGCTGTATCATGTCAGGGTCGGCAGGGCGGTCGGCCGGGTCGCCAGGGCGGCCTGCCGGGAGACGATCAGGGAGGTGGACGATGGGACGGCGAGCGATGCGGGCGGGATCGTGGGCGGCGATGGCGATGCTCGCCGCGGCATGCGGCAGCGGGACCGACACCCCCGGCATCTCCTATCCGTCGCAGGTCACGCTGGTACACGGCGCGCTCGCCAGCGGCTCGGTCGAGGTCCGGGTGGACGGTCTGCTGCGCGGGACCGTGGCGGCCGCCACGACCGCGCCGATCGGCATCGACGGCGGCAGTCACACCTTCGAGATCCGCCGGGTCAGCGGCGGCGGCGCGTACACGCGCAGCATCCTGGTCCCGACCGGGACGACCATGACCCTGGTCCTCTTCGACACCACCACCGGCCTGACCTCGTCGGTCCTGTCCGACACCGGCGCGGTCGCGCCCGACGGCAAGAGCAAGCTGAGGGTCGCGCACTTCGCCACCAACGCGCCGTCCATCGACGTCTGGCGCACCCAGCCGGACTTCGGCACGCCCATCCGGGTCCAGTTCCCGTTCCCCTACCTGGCGGTCTCGCCCTACCTCCAGAGCGACGTGGGAGTCTGGCGGGTGATGGTCTCGAGCGCGGCGGCCGGCGCCAACCCGCCGATGCCCGACACGCTGGCCAACAGCGGCCCCATCAACATCGGCAGTGCCCTCACCAGGACCGTCGTGGTCATCGACAAGCCGGGCGGCGGCGTGGAACTGGTGGTCGTCGACCCCTAGGAACACCGCCGGTGCCGGCCGGCGCCTTCGAACCTCAGTTGCGCCGGATCACCGCCGGGCCGTTGCTCGTCACCGCCCGGATCGCCGGGCCTCCCGAGCCCAGCGTCGTGGTCAGGTGCCGCCGGCGCCCCGCGCCGATGTTCCCCTGGACCGTGATCGGGAAATCGATCCGGAGCGGGCCGTTGAT
>CAZJZC010000346.1:0-2335 GCA_964550365.1 uncultured Gemmatimonadales bacterium | reverse complement strand
CTCACGCCCGCGCAGCGGCCGCCTGGCCGGTGGTCCTGGCCCTCGCGATCCCGGCTTGCGGCGGCGCCGAGGGGGCCGCCAGCCCCCCGGCGCTCACCATCTCGCCAGGCTATGTCCGGGTCCCGGTCGGCTCGGACACGCGCCTGTACGCCGTGTCGGCATCGGCCGCACCTGGCCGTCCGGAAGCCGTCCGGTGGTCGAGCGCCGACACCGCGCGCGCGCACGTCGACCCGTCCGGGCTGGTGACCGTGTTGGACACCGGCGAGGTGGTCATCCGCGCCGCCCTTGCCGGTCAGCAGGCCGAGGCCACCGTGCTGGGAACCGCCGCGACGCTCGTCGGCGCCGGCGACGTGGCCAGCTGCGCCTCCACCGGGGACGAGGCCACGGCCGCCCTGCTGGACGCCATCCCGGGCACCGTGTTCACCGCCGGCGACAACGCCTACGACACCGGCACGCTCACGGAATTCACCGCCTGCTACGGACCGTCGTGGGGAAGGCACCTCGAGCGGACCCGCCCGTCCCCGGGGAATCACGACTATGGCACCAGCGGCGCGAGCGGGTACTTCGCCTGGTTCGGCAGCCGGGCGCCGGCGGAGTTCTATGCCTACGACCTCGGTGGCTGGCGGATCTACTCGCTGAACAGCAACATCGCGGCCGGGCCGACATCCTTCCAGGTCGGCTGGCTGCGGTCCGATCTCGCCCGCCACCCCCGTCGCTGCACCCTCGCCTACTGGCATCACCCCCGCTTCAGCTCGAGCAGCGTCCATGGATCGTCAGCGTTCATGGCCGACGTTCTGGCCGTGCTCGATTCGGCGGCCGCCGACGTCGTCATCGCGGGCCACGACCACACCTACGAGCGGTTCGCGCCCCTGTCTGGGGCGGGCGCGGTCGTCGCCGACGGGATCCGGCATTTCGTGGTGGGAACGGGGGGCAGGAGCCTCTACGCCTTTGGCGTGCCCCTGGCGGGAAGCGTGTTCCGCTACAACGCGGGGTACGGCGTGCTGGAGCTGTCGCTGGTGCCGAGGGGGTATTCGTGGCGATTCCGGGCCGTGGACGGCAGTACGCCCGATTCCGGCTCGGCGTCGTGCCGTTGAGTCAGCCGGCGATCGCCTCCTTCACGGCCGCCGCGACGTCCGTCGCGGCGTAGCCGCGCCGCAGCAGATAGCTCCGCAGGCGGCGCCGGGCGACGGTGGGGTCCAGCCCGCTGAGGCCGGCGGCACGACGGTCCGCCGCTTCGCGCAACTGCGCGCGAAGGTCGACCCCCTCGCGGCCGAGCGCCTCGCTCACGGCGGCCTCCGCCTCCTGCTCACCGATACCGAGACGGCGCAGTTCGGCGACCAGCCGAGCCGGACCGAGCCGGCGACGCGAACGGGTCCGGGCATAGTGCCGCGCGAAATCGCCGTCGTTCACCAGGCCGGCCTCGAGCAGGCCGGCCACCGCCGCCTCGGCCGCCGGCTTGGCGTGACCCTTGCGGATCAGGCGGCGGCGCAGTTCCGGCGAGGGCAGCGCGCGCATCGCGAGCATCCGCAGGGCCACGTGCCGGGCGGCGAACACCTCGGCCCGACGGGCCAGTTCCGGCAGCGACGGGCGGCTCAGCTCACCACCGTCGCACAGGCCGAGGTCGGCGACATCACGCGGGCTCACGGTGCCGAACGGGGCACCGTCGATGCGGACGCGCACCCCTCCCGACCGCGATTCGGGCTCGAGGGTCGTGAGCACGAGCCTATTCCTCGGCCACGATCTCCTCTTCGGCCGCCGGCTTGATGCCGAGGATCTCCTTCACCTTCACCTCTACCTCGGCCATCACCGCGGGATTGTCCTTGAGGAACAGCTTGGCGTTCTCGCGCCCCTGGCCGATGCGCTGGTCGCCATACTGGTACCAGGCGCCGGACTTCTGGATCACGCCACCCTCGGCCGCGATGTCGAGCAGCAGGCCCGCGTGCGAGATGCCCTCGTCGTAGAGGATGTCGAACTCGGCCTGCCGGAACGGCGGCGCCACCTTGTTCTTCACCACCTTCACCCGCACCTGGCTGCCGATCACGACGTCGCCCTGCTTGACCGGCCCGATGCGCCGCACGTCCAGCCGCACCGAGGCGTAGAACTTCAGCGCCCGGCCGCCGGAGGTGGTCTCGGGGTTGCCGAACATCACGCCGATCTTCTCGCGCAGCTGGTTGATGAAGATCACCGACGTCCGGGAGCGGTTGATCGCGCCAGCCAGCTTGCGCAGCGCCTGGCTCATCAGCCGCGCCTGGAGGCCCACGTGCGCATCGCCCATCTCACCCTCGATCTCGGCCTTCGGCACCAGCGCCGCCACCGAGTCCACCACCACCACGTC
>CAZJZC010000345.1:0-2340 GCA_964550365.1 uncultured Gemmatimonadales bacterium | reverse complement strand
GCCGGATGAGCGGCATCTGGCCGCCTTCGAACCCGGGGCGCACGTGGCCGCCGGAACGCGCCTTCTGGCCCTTGTGGCCCTTGCCGGCGGTCTTGCCGAGGCCCGAGCCGGGGCCGCGGCCGAGGCGCTTGCGCTTCTGGGTCGACCCGTCGGCCGGCTTGAGGTTGCCGAGGGTGATCTTCCCGGTGGTCTTGGTCGCCATCACGTCTCCCCTGCGGGCGACACCTCGACGAGGTGGCGCACCTGGAACAGCATGCCGCGGACGGACGGCGTGTCCTTCACCTCGACCACGTCCTGGTGGTGCCGCAGGCCGAGGGCCTCGAGGGTGCGCCGGTGCAGCGCCGGGCGCCCGATGCCGCTGCGCACCTGCCGGACGGTCAGGCGGCCGGCGGCGGCGGACTTAGCCGGCATGCGCCGCCTCCTGCTGCCGCGCCCGGTAGCCGAGCGACTCGGGTTCGACGCCGCGCTCGCGCGCGATCTGCTTCACGGTCACCAGGGAGCACAGGCCCTCGAGCGTGGCGCGCACCATGTTGTGCGGGTTGGCGCTGCCCAGGCTCTTGGTGAGGATGTCGGTGATCCCGGCGCACTCGAGCACCGCGCGCACCGGGCCGCCGGCGATGATGCCGGTGCCCGCCGCGGCCGGCTTCAGGAACACCCGGCCGGCGCCGTGGCGCCCGACGATCTCGTGGGGGATGGTGGCGCCGGTGCGCGGCACGCTGACCATCGAGCGGCGCGCGGCGTCCACCGCCTTGCGGACGGCCTCGCTGACCTCGTTGGCCTTGCCCGTGGCGATACCGACCTTGCCGTTGCCGTCGCCCACCGCGACCAGCGCGTTGAAGCTGAAGCGCCGGCCGCCCTTGACCACCTTGGCCACGCGGTTGATGGAGACCACGTTCTCCACGAACTCGCTGTCGCGCTCGCGGTCGCGCGGAGGCCGCCCCCGGCCGCCGCCCGGTCCGCCGCGTCCGCGGCCGCCCTGGCCGCCCGGCCCGCCCTGGCCCTGATGCTGATTCGCCATGCTAGAACTCCAGTCCACCCTTGCGCGCGCCTTCGGCGACCGCCTTGACGCGACCGTGATAGGCATACCCCGCGCGGTCGAACACGACCTTCGTGATGCCCGCCTCTTTCGCCTTCTTCGCCAGCGCCTCGCCCACGGCGAAGCCCCGGGCCACCTTGCCGCCGTCCGTGGGGGCGACGCCGTCCGAGGCGTCGGCCACGCCCATCATGACGCGGTCCCGGGTGTCGTCCACCAGGTGCGCGTAGATGTGCTTGAGCGAGCGGAACACCACCAGGCGCGGCCGCTCGGGGGTGCCTTCGACCTTCTTGCGCACCCGCAGGTGCCGCCGCTTGCGCAGCTCTCTGCCCGTCGTGGGCTTGCGGACCGTCCTCACTTACTTGGCTCCCGTCTTGCCGGCCTTGCGGCGCACCTTCTCGCCGACGTACCGGATGCCCTTCCCCTTGTAGGGTTCGGGCGGCCGCACGCCGCGGATGTTCGCCGCCACCTGGCCCACCAGTTCCTTGTCGCAGCCCGACACCTTCACCTGCGTCGGCTGGTCCGCCGTCAGCTTGATGCCCGGCGGCGCCTTGAAGTCGACCGTGTGCGAGTAGCCCACGATCAGGGTCAGCCCGAACGGCTTGGCCTCGGCGCGGTAGCCGACGCCCTGGATCTCGAGCGCGCGCTCGAACCCCTTGGTCACGCCCTCGACCATGTTGGCCACCAGGGTGCGCGACAGGCCGTGGAGCGCCTTGTGCCGCGTCTCCTCGGTCGGCCGCTCGACCGTGATGACGCCGGCGTCCAGCCGGACCAGCATGTCCGGGTGGAGCGTGCGCGTCAGTTCGCCCTTGGGCCCCTTCACCCGGACGGTGGTGCCCTTCACCTCGGCGCTCACGCCCGCGGGCAGGGGGATGGGCTTCTTGCCGATACGCGACATGCCGCCCCCTACCAGACCATGGCGACGAGTTCGCCGCCCACATGGGCGCTGCGCGCGTCGCGGTCGGTCATGAGGCCCTTCGGCGTGCTCACGATCGCCATGCCCAGGCCGTTCTTGACCCGCGGGATCTCGCGGGCGCCGACGTACCGGCGCAGGCCCGGCGTGGAGACGCGGCGCAGTTCCCGGATGACGGGCTGGTCGCCGTTGGCGTACTTGAGGTACAGTCGCAGGAGGCCATGCCGGCCGTCATCCAGGACCTGGAACTCCTGGATGTAGTGGTTGTCGCGCAGCAGCCGCGCGATCTCCAGCTTCAGCTTGGAGACCGGCATGTCGACCCGGCGATGCCGGGCCGAGCACGCGTTGCGGATGCGCGTCAGCATGTCTGCGACGGGATCTGTCATGCTCATGG
>CAZJZC010000344.1:0-2352 GCA_964550365.1 uncultured Gemmatimonadales bacterium | reverse complement strand
TGATCTCGACCACGAACCGGTCGGCGCCGAGCACCGCGGCCAGCTCCGGCCGCAGCACCTTGAGCGCCACCCTGCGGTCGTGCTTGAGGTCCGCGGCCAGGTACACGGTGGCCATGCCGCCCGCGCCCAGTTCGCGTTCAATGGCGTAACGATCGGCCAGCGATGCCGAAAGGCGCTGCACGGCGTCGGTCAACCTGCCTCGCGTGTGTGGGAGTGCCGGGCGAAGGTACCGGCACGGGCGGATGTCAGCCAGCCAGCGTCGAGCCCATCAGCTCCGACAGCGCACGTCATGCCGGCTGGCGGCGCGTGCTGATCCCGGCGCTGCGGAGGATCCGGCTCCCTTCGAGGTCCGACCGAAGTGGCCCCCACGCCGGGAACTTCCAGAACGTGAGGTATGACTCCCGCGCCTCGACGCTGCGCGCCACCAGAGCACGCGCCTCCTCCAGGCGACCGGCCGCCGCAGCCGCGGCCCCCTGCTCCGACCAGCCGACGTAGGCCGTGCGGGCACGCCCCGACAGCTCCTGGAACACGGCCTCGGCCGCGTGCGGGTCGCCCCGTGCCGCGTGAGCCGCAGCCACCGCGCCCAGGATGTGCTGGTGTCGACCGGACATCGCCAGCGCCGGCTCCGCCTCGCGCAACGCCTCGTCAAGGCGGCCCAGGTCCACCAGCGCATTCACCAGCGCCCAGCGGGCCGTGAAGTTCTCGGCGTCCAGCGCCACGGCGGCCCGTGCCTCCGTCAGGCTGTCATCGAGCCGCCCAACGAACTGCAGCCCCATCGCGTGAATAGCCGCCACCCAGGCATTGAGTGGATCGGCGGCGCGGGCTTTGCGGATGTCGAGCAGGCCCCGCTCCCACAGGTCGGGCGCATCATCGAGCACCGTCCAGGTCACACCGCGCTCGCACAGGGCGCGCACGTGCGACGGATCGCGCGCGAGGGCACGGTCCGTGATGGCGGAACCGGCGGCGATGTCCCAGTCGAAGAGCGACACCACCGAGGCCAGCGTGGCCAGGGCCTCCACCTGACCGGGATCACGCGCCAGCGCACGCTCGGCGGCCGCGCGCGCCCGGGGCATCATCTCGTTCGCCGGCGCGATGTGGTAGACCGCGAGCAGGCGGTAGCAGTCGGCCAGCAGGGCGTGCGCCTCGGTAAGGTCGGGATCGAGCTCCACCGCCTGCTCGAAACAGGTGAGGGCGTCTTTCACCCAGCGCCCGCGCCGAGTGGCGAGCACGCGGCCCTTGAGCAGCAGCTCGTACGCGCCGACGTTGCGCGGTCCGGCCGGGCGGCTGCGGGGCGGGATCAGCGCCAGCTGGAGCTTCGCGGCGATGGCGCCGGCGATCTCGTCCTGCAGGGCGAACACATCGGCCATCGCGCGATCATACCGCTCGGACCACAGGTGATAGCCGTCCGCAGCGCCGATCAACTGGGCCGTCACCCGGATCCGCGAGCCGGCCTTGCGCACGCTCCCCTCCAGGACCGTCGCCACGCCGAGCTTCTCGGCGACGACGCGGAGGTCCTCGGTCTTGCCCTTGAACGCGAAGCATGAGGTGCGGGCCGCGACCTTGAGGCCCTCGACCTGGCCCAGCACGTTGATGATCTCCTCGGTGATGCCGTCAGCGAAGAACTCGTCCTGCGGATCGGCGCTGAGGTTGGAGAACGGCAGCACGGCCACCGAGCTTCGCGCCGCGAGGCTGGTGCGGGCCGCGCTGCCGGGCCGCAGGGCATCCGCGAACTGGGCCACCGGGTTGAACCGGTCGGCCGGCGTCTTCGCGAGTGCCCGCGCGAGAGCGCCGGCGACCTCTGCAGGGACGGTTGGCCGGAGGTTGGTGATCGGGGACGCCTGCGTGATGACATGCTGCCGGACGACCGACTCCACAGTCGGCCCGGTGAACGGCGGTTGCCCGCCGAGCATTTCGTAGAGCACGCAACCGAGGCTGTAGAGGTCGCTCCTCCCGTCGACGTCCTTCTCGCCGCCGGCCTGCTCGGGGCTCATATACAGCGGCGTGCCAACGGCCATGCCGGTCGCCGTGAGGCGGCCGCCGCCAGCCGCGCTGACGGCGCGCGCGATCCCGAAGTCGGCGACGACGGCGTGCCCGCCCTCGAGGAGGATGTTCTCCGGCTTGATGTCGCGATGCACGATGCCGCGGCGATGCGCGTAGCCCAGGGCGTCAGCGACCTCTCGGGCGATCTGCAGCGCGTCGTCGATAGAGAGCTGCTTTTCGCGGTCGAGCCGCTCACGCAGGGACTCTCCATCCACCAACGGCATGACGTAGAAGAGAGAGCCGCCCGCATCGCCCGAGTCGTAGAGCGGCAGGATGTGGGGATGGCGCAGGTTCGCGGTAGTCTCGATCTCA
>CAZJZC010000343.1:0-2362 GCA_964550365.1 uncultured Gemmatimonadales bacterium | reverse complement strand
GCCGCCGCTTGAGGCGCTCGATGCGCTCGTCGTCCTCGGTGCGGAGCATCATGGGCTTGCCCATATATCGTACGATATATCATCAGCTATAGTCATGCAATGGCAGGCTAGTGCCGGGCGGGCACGGCGCCATCACCGGCGCGGCATTGGGGATCCGGTGGGCAGGTGTGGAGCCTCGTTATGGTCACCCTCTTTCGTTTCGGCCGCCTCAATCAAACGTTTGTTTGATAAAGCCGACTGCCGTGGGGAGCTGGTGGGCGAGCGCCCGCACCCGCCGCGGTCGGCCGAGGTCACCATTGCGCGTGGTGGCCATCTCGGGCGCCCTCGCGGCGTCAGCCGTCCAGGGCGCGGTCGGCCTCGGCGCGGGCCTCGATCACGCGGCCGAGGTCGGCGCTCACGGCGCGGGCCGCGTCGAGCGCGGCGGCGAGGTCGCTGGTCTGGCCGACGCCCGCCTTCAGCCGCAGGAGGTCCAGCCGCAGGTTCTCCAGGGCCGTCACGGCGGTGCGCAGGCGTTCGGCGGCCGCGTCGCGCGCCGCGGCCAGTTCGCCGATCACGGCGTCGTGGCGCGCCGGGTCGCCGCCGGGCCGGCCCGCGTCGGCGATGGTGCGCTCGAGCTGGTCCCTCCGTTCGCGCAGGGTCCGGGCGGCGCCTTCGAGCGCCCGGATCACGCCGGGCAGGTCGCCCAGCCGCCCGCGCACCTCGCGCGGCAGGGCATCGAACAGCTCGTCGGCCGCCTTGCCCAGCAGGACCTCGGTCGGCGCGGCGGCCGCGGCGGGCAGGGCCGGCGCCGTCCCCGTGCCCAGGGCCGCGAAGCGGAAGAACAGCCGCATCGGCGCGTTGTCCCACATCAGCCGGATGAACCTGGCGCGGCGCTCGTCCATGCGCTCCAGGCGGAACAGCCTGGACGCGGGCACGACGCCGAGCGCGGCCGCCAGCAGGAAGGCACCGAAGGCCGCGAACAGCAGGGAACCGGCCGCGGCCAGCCAGTTGACGACGCCGAGGGGGCGGGTGGTGAAGAGCTGGCGCAGGCCGCCGACGGCGAACCAGACGTACAGGCCCCCGGCGGCGCCCGAGAGCAGGCGCCCGAGCGGGCGGCGCATGGCGCGGTCGAGCGTGGCCATCTGCCGCCCGGTCAGCTCGACGGTGCGCTCGGAGATGGGGCTCACGCGCGCCATGCCGTCCACCACGTCGGCGTGGCTCAGGCCGTCGCGCGCGGCCTGCCGCACGGCCACCAGGACCTGCGTGAGGCCCAGCGCGGCCATGGCGAGCGCGAACCACCCGAGGGCGGGGGCCTGCTCGGGGAAGAGCACCGTGCCCAGCATCCAGGCCATGCCGCCGAAGAGCGCCGGGAGGAAGGCGCCGTTGGCGGCGTCGCGCACCGCCGTCACCGAGTTCGGGACGGGCTTCGCCTGGGGCAGTTCGCCGAGCGACTCGGCCAGCGCTTCGGCGCTCGGGAACCGCGACGCGGGCTCCTTCGCCAGGCAGCGGTCCACCGCCTCGGCCAGCTTGGCGGGCAGGCCGGACCGGACGCTGGCGATGGGCGGGGCCGGCTCGGCGAGGTGCATCGCCAGCAGGGCCAGGGCGCTGGTGCCCTCGAAGGGGAGCCGGCCGGTGATGGCGTAGAACGCCGTGGCGCCCAGCGCGTAGATGTCGGTGCGTCCGTCGAGGGTGGCCGCGGGGTCGGCCTGCTCGGGCGCCATGAACTGCGCCGTGCCGAGCACTTCGCCGACCTGGCTCATCGTGCCCAGCGAGGCGACGCGCGCGATGCCGAAGTCGGTCACCATGGCGCGGCCGGAGCCCTTCTCCAGGAGGATGTTGTCGGGCTTCACGTCGCGGTGCACCACGCCGCAGCCATGGGCGTAGCCCAGGGCCCAGGACACCTCGCGGATGATGCGCACGGCCTCGGCGGGCGCGAGCGGACCCTGCCGGGTCACGCGCTGGCCGAGCGTCTCGCCGTCCACGAAGGCCATCACGAAGTACACCAGGTCGTCGCGTACCTCGACCAGGTGGATGGGGACGATGTTGGGGTGGCTCAGCCGGGCGGCGGTGCGGGCCTCCCGCAGGAAGCGTTCGCGGGCGTCGCTCCGGGTGGCGAGCTCGGCGGGCAGGAGCTTGATGGCGACGGGGCGGTCGAGGGCCACGTCGCGGGCGAGGAAGACCACGCCCATGCCGCCGCGGCCCAGCTCGCGTTCGAGCGAGAAGCGGCCGGTGAGCGCGGCCTGGAGGCGTTCGAAGAGCGGGTCCACGGGCTCGCGCCGGCGGCGCCTACTCCTTGAGCACCATGTCGATGCACATCACCGCCGCGACGATCAGCGGGCGGGCCGGGTCGTCGGGGCCGACCGAGGGCCTGATCTCGAGCACG
>CAZJZC010000342.1:0-2367 GCA_964550365.1 uncultured Gemmatimonadales bacterium | reverse complement strand
CTTGAACCCCCACGGGGGATGAGCCCCACGGGCTCCTAAGGCCCGCGCGTCTGCCGTTCCGCCACTTTCGCGTGGGGGAGAATATACCCCCGCGGCCGCCTTCCCGGCCACACGAAGGGCCCGCCGGAGCGGGCCCTCGTCCGCCGATCGCGGCGGACCGCTACTGGCGCGAGCGGATGTAGGCGATGCGCGTGACGCGCTGCTGCAGGTTCAGGATGCGCAGCTGGACCACCTCGCCGCGACCCACCGCGTTCACGGCGCGCTGGAACTCCGCGGGCGTCCGGACCCGGGTCTGGTTGACCGCCAGGATGATCTCCGGGCCGCCCTGGTCGGGGCTCAGGATCCGCTGCCACGAGGGGCCGCCTTCCTCGACGTCGGAGACCAGCACGCCCCGCTGCTCCTCGGTGAGGCTGGCCCGCGCCGCGAGCTCGGCCGAGATCGGTTCGACCCGGATGCCGAGCCGGCCTTCCATCGGCGTGTCCTTGGGCGCCGGGGCGCCGCTCTCGCCGGTGCGGGCCAGGGCGCGGTCGTCCTCGGCGCGGCTCAGCCGGACCTCGACCGTCCGCCGCACGCCGCGCCGGTCGCCCTCGCGGCGCACCACGGTGACCCGCACGGCCTCGCCGGGCCGCCGGAAGCCGACCATGGTCTGGAGCTGGGCGACGTGGTCCACCGCGCTGTCGTTGAGCGCGACGATGATGTCGCCCTCGCGCAGGCCGGCGGCGCGGGCCGGCGAGTTGTCGTCGGGGAAGCCGCCCACCACCACCCCGCTGATGCGCGTCAGGCCCACGTAGTCGGCCGCGTCGGGCGTGACCTCGCCGATGCGGATGCCGAGGACCGCGCGTTCGACCCGGCCGTTGGTGATCAGGTTGTCCATCACCCGGCGGGCCAGGTTGATCGGGATGGCGAAGCCGTATCCGGCGTTCAGGCCGGTCTGCGACGCGATGGCGCTGTTGATGCCGACCACCTCGCCGTTGAGGTTGAACAGCGGGCCGCCCGAGTTGCCGGGGTTGATGGCCGCGTCGGTCTGGATGAAGTCCTGGATGGTGTAGTTGGCGCCCGGGTCACGCAGGCCGTCGAGCGTGCGGCCCTTGGCGCTCACGATCCCGCTCGTCACCGTGAAGGTGAACCCGAGCGGGTTGCCGATGGCCAGGACCCAGTCGCCGATGCGCAGCTGGTCCGAGTTGCCGAAGGTGGCCGCCGGCAGATCGGTGGCGTCGATCTTGATCACCGCCACGTCGGTGTTGGGGTCACGGCCCACGATGCGGGCCGGGAACTCCCGGTTGTCCAGCAGGCGCACGCGCACCTGGTCGGCGCCCTCGATCACGTGGTTGTTGGTCAGGATGTAGCCGTCGCGCGAGACGATGAAGCCCGAGCCGGCGCCCTGACGGATGCGGGGCTCCGGCTGCTGGAAGCGCCGGAACATCTCCTGGAACTCGGGCGGCACGTTGCGCTGGGCCGCGACCCGCTCCCGGCGGTTGGTCTGGATGTACACCACCGACGGGTTGGCCCGGTCCACCACCTCGGCGAAACTGGCGATCGGCCCGTCGGGCAGGCGGCGGGTGACGGCCGTCGCGGCGACGCCGACGGGGCCGGCGGTGCCCTCGGCGACCCCGGGCCGCGGCAGGTCGAACGCCTGGGCGACCGTCAGGCCGAGGCCGAAGGCGACGATGATGATGGCGGACAGCTTCAGCAGGTCCCGGCTCTTCGACGACATGCGCGCGTTCCCTCGTTGGGTCATGACCCTGCTACACCCCGCGGCGGCCGGTGTTCGGGCCCGCCGGAGGCCGCGGGCCGGGCGTGCCCGGTCCCGCGACCCGGCGTGCGGTCAGGTCTTGGGTTCGTCCACGATCTCGTAATCCGCGTCCACCACCTCGTCCTTCCTGGCCTCGGCGGTCTCGGTGCCGCCCCCGCCGCCCGTCGCGGCCTCCCCGCCGCCGGTGGCGCCGGCGGCCTGCGCCTGGCTGTAGAGCGAGCGCCCGGCCTCGCTGTAGGCGGCCTGGAGCTCTTCCTGCGCCCGGGTGATGGCTTCGGGCTCGCCGGCGCGCAGCGCCTCGCGGGCGCCTTCGACCGCCTTGTCGAGCCGCTCCTTCATGGACGGTTCGAGCCGGTCCGACCACTCCTTGGCGTTCTTCTCCACGTCGTAGGTCATGGCGTCGAGGCGGTTGCGCGTCTCGATGGCCGAGCGCCGCGCCTTGTCGCTGGCCGCGTTCGCCTCGGCGTCCTTCACCATCCGGTCGATCTCCTTGTCGGACAGGCCGCTGCTCGCCTCGATCCGGATCTTCTGCTCCTTGCCGGTCGCCTTGTCCTTGGCCGACACGTGCAGGATGCCGTTGGCGTCGATGTCGAAGGTCACCTCGACCTGCGGCA
>CAZJZC010000341.1:0-2374 GCA_964550365.1 uncultured Gemmatimonadales bacterium | reverse complement strand
TGCCGGCCGACTCGCCGATGGAGCCCGTCAGGATGGGGGTGTCGACCAGCGTGAAGCCGCGCGCGTGGAAGAAGTCGCGGATGGCCTGCACCACCTCGTGCCGCACCCGCGCGATGGCCACCTGCCGCCGACTGCGCAGCCACAGGTGCCGGTGCTCCATGAGGAAGGCGGTGCCGTGCTCCTTGGGCGTGATGGGGAACTCGCCGCCCGGCCCGAGGATCGCCAGGTCGGCCACCGTGAGTTCGACGCCGCCGGGCGAGCGCGCGTCCTCGCGGACCGTGCCTTCGAGCCGGATGCATGATTCCTGCGTGAGCTGGCCGAACCGCTCCCACGCCGCCTCGGACACCTCTTTCCTGGAGAGCACGCCTTGCAGGTAGCCCGTGCCGTCACGGATGACGACGAACGCGATCTTGCCGCTCGAGCGGGTCGTCGTGACCCAGCCCTGGACGGCGACCGTGGCGCCGGCGTGAGCCGGCAGTTCGGAAATCCAGTGACGCGTCGGCATATCCCGGCCATTGTAGCCGGGGCCCTGTGCCTGGTCAACGCGTGCGCCAGCGCCCCGCGCGCCGGTCCCGCGCTCCAGGAGCGCGGCTGGCCCGCCTACCTCGGCTCGGCGCGCCGCGCCGCCGACCCGGCCGACGCGCCGGGCCGCGATCCGCAGGCGGTGTGGCGCGTGCGCGTGAGCCGCGGCATCAGCGGCGCGCCGGCGCTGGGCGAGACGGTGCTGGCCGTGGCGCAGACCGACAAGCAGGTCGCCCTGCTCGACCGCGCCACCGGCACCGTGCTCTGGCGCCGGCGCACCGACCAGCCGCTCGGCGCCGGGCCGCTCATCGCCGACGATCGGCTGTTCGTCGCCGAGCAGACGACCGGCGCCCGCATCCGGGCCCTGCGCCTGAGCGACGGCGGCGAGATCTGGGCGCGCGCCGCCGGCGACATCGAGGCCCCGCTGGCCCTCGATGGCGAGGCGCTCTACGCCGCCTCGACCGGCGGCACGGTGACCCGCCTGCGGGCCCTCGACGGCGAGCGCGTCTGGCGCGTGCGCCTGCCCGGCGGTGTGCGGACCGCGCCGGTCCCCCTCGGCGACGCGCTCGCGGTCGCGACCGCCGCCGATTCCATCTTCCTGCTCGATGCCGCCTCGGGCGCGGTGCGCGCGCGCCGCGGCACGCGCGGCACCGTGCTGGCTGCTCCGGCGGCGGCCGGCGACCTGCTGGTGGTCGGCACCACGGCCGGCCGCCTGGAAGCGTTCGATGCCGCGACCTTCGGGAGCCGCTGGACCGTCGATCTGGACGGACCGATCGTCGGCAGCGTGGCGGCCTCGGCCGGCCGCTTCTATGCGCTCACGGCGCGCGGCACCCTGGCCATCGTCGGCGCCGACGGGCCGGCGTCGGTACGCCGCGTGGCGACCGGCATCGTGGCGCGCGCCGGACCCGCGCCCGCCCTCACGGGGGTGTACCTCGCGGCCGCCACCGGCGAACTTGTCCTGGTGGACAGCACCGGCACCCGGCTCTGGACCGCGCAGACGGGCGGCCCCGTGAGCGACGCCCCCCAGCTCGACGCGCGCACCATCATCGCCGTGAGCCGGCGCGGCGACGTGGTCATGTTCCGATGAGGCGGTGCGGGCCCGGTCGCGTCGGCCTCGCGATCGTCGCCCTGGCGGCCGCGGCAGGCGTCGCCGCCCCCACGGCGGCGGACGCGCAGGGACTGACGCCCGCGACCGATCCGGATGTCCGGCTGGTCGCGACGGCGCCGGCCGCCGCACAGGGGAATCGGCAGGAGCCGGATCGGCCCCCGGCCATCGTCCGCCACGGGAAGTGGGCCGCCGCCGGCCTGTTCGCCGGCAGCATCGCGCTCGCCGTCGTGCAGCACTCGGCCGCCAACGACGCCCTCGATGACCTCAGGGTCTTCTGCCGCACCGGCTCGTGCGTCATCGGCCCGGACGGACGCTATGCCGACGTCGACGCCGAGGCGCTCTACCAGCGCGTGGTCAGCGGCGACCGCGCGGCGCGCGTCTGGCTCATCGCCGGCCAGGCGGCGTTCGTCGGCACCGCGGCCCTGTTCATCATCGATCTCAAGGGCCGCCGGGGGCGGACCAACATCCCGTTCCAGGGCCTGGTCGTCACCCCCGGCCGCCTCGGCATCCGCCTGCCATTGCCACGCTGAAACCCCGGCCCCGGGGCCATCGTAGGTTCCATCTACTCCCACCCGAGGATCCACCCGTGAAGACGCCGTCCATCGCGGCCATCGCCCTTCTTTCCGCCGTCGCGCCCGTGGCAGCCCAGGCACCGGCCCCGGCTCCCGCCGCTCCGCGGGCCGCCGCCGCACCGGCGGCGCCTGCCGCACCGGCCGCCACGGCCGCCTCGGCCGCCCCGGCGGC
>CAZJZC010000340.1:0-2384 GCA_964550365.1 uncultured Gemmatimonadales bacterium | reverse complement strand
GAGGTGGCGCGGCTGGAGCAGTACATCTTCCTGCCGATCAACCTCAACACCGCGACCGACGAGGAGATCCTGGCGATCCCCGGCGTGGGCCGCCGGATGCTGCGCGAGTTCCGCGAGTACCGGCCCTACGACGGCATCGAGCGGTTCCGGCGCGAGATCGGCAAGTACGTGGATGCGCGCGAGGTGGCCCGGCTCGAGCGCTACGTGACGGTCAACTAGCCCGCGCGTTCAGCCAGTGGAAGACCAAGGGGCCTCCCGGCGGGAGGCCCCTTCGCCGTCCGGGGGGGCACCGGCCCTTGCGGTGGGGGTCCGGGTCGCGTCTAATCATGAAGGCCAGGAGGCCCCATGGGACTTGCCGAACTGCTGGGCGCCGCGGTCACCGTCGCGCCGGGCCCGAAGCCCAAGGACGATGAACTCGACCTCTACGGACTGACGCACCCGGGCAAGGTCCGCAAGGAGAACCAGGACCACTTCCTGCTCGGCACGATCCATCAGCAGATCTTCGTCCACGGCACCAGCCTGCCCGACGTGGAGCACATGCCGCTCCGGAGCCAGCGCCTCGCCACCATCATGCTGGTGGCCGACGGCGTGGGCGGCGGCGACGCCGGCGGCACCGCCAGCCGGCTGGCGACCGACCGCGTGGCACGGTACGTGACCAGCATGATGGACTGCTTCCACGCCAAGGGCCGCGAGGCCGAGCTGGTGTTCTATCAGGCGCTGAAGCAGGCCGCGCTCGAGGCCCACGACGCGGTCCGGGCCGAGGCCACCGGCCGGGTCAGCGGCGACGGCCGGCCGGAGACCAAGCGCATGGCCACCACGCTCACCGTCGGCCTGGCGGTGTGGCCGTGGTTCTACGTGCTCCAGCTGGGCGACAGCCGCTGTTACAAGTACTGGGACGGGACGCTCACCCAGGTGACCCGCGACCAGACGCTGGCGCAGGACCTGGTGGACAAGGGCGTCCTGCCCGCCGACCGGGCGGCCGCCTCGCCGTTCAGCAGTGTGCTCGCCAGCTCCATCGGCGGACAGGCGGCCATGCCGGAGGTGACGCGGCTGGACGTGTCCCAGCGCGGCGCCGTCCTCCTGCTGTGCAGTGACGGGCTCACCAAGCACGTCACCGACGCGCAGATCGCCGAGCAGTGCCGGGCGATGACGTCGTCCGAACAGCTCTGCCGGACGCTTGTCGAGATGGCGCTCGAGGACGGCGGCAGTGACAACGTCACCGTGCTCGCCGGCCGCGCGCCCCTGCGCAAGGCGTGAGCGGAGCCGAACCGGTCCGCATCGACAAGTGGCTGTGGGCGGCGCGGTTCTTCAAGACGCGCGCCCTGGCGGTGGAGGCCATCGGCGGCGGCAAGGTGGACGTGAACGGCGAGCGCCCCAAGCCCTCGCGCTCCCTGACACCCGGCGACGTGGTGCGCGTCCGGCTGGGTCCCTTCGAACACATCGTGACCGTCGTGGCGCTCTCGGCCCGCCGGGGTCCGGCGGCCCAGGCCGCCCTGCTCTACCGGGAGGACCCGGCGGGCCTGAAGCGGCGGCTGGACCTCAAGGAGGCCCACCGGCTGGCCCGTGAATCCTTTCTGGCCGGCGAGGGTAAGCCTTCCAAGAAGGAGCGCCGCGCGATCACGCGGTTCAAGAAGAAATGGTGAGACCCGCCGTCGTCCCCGCCCTGCTGGCCGCGCTGGCCGCCGCCTGCGCCGACCCGGTCGCGCCCGGCTCGCCCAGCGTCTACGTCCAGCCGATCGCCCTGCCGCCGTCCGTCTCGCTCTCGGCGGTGCTGGTGCCCGATTCGACCGGCATGCCCGTGGCCTGGCTGACGTTCACCAACAACGGCTCGTCGGCCGACACGGTCATCCACGGGGCCTGCAGTTTCGCGGTCCTGCTCTACCAGGGCGGCGACTTCTCCACCCCGGTCTGGCAGAGCGTGCCGAGCGAGCCCTATGCCTGCATCGGGGTCGCCTACCTCCTGCCGCTGCCGGCGGGGGCGTCCCGGAGCATCGGGGTCGCGGCGCTGGCCAGTTCGTTCAGCATCCCGGCGCCGCCCAGCGGCCTGCACCGCGCCTACGTGGCGCTCGACACCGGCCGGGTGGTGCTGGTGCGGGCCGGCGACGTGCGACTGCCGTAGGGCGTTGCCCGGCCGGGGCCCAGGTCCTAGATTCCGCTGGTTGCCGTTCATTCGAGGGGAGTCATGAGCACCACGCACGACACCAACGTCCAGCTGCACCTGACGCCGAAGGCGCTCGCCAAGGTGCGCGAGTTCATCGCCGCCGAGCCGGACCTGCCGGCCGAGACGATGGGACTGCGCATCGGCGTGATGCCGGGCGGCTGTTCGGGGTTCAAGTACGAGATGAGCATCGACGAGGCGCCGGCCTCCGACGACCTGGTGCTCG
>CAZJZC010000339.1:0-2399 GCA_964550365.1 uncultured Gemmatimonadales bacterium | reverse complement strand
CCCGGCGGGATGCTCCGGTCCCACCACACGCTGAGCCCGGCGCTCTCGATCGCCTCGGCCAGCGCCCGCGCCCGCGCCGCGTCCTCGCGGGCGTAGCTCATGAAGACCTGTGCCATGTGTCCCTACAGTACGCCCCGATGGGGCGCCACGCCAGCGAAAAAACCACGATGGGCCCGCCCGGCCCGGGTCCATATCGCGCCGGTTGCCGAGCGGTGCGCCGGGGTGTAGGTCTGTGGAACGGTCCGCGAGCACGCCGCCGCGGCGGCACGCATCGGCCGGACCACCCGGGCCAGGACCTGCCATGGACGAGGAGTGCCGCTGTTTCACGCCGACGCCGGAAGACCCGCGGCACTTCGTCGCCACCGACCTCGGCGTCGACCAGGATGGCTGGCGTTTCGGCGAGGTCAGCCTCCAGCGCTGCCGCCGCTGTGACCGCACCTGGCTGTTCTACCGCTGTGAGCAGGAGGCCTTCGCGCGCTCCGGCCGCTGGTATCGCGGCCTCCTCACGCCGGCGCAGGCCGCGGCGGCCACGCCGGGCGGCGCGCTCGACCTGCTCGCCACCCTGCCGTGGTACCTCTACGGCGGGAGCTACCACGATACGCCCGGCGATCGCAGCGACCGGCCGCTCGACCCGCGCCGCGCCTGAGCCACGCCAGCCGAGGAGTCCGACCCATGGATGCCAGGGGCCTGATCCCGATCCTCAATGTCTCGAACATGGATGCGAGCTTCGCCTGGTTCGAGCAGTGGGGATGGCGCAAGCTGTGGGACTGGGGCGACCCGCCCGACTTCGGCGCGGTGGGGTCCGGCGCCTGCCAGATCTTCCAGAGCCTGGACTCGCAGGGCGGGCGCGGCCGGGGCGACCTGCCGCGGACCTTCGGCCCCGGCAACGAGGAGCGGTCCGATCGCGGCGTCTGGATGTCCATCTGGGTGGACGATGTCGACGCGGTCCACGCGCTCTGCGTCCGCGAGGGGCTCGAGGTGACGCTGCCGCCGACCGACATGCCGTGGGAGGTACGCGAGATGCACCTGCGCCACCCCGACGGCCACGTGTTCCGCGTCGGCCGCGGCATCGGGTACGACGAGTCGGTCGAGGAACAGCGCCTGCGGGAGGCCGGCCCGCCGCTGGCCATCGAGCGGGTGGACGTGCCGGTGCGCCTGGAGCGGCGCCTGGCGGCCCTGCTGGCCGACCTGGCGGCGCACAAGCGCATGAGCATCGCCGAGACCCTCGAGGAGACCCTGCTGCACACGTTCGAGGAGATCGGCGAAGGCGTCGCGAGCCCGCACACGCACCGGACGCTGGCGCACATCCGGGAGCTGAGATCGAAGCACGGCATCGACTACGACTGCCACGCCAGCTATCGCTTCGTGGAGCAGGGACGCCCCGGGCGCGGGGAACGGTCGTGACCGGCCGCCTGTCTCCCGGGGCGCCGGCCCTGGCGCTGCTCGCCGGCCTCGCGACGGCCGTTCCCCCGCACGCGCTCGCGCAGTCGGTGCAGTACCGGTCGGCCGCCGGCATCGGGTACCGCGCGCAGGCCGACACCGGCGCCATCGCGCGGGCCGAGAGCGCGCTGGCCGCCGATCCTCGGAACGTGGACCGCATCATCGCCCTGGGCCTGGCCCAGTCGGGCGCCCGGCAGTACCGCGAGGCCATCCGGACCTTCACGCGCGGCCTGGCGATCGCGCCGAACGATGCCCGGCTCTACCGCTGGCGCGGGCACCGCCACCTGTCGGTGCGCGAGTTCGGCCGGGCGCTGGACGACCTGGTCCGCGGTTCCCGGCTCGACAGCGCGAACTACGGCATCTGGTACCACCTGGGCATCGTGCGCTTCGCGCGCGGCGAGTTCCCGCTCGCGGCCGACGCCTTCGCGCGCGCCCTGCCTATCGCGCCGGACGCCGGCGAGCGCGCCGGCGCCACCGACTGGCTGTGGATGTCGCTCTCGCGCGCCGGCCGAGCGGCCGAGGCGCGCGCCCTGCTGGATCGGCGTCCCGATTCCCTGCCGGCGGGCAATGCCTACGCCCGGCGCCTGGCGCTGTATCGTGGCGAGGTCGGCCCGGACCAGGTGTTCACGCCGTCCGACACCGCCGACGTCGCGGCGGCCACGCTGGGCTACGGGGTGGGGAACTGGTACCTGCTCCGGGGCGACACGGCCCGGGCGCGCGAGCATTTCGACCGCGCGGTGGCCTCGGGCGGCTGGCCGGCGTTCGGGTTCATCCTGGCCGAGACCGAGTTGCGGCGGCTGCGGCCCTGATGCCCGTGCCTGCCGGAACGCGGTGCGGGCACGGCGGTGCCCGGTGCCTCCCGGTCGGAGGGCGACCACCGTTCCTGACGCGGCTCCTTTCGGGAACTCGAGGGTAGCACGCCGCGTGGGAGGACCCATCATGCATCGACGACACGCGAC
>CAZJZC010000338.1:0-2402 GCA_964550365.1 uncultured Gemmatimonadales bacterium | reverse complement strand
GCGTGTCGCGGGTGCTGTTCCCCCTGCTCGCCGGCGTGCTGATGGACGCCTTCGGGCGTGCCACGCCGTTCTGGGTGGCGGCCGTGATGGTGCTCGCCACCCTGCCGCTCGCCGCCGCGGTCATGGCGCCGGCGCGGCCCGCCGCCAGGGCGGCCTGACCTCCGCGCGCGACGACCGGCGCCGCCGACGCG
Source organism: uncultured Gemmatimonadales bacterium (assembly GCA_964550365.1). Taxonomy (GTDB): domain Bacteria; phylum Gemmatimonadota; class Gemmatimonadetes; order Gemmatimonadales; family JACORV01; genus DASXPG01. Next base: position 2,211 of record CAZJZC010000338.1, on the reverse strand, counting down.
TCCGCCGCCGCGGCGCCGCCCTCCACTCGAACCGGGACCGACCCATGCGCTTCGCCCTCGCCGCCGTGCTCCTGTCGCTCGCCGCGCCGCTCGCCGCCCAGCAGGCGGCGGCACCGTCGCCCCCGCCGTCCGTCCCGCGCGCCGACCCCGCCGACGTCGGTTCGGTGGATGCCATCATGGCCGCCGTGTACGACGCGATCTCGGGCGACTCGGGCGTGGCGCGGAACTGGGACCGGTTCCGCTCGCTGTTCCATCCACAGGCGCGGCTGGTGCCGGTCGTGAGCGGCGCGGGCGGCGCGATGCAGCCGCTGGTGTGGTCGGTGGACGCGTACATCACCCGTGCCGCGCCGGCCCTCGAGCGCGGCTTCCACGAGCGCGAGATCGGCCGGCGGCAGGAGACCTACGGCCCCATCGTGCACATCTTCAGCACCTATGATTCGCGGCGCCGGGCGTCCGACGCCCAGCCCTTCGCCCGCGGCATCAATTCCTTCCAGCTGTACCACGACGGCACGCGCTACTGGGTGATGCAGATCATGTGGTGGGGTGAGACGGCGACCACGCCGATCCCGGCCAGGTATTTTTCGACGGAGAAGAACTGATCGGGGTAGGGGTGGGGGTGGGTGAGGGGGGTAGGGGTAGGGAGAGGTGATGGGTGATGGGTGATGGGTGATGGGGGCCCGGTCCGTGGGGCTCGCCTCCGCCTGATCCGCCGCCTACCTTTTCCCGTCGTGCCCGCTCCGCCCGAATTGCCCGCCGATGTCCGCGCCGCCTTCCGGGCGGCCGCCGACCTCGCGGCCGACTATCACGAGGGCGTCGAACGCTACCCGGTCGTGCCGCGGGTGGCGCCCGGCGCGGTGCGGGCCATGCTGCCGGCCGCGCCGCCCGAACAGGGCGAGCCGCTCGAGACCATCCTCGCCGACTACCGCCGCATCATCGAACCCAACGTCACCCACTGGAACCACCCCGGGTTCATGGCCTACTTCGCCATCACCGGCTCGGCGCCCGGCGTGATGGGCGAGATGCTCGCGGCGTCGCTCAACGCCCAGGGCATGCTGTGGCGCACGGGGCCGGCCGTCACCGAACTCGAGGAACTGGCGACCGACTGGCTGCGCCGGCTCGTCGGCCTGCCCGACGGCTTCGTCGGGCACATCAACGACACCGCCTCGACCTCCTCCCTGCTGGCGATCGCCGCGGCGCGCCACCGGGCCGTCCCGACGGTGCTCGAGCGCGGGCTCGCCGGCGCGCCGCCGATGGTGGTGTACGCCAGCGAGCAGGCGCACTCGTCCATCGAGAAGGCGGCCGTGACGCTCGGCCTCGGCCTCGACGGCGTGCGCAAGGTGGCGGCCGACGCCGCCTTCGCCATGCGGCCCGACGCGCTGGCGGCGGCCATCGCCGCCGACCGGGCGGCCGGGCGCCTGCCGATCGCGGTGGTGGCGACCGTGGGCACGACGTCGTCGACCTCGGCGGACCCGGTCGCGGCGGCGGCCGACATCGCCCGGGCGGAGGGCCTGTGGCTGCACGTGGACGCCGCCTACGCGGGGCCGGCGGCCATGTGCCCCGAACTGCGCCCCCTGTTCGCCGGCTGGGAGCGGGCCGACTCCATCGTGCTGAACCCGCACAAGTGGCTGGCGACCCCGGTGGACTGCTCGGTGCTGCTGCTCCGGGAGCCCGACGCCCTCCGCGCCGCGTTCCGGCTGGTGCCGGACTACCTGGCCACCACCGAGCACGGCGTCACCAACCTCGGCGAGTACGGCTTCCAGCTCGGGCGCCGGTTCCGGGCGCTCAAGCTGTGGTTCGTGATCCGCGCCTTCGGCGCCGAGGGCCTGCGTTCGGCCATCCGCCGGCACTGCGAGCTGGCGCGCGGGTTCGCGGCCCGGGTCGCGGCGGAACCGGGCTTCGCGGTGGTGGCGCCGGTGCCCTTCAGCGTAGTGTGCTTCCGCGCGGTGCCGCCCGGCGCGGCCGAGGCGCAGGACGCGTTCAACGAGCGTCTGCTGGCCGAGGTGAATCGTGACGGGTCGGTGTTCCTGTCGCACACCAGGCTGGGCGGCCGGTTCGTCATCCGCCTCGCCATCGGCAACCTGCGCACCACGCGGCAGCACGTGGAGCGGGTCTGGGAGCTGGTCCGCGGCGCCGCCGCGCGCCTGGGCGGGACGGGTGCCTAGCGCGGCCGCGGCCGCCGGCGCCCTCGCCGCCCTGCTCGCCCTGGCGCCG
>CAZJZC010000337.1:0-2417 GCA_964550365.1 uncultured Gemmatimonadales bacterium | reverse complement strand
GCATCGGGCGGCTGGCGAGCGTGAGCGGCGACGCCGACGGGTTCTGGATCGGCGGGTCGCAGGGGTTCGCGCTGTTCGACCTCGAGCACAATGCGTGGCATGCGCTGCTGCGGGACGACGTGCCCACGCCGGTGCACGACGTGATCGCCACGCGCTCGTACGTGTGGGTCGCGACCGACGCCGGGGTGGTGCGGTTCGACCGGCGGGTGCTGGTCCGATGAGTCTCGACGTCCGGCTGGGTCGCGGCCGGGAGTTCGACCGCATCCGCGCCCTGGCCTCGCGCTGGAAGGACCGGGCCCGCGGCCTCGGCGACGACTGCGCCTTCGTCGAGGCCGGGGGCGAGCGGCTGGCCGTGTCGCTCGACCTGTCGGTCGAGGACGTCCATTTCCGCCGCGCCTGGCTGTCGCCGCACGAGATCGGCTATCGGGCGGCCGCCGCGGCGCTGAGCGACCTGGCGGCCTGCGCCGCGGAGCCGTTCGTGGTCCTGCTCGCCTTCGGGGTGCCCGCGGCCGAGCCCGAGGAGACCACCCTGGCGCTCGGCGACGGCGCGGCCGAGGCCGCGGCGGATGCCGGCGCCGTGATCGTGGGCGGCGACCTCACCCGGAGCGAGCGGCTGGTGGTGGACTGCTGTGTCATCGGCCGGGCGCCGGCGCCGGTGCGGCGCGCCGGCGCGAAGCCGGGCGACCGGCTGGTGGTGACCGGCGCGCTCGGCGGTCCGCTCGCGGCGCTGAGCGCGTGGGAGGCGGGCGCCGAGCCGGAGGCCGAGGCGCGGGCGCGGTTCGCGCATCCCGCGCCGCGCCATGATGCCGCGCGCTTCCTGGCGCACCATCGCGCCCGCGCCATGATCGACGTGTCCGACGGCCTCGCCGCCGACCTCGGCCACCTGCTCGCCGCCGGCGAGGTCGGCGCGCGCCTGGACCTGGAGCGCATCCCGGTGCTGGCGTCGGCCCGGGCGGCGGCGGAACGGACCGGCGAGCCGGCCTGGCGCTTCGCCGCGCGCGGCGGCGAGGAGTACGAACTGCTGGCCGCCCTGCCGGCCGACGTGACCGACGACGACCTGGCGGGTGCGCCGGTGGCCGTGACGGTCATCGGCGCCGTGGAGGCCGAGCCGGGGGTGCGCGCCGCATTCGAGGGCCGGGCGGCGGACCTGCCGGCCGGTCACGACCACTTCGGGGCGCGCTGAGGTGCGGACCCTCGGCTACGTGCTGGCGATCGTGCCGGTGACGGTGTTCTACGCCATGGTCTGCATCGTCGCGCGGCTGGTCCGCGTGCCGTACCGGGCCGGCGGCATCTACGACTGGGCCCAGCAGAACTTCGGGCGCACCCTGCTGGCGGTCGCCGGCGTGCCGGTCAGCGTCGCGGGCGGCGAGGCCATCGTGCCCGGTTCGCCGGCCATCATGGCGTCGAACCACCAGTCGTTCTTCGACATCCTCGCCTATCTCGCCTGGCTGCCGGTGCATCCCAAGTTCATCGCCAAGAAGGGGCTGTTCTCGATCCCCATCTTCGGTCCGGCCCTGCACGCCGCGGGGCACGTGCCCATCGACCGGCAGAACCTGCGCGAGGCCATGGGCGCCTACGACACGGCGGCGGCCCGCATCCGCGAGCACGGGCTCCACATCCTGGTGTATCCCGAGGGCACGCGCACGCGCACCGGCGAGCTGCTGCCGTTCAAGAAGGGGCCGTTCGTGCTCGCCATCGCCAGCGGCGCGCCCATCATCCCGCTCTACGTGGACGGGGCGTTCGACATCATGCCCAAGGGCAGTATCCGGGTCCGGCGGCGGCCGGTGCGCATCCTGGTCGGCGAGCCCATCCCCACCGCGGGGCTGACGTACGAGGACCGCGACGCGCTGGCGGCCCGCACCCGCGAGGCCATTCTCGGGCTCCGCGAGCGGCTGGCCGCGCGTTGACGTGGTCCGCCGGCCCCGCCACCTTTCGGTCTCCTTCTCCCACGGTGCCATGAGCACGATCATCGAAGTCCACGCGCGCGAGATCCTCGACAGCCGGGGCAATCCCACCCTCGAGGCCGAGGTCGTCCTGGCGTCGGGCACCACCGCCTCGGCGGCCGTCCCGAGCGGCGCGTCCACCGGCGCGCACGAGGCCGTGGAACTGCGGGACAACGACCCCAACCGCTACGGCGGCAAGGGCGTGCTCGACGCGGTGCGCAACGTCAACGAGACCATCGGCCCCCGGCTCGAGGGGTTCGACGCCTACGACCAGGTGGGCATCGACGACGAACTGCTCGAACTCGACGGCACCGAGAACAAGAGTCACCTGGGCGCCAACGCCCTGCTGGCCGTGTCGCTGGCCGCGGCCCGGGCGGCGGCGCGCGACGTGGGCATGCCGCTCTACCGCTACCTCGGCGGCGTCACGGCGCACGTCCTGCCGGTGCCGATGATGAACGTGCTCAACGGCGGCGC
>CAZJZC010000336.1:0-2418 GCA_964550365.1 uncultured Gemmatimonadales bacterium | reverse complement strand
GCAGGCAGGCGCGCCCGGTCCGCAGCAGCGAGTGCTTCATGGTGTCGTTGGCGAAGTCGTCCAGCTTCTGGACCACCTCGCCCTGCACGTTGATGCCGCCGGCCGCGCCGAGGATGTCGGCCAGGCCGGCCATGCGCACGTGACTGTTGATGATCTTGGCCGCAAGGCCGATGTCGTAGAGCAGGTTCGACAGGTCGCCCACCGCCTCGGGGGCGTGGCGGCGTTCCTGGTCGATGATGAAGCTCTCGATGGTGACGACGCGGTTGAGCTCCAGGCGGCCGATCGAAGCCCTCACGGCTGCTCCTTGCTGGCGGTGATGGTGGTGTCGCGCCCGGCCGCGCGCAGGCGCACGACCCGTCCGTCGGTGGTCACCCGCACGTCGCCACCCTGATCCGTGCGCCACGCGGCGCAGCCGGCGGCGGCGAGCCGGCCCAGCACGCCCGGGTCCGGGTGCCCGTAGCGATTGGGCCCGACCGACAGGACGCACACCCTGGGGCCGATCGCCCTGAGCCAGGCGTCGCCGGTGGCGGTGCGACTCCCGTGGTGGCCGACCTTGAGCAGGGTCGCGCGGCCGATCACCCCGGCGCGCTCGTCCTCCATCGGCCGGCCGGCATCGCCGGTGAACACGGCCCGGAAGGCGCCGTACTCGACCGACAGCACCACCGAGTTCTCGTTCGGCGGATGGCGTCGCGCCAGCCAGGCCTCATCCGGATGCCAGATCCGCAGGCGCACGCCATCGACCTCGATCCGGTCGCCGGCGCGGGCCCGGCGCCAGCGCGCCGCGCGCCGGCCGACCCCGGCCAGCCATTCGCGGTACAGCGGCCGGCCCAGCGGCTCGCCCGGCTCGAGCACCAGGTCGGTCGGGAAGGCGCCGACGACGGCCGGCAGGCCTCCCAGGTGGTCGGCGTCGCCATGCGACGCCACGACCAGCGCCAGCCGGCGCGCCCCCTGCCGCCGCAGGAACGGTGCGACCCGCCGCAGGCCGGCATCGCCGCCCGCCACGCGCGGGCCGCCGTCGATCACGATCCACCGGCCGCGCGGCGTCCGCAGGACCGCGGCGTCGCCCTGGCCCACCGCCAGAAAATGTAGCGCCAGCAGGCCATCGCCGTCACCCGAAGCGCCGGCGCGGACGGGGGCCCACAGGGCCGCCGCGAGCACCAGCCCCACCGCCAGGGCGGCGCGCGAGGCCAGCGCGCCCGCCGCGCGTCGGGTGAAGCTGCGGCGCCCGGGCACCAGGAGGAGGACCGCCGCCAGCGCGGCCACCAGCGCGGCCGCCTTCCGGTCGGTGACGATGACGGTGCCCGCCGGCAGACGCCCGGCGGCCTCGGCGACCCCTTCGAGCAGGTCGAGCGCCAGGCCGGCGAGCGAGGCGGCGGCCGCCGCGACCGCGGCGGCTCCCGGCGCCGGCAGGCAGGAGGCGGCGAGCGCGAGCGCGATGGCCGGGACCGCCGCCGCGGCGAGCGGCACCGCCGCGATGTTCGCCACCACGGCGGCCGGCGTCGCGGTCCCGAAGGCGAGGATCGTGGCCGGAGCGGTCGCGAGGGTGGCGCCGAGCGACACGACCGCGGGAGCGGCCCAGCGGAGGGCCCGGCGCCGCGCGCGCGAGGTGGCCTCGCCCGACACGCGCGCCCACCAGCGTGCGGCGCCGACACAGCCCCACACGCCGGCGAACGACAGCCACGGGCCGGCCTCGACGACCGCCCATGGGTCCGCCGCCAGGACCACCGTGGCGGTCGCGGCCAGCAGGGCCGCCGGCGGCGGCGGGCGCTGGCGGGCCCGCGCCCAGGACCACAGGGCCAGCAGGACCAGGGCGCGCAGGGCCGGCGCCGGCGCTCCCAGGAAGGCCACGTAGAGCGCCGCCGCCAGCGTGCCGGCCAGGCGGGCCGCATCGGACGAGCAGCGCCCGGCGCGCAGCAGCAGGATGAACGCGCCGGCCAGCAGGCCGACGTGGAATCCGGAGATCGACAGCAGATGCGCCAGGCCGGCCCGGGTGAACCGGTCGCGTTCGGCGCGCGGGAGCGACGCGTCGGTGTCCACCGTGAGCGCCGCGGCCAGGGCGGCCCGGCGAGGTCCGAACAGCGAGACCAGCGTCCGCTCGGCGCCCATGCGCGCGCGCGAGGCGAGAGGGACGTCGCGCGCGAGCGGCCGCGCGTGCCGCACCGCGAGGCGGCCGAGCCGCTCGGCGCGCCCGGGCCACCGGCGCTGCCACGCCTCGTGGTCGCGGCGCCAGGTGCCAACCACCAGCCGCGGCGCGGTCGATGCGTCGGCCTGTGACTCCAGCAGCGTCAGCGGACCGCGGCAGCGCGCCGGCGCGACGACCAGCACCTGCTGGACGCGGCCCGGCGCCGGGAGGCCGCGCGGCGCGACCATGAGGACCAGCCGCTGGCCGTCGCGCCACCCCGCGCGGCAGTCGGCGGC
>CAZJZC010000335.1:0-2428 GCA_964550365.1 uncultured Gemmatimonadales bacterium | reverse complement strand
GACGACGCGTGAGCCGCTTCTACATCACCACCGCCATCGACTACGCCAACGGCGACCCGCACCTCGGCCATGCCTACGAGCGGGTCGGCGCCGACGCCATCGCCCGCTACCGGCGAATGCGGGGCGACGACGTCTTCTTCCTCGTCGGCATGGACGAGCACGGCCAGAAGGTGGCCCAGGCCGCCGAGGCACTCGGGATCAGCCCGCAGGAACAGGTGGATCGCATCGCCGGGGTGTTCCGGGCCCTGTGGGACCGGCTCGACATCGGCTACGACCGCTTCATCCGCACCACCGACGCCGACCACAAGGCCGGCGTGGTCGCGCTCATCGAGCGCATCTATGCCACCAACCCCGACGACTTCTACGAGCGGCCGTACGAGGGCTGGTACTGCGTCGGCTGCGAGCAGTTCAAGCGCGACGCCGAGATCGAGGACGGCCGCTGCATCATCCATCCGACGCGCGACCTGGAGTGGAAGACCGAGCGGAACTGGTTCTTCCGCCTCAGCCGGTACCAGGCGTTCCTGCGCCGCCATTTCGAGCAGCACCCCGGGTTCCTCGAGCCCGCCACGCGCCGCAACGAGATCCTGGGCCTGCTGGCCTCGGGCCTGGAGGACATCCCGGTCACGCGCTCGAGGGTCACCTGGGGCATCCCCTGGCCCCGGCCCCTCTCCAGCGGTGAGCGACAGGTCACCTGGGTGTGGTTCGACGCCCTGCCCAACTACCTGACGGCGACCGGGTTCCCGGCCGAGGGCGCCACGCCGCGCTGGCCGGCCCAGCTCCACGTGGTCGGCAAGGACATCACCCGGCTCCACTGCGTCGTCTGGCCCGCCATGCTCGCCTCGGCCGGCCTCGCCCTGCCCGAACGCGTCTGGGGTCACGGATTCGCCCTCTTCAAGGGCGAGAAGCTCTCCAAGTCGGCCGGACCCACGTTCAGCGTGGACGACGCCATCGCGCGACACGGCCCGGACGCGTTCCGGTTCATCCTGCTGCGGGAGATCCCCTGGTCCGCCGACGGCAGTTTCACCTGGGAGCGCTTCGACGACCGCTACACCGCCGACCTGGCCGACGCCTTCGGCAACCTCGCCTCGCGGGTGCTGGCCATGCTGGCCCGCTACCGCGAGGGCGTGGTGCCGGCCGGCCCGCCGACCGACCTCGACCAGGCCGGAGCGGACACCGTGACCCGCTACGTCGCCGCCATGGACGCCCTGCTGCTCCACGAGGGCCTCCAGGCCGCCTGGGACCACGTGGCGGAGGCCAACCAGTACGTGGACCGGCGCGCCCCGTGGGCCCAGGCGAAAGCCGGTGACCAGATGGGACTCGACGAGACGCTGGCCGCGCTGGCGCGCGCCCTGGCACGCCTGGCGGCGCTGGCCGAGCCGTTCCTGCCGCGCGCGGCAGGCACCCTGCGCGAGGCCCTGGGACTCGGGCCCGCGCTGAGCGGCGACACCCTGTGGCGCGTGGCCACTCAGCCTGCGATGGAAGGTCACAAGACGACGCGGATCGCCCCGTTGTTCCCAAAACCGGCCCCGGTCGCCGAGGCATCCTGAGAGATGGTCATAACACGTTGTCTTGCAATGAGTTACAGATGTAGTCCCGGACTGGTTGACACCCCCTGTTACGAGCGGTAACGTTCTACGTCTTTCGTGCCGGCAGCGCGCTGCGACGCCGGCCACGTTTGTCTTGATGAGGGAGTTGTTGGTGGCGGAAAAGCGCTGGACGATCATGCTGGTCCCGCACGCGGATGGCCGCTCGCGAACCGTCACGGTCTCGATGACGGCCGTGAAGCTCATCGGCGGCACCGCCGTCGTGCTGGCGGCGTCGTTCCTGGCGGCGACGGTGAGCGTGTTCACCCGCTCGGTGGACGTGGCCCGCAGTGAGCGACTCCAGCGCGAGAACGCCACGCTGGCCCACGAGGTCAGCCAGCTGGGCCTGCGCGTCTCGAGCCTGTCCGACACGCTGGCCGTGATCTCGCGGCGGGACCAGGAGGTCCGGCTGGTGGCCGGCCTGGAACCGCTCGACCCCTCGGTGCGGCGCGCCGGTATCGGCGGACCGGCCGGGCCCTGGCCGGAGCGGGAGCGGCTGCTCGCCGAGGGCGGCGCCGTGGGTCGCGAGGCGCTCCGGGTACACGTCAGCGTCGACGGGCTGATCCGCCGCGCCAATCTCGTGGCGGCGTCGTTCCGCGAAGCTTCCGACAGCCTCGCCTCGCACGTCCAGCGCATGTCGGCGACACCCAGCATCATGCCGACCGAGGGGTTCCTCACCAGCAACTTCTCGAAGGTGCGCTACCACCCCATCCTGCACTATGACCGCCCGCACGAGGGTCTGGACATCACCGCCGCGTACGGCACGCCGATCATCGCGCCGGCCGCCGGCCGGGTGACCAAGGTGGGCTGGAGCAACGGCTACGGCATGATGGTCGAGATCGACC
>CAZJZC010000334.1:0-2431 GCA_964550365.1 uncultured Gemmatimonadales bacterium | reverse complement strand
CCTCCCGCACCCCGGCCCCCACCGCGCCCCCCCCCCCCCCGCCGGCGCCCCCCCCCCGGCCCCCCCCCCCCCCCCCGCGCCCGCCGCCGCCCGCGCCGCCCACCACGGCCGCGCCGGGTGCGCCCACGGCGCCCGCCGCCGCGTGCGCCGCGCCGACGGTCTCGCTGGCCAACCGCAACCGCCAGTGCTACGACGCGCGGCCCAACCCCCGCACCTCGCCGGTCCTGCCGGTGCCCGCCTCGTGCGCCGGCAACGTCACGGCGGCGTTCATCCTGGTGCAGGTGTCGGCCTCGGGCGAGGTGGTCGGCCAGCCCACGGCCAACCGGCGCTCGAACTGCGCCGACTTCAACGCGCTCGCCGTGGCGCAGGTGCTCGACATGACCTTCACGCCGGCGACCAAGGGCGGGCAGCCCGTGGCGGCGTGGTATATCGTGCAGATGCGTCCGGCCCCCCGCTGACGGCGCTGATCCACCCGACCGCCTTCATCGCGCCCGGCGCCGACGTGCTCGGCGACGTGCGCCTGGGCGAACAGGCCAGCGTCTGGTACCGGTCGGTGCTGCGCGCCGACATGGAGCCCATCACCGTCGGCCCGCGCTCCAACATCCAGGACCTCTCCATGGTCCACGTGGACGAAGGCGTCCCGTGCACCATCGGCGCCGACGTCGGCGTCGGCCATCGCGCCATCCTGCACGGCTGCACGGTGGAGGACTTCTGCCTCGTCGGCATGGGGGCCATCCTGCTCAACCAGGTGCACGTCGGCACCGGCAGCGTCATCGCGGCCGGCGCGCTGTGCCCCGAGGGCATGCGCATCCCGCCGGGTTCGCTGGTGATGGGCATGCCGGCCCGGGTCGTGCGGCCGGTGGACGACGGCCTGCGCGCGCGCATCCGGAGCACCGTGGACCACTACGTGGCCCTGAGCGCGCGGCATCGCGCCGGCGCCTTCGTCCGTCACGGCTGACGCGGCGGGGGCGCTGCGCCATCTTTGTGATGTGCAAAACCGGAACGTGAGCCGTCTGCTCGACGTTCGCGGGGTGTTGCTCGCCCCGGGCAACAGGCCTAGTTTGAACCCCCGCTGTAACTCCGGCTGTTCGGCCTAAAACCGCCAGCGTGCTTACATTACAGGTCTTGCGTCGGGACGTGTCACCCACCCGGCAGTAGAGGAGTTTTTGCCCCATGGCTTCGTGCGCTTCCGATCGTGCCCGCGCCCTGCAGCTCTCGGCCAACGCCCGTACCGTGCTCGAGAAGCGGTACCTGGTGAAGGACGACGCCGGCAAACCGGTCGAGAAGCCCGAGGACCTGTTCTGGCGGGTGGCCCGGACCATCGCCGCGCCCGACCGGGCCTACGGCGCCAGTGACGGCGCGGTCGAGGCCCTGGCCGACGAGTTCTTCCGGGTCATGGCCGAGCGGAAGTGGATGCCCAACTCCCCGACCCTGATGAACGCCGGCCGGCCCCTGGGCCAGCTGTCGGCCTGCTTCGTCCTGCCGGTCGAGGACGCGCTCTCGAACGGCAAGAGCGGCATCTACGACACGCTGGTGTCCATGGCGCTGGTGCACCAGTCGGGCGGCGGGACCGGCTTCGGCTTCAGCCGCCTGCGCCCGAAGAACGACGTGGTGCGCTCGACCATGGGCGTGGCCAGCGGCCCGGTGTCGTTCATGTCGCTCTACGACGCCTCGACCGACGTGGTCAAGCAGGGCGGCACCCGCCGCGGCGCCAACATGGGCATCCTGCGGGTGGATCATCCCGACGTGCTGGACTTCATCGCCTGCAAGAGCGACACGTCGAAGATCACCAACTTCAACATCTCGGTGGCCGTCACGCGGGTCTTCATGGAAGCGGTGAAGGCGGGCACCAGCTACGACCTGGTCCACCCCAAGACCCGGGCCGTCGTGGGCCGGCTCGACGCGCGCGACGTGTTCCAGCGGATCATCCACGGCGCCTGGAGCACCGGGGAGCCGGGCGTGTTCTTCGTGGACGAGGCCAACCGCTACAACCCGGTGCCGCACCTGGGCGAGTACGAGGCCACCAACCCGTGCGGCGAGCAGCCCCTGCTGGCCTACGACGTGTGCAACCTCGGGTCGGTCAACGTGGGCGTGTTCGTCGAGAACGGCGCGATGGACTGGGACGGCCTGCGCCGGACCGTGCACCTGTGCACCCATTTCCTCGACAACGTCATCGACGCCAACAAGTACCCGCTGCCCGAGATCGACGACCTGGCCAAGCGCATCCGGCGCATCGGACTGGGCGTCATGGGCTTCGCCGACGCCCTGGTGCGCCTCGGCATCCCGTACAACTCGGACGAGGGCGTCGAGTTCGGCCGCCGGCTCATGAAGTTCGTGGACGAGGAGTCGAAGGTCGCCAGCGCCCGGCTGGCCGAGCAGCGCGGGGCCTTCCCCGAGTGGGAGAAGAGCATCTGGGGCCCCGACGCCACCT
>CAZJZC010000333.1:0-2457 GCA_964550365.1 uncultured Gemmatimonadales bacterium | reverse complement strand
GACGACACGAGCGTGGTGGGCTACGGCGGGGTGATCGCGCGATGAGCGTCGTGCCGGTGCTGTCGAGCGACGAGGCGGCGGCGTGGGACCGCGCCGCGCGCGAGGCGTCGGCCATCCCCGCGCGGGTGCTGATGGAATCGGCCGGGCGCGCCGTGGCCGCCGTGGCGGCGCGGCAGTACGACGGCCAGCTGGCGCGCGGCGTGCTCGTGGTGTGCGGCCGCGGCAACAACGGCGGCGACGGATTTGTGGCGGCGCGCGCCCTGGCGGCGCTCGGCGTCGAGGTGACCGCGGTGGCGCTGGCGGGCGAGCCGTCGCCGGACAACGCCGCCACCCGCGCGCTGGCAGTCGGGCAGGGCGTGCGGGTGACGGACGCGGCGGGCGACTGGGGCGCGCCGGGGCTGGTGCTGGACGCCATCCTCGGCACCGGCGCCCGCGGCGCGCTCGAGGGGCCGGCGGCCGCGGCGGTGGACCGCCTCATGCGGCTCGGCGCGCCGGTCGTGGCGGTGGACGGCCCGACCGGCCTCGACCTGACGACCGGCGCGGTCGGCGCGCCCTGCGTGCGGGCCGCCATGACCGTGACCTTCGGCGGCTTCCGCCGCGGCCACCTGCTCCAGCGCACCGTGTGCGGCATCGTGGTGGCGGCCGAGATCGGCTTCCCGCCGCTCGCGGCCGCCGTGCCGGGCGTGGTGACCGACGCCTGGCTCGCGGGCGTGCTGCCGCCCATCGCCGCCGACACCCACAAGGGCGAACGGGGCCGGGTGCTGGTGGTGGGCGGGGCGGCCGGCATGGCCGGCGCCTGCGTCTTCGCCGCCAAGGCCGCCCTGCGCTCGGGCGCCGGCCTGGTGCGCATCGCCGCCCCGCGCGAGACCGTCGCGGCCGCCCAGGCCAACAACCCCGACATCACCTGCGTCGAGAGCGCGCTCGGCGAGTCCCTCGAGCCGGCACTGCTCGAGGCCCTCGAATGGGCCGACGCCGTGGTCCTGGGCCCGGGCCTCGGCCGCGGCGCGGCGACCGCGCGGTTCGCGCGCCTGCTGATAGCCGCCGCCCGCCGCCCATTGCTGCTCGACGCCGACGGCCTGATGGTGTTCCGCGGAGCGGCCGACGAGCTGAGCGGCCTGTGCGCCGGCTCGCGGGTCCTGCTCACCCCGCACCGCGGCGAGTTCGCGGCGCTGTGCCCCGACCTGGCCGACGGCGCGCGCCGCGACCCGTTCGCGGCCGCCGCCGCCGCCGCCGAACGGCTGGGCCAGGCGGTCCTGCTCAAGGGCGTGCCCACCGTGTGCGCCGCGCCCGCCCTGCCGTCGCTGGTGAGCGCGTCGGGCAACCCGGGCCTCGCCACCGGCGGCACCGGCGACGTGCTGGCGGGCGTGGCGGCCAGCTGGCTGGCGCGCGGCGCGCCGCCCCAGGTGGCCGGCGCGGCGGCGGCGCACGTCCACGGCCGCGCGGCCGAGGACATCGCCCGTCACCGGTCGGTGCGCACCATGCGGCCCGACGACCTGCTGGGCGTGCTGAGCCCGCTGTGGCGCGAGCTGACGGCGAGGGCGGTGGAGGTGGAGCCGCCGGTGCTGGCGCGGCTGGAGCCTCCGGAGGTGCGGTGAGCCCTGCGCGCGCCCGGTGGCGGCGCGCCGCCGCCACGGCCGCCTGCCTGCTTCCCGGGCTCCTCGGCGCGCCGCGCCTCTCGGCGGCCCAGTCGCGCCTGTGGCGCGCCGACGAGCGGGTCCTGATCACCGACCTGTCCTACGTCACGGCCGTGGCCGCCACGCGCCAGGTGGTCTATGCCGCCACCAGCAACGGCCTCGCCGTCTACGACCGCGCCTTCCGCGCCTGGCGCGAGACGGTGGGCCTGCTCGAGGGCGTCAGGACCGGCGAGGTGACGGCGATGGCGGCCGACCCCGCCGACGACACCGCCTGGCTCGGCGGGCGCGGCCTGTGGATGGCATGGCAGCCCTTCGGCCGGCGTCTCGACGGCGGTCCGCTGCCGGGCGTGGTGATCCAGGTGGTGCTCGATGCGCGCAATCCGTCCGCGGGCGCCTACTTCCGCACCACCGCGGGCTGGTACTTCGTGCCGCGCGGGGGCCTGAGCGCCCAGGGCGCCGTGCCGCCGCCGGCCTCGGCCCAGCAGGGCTCGCTGACGCAGGCCCAACTGCGCGCCCGCCTGCCGGCCTACGACGCCGTGCGCGCCCGCGTCGAGACCGACGACAACATGCGGACCTTCCGCGTCACCTCCGCGACCCTCACGCCGGTCACCAACGAGGTGTTCCTCGGCACCGACGGGAACGGCGTGTTCATGGTCGATCCGGTGACCTACGCGGCGACGCGCCTGCCGGCCGGGCTGGCCGGCGTGGCGGCCACGGCGCTGGCCGAGAGCCGCGGGCAGGTCTGCGCCGGCACCAGCCGGCGGATCGCCGCCGAGCGGCGCGGGGTGACCTGCTTCGACGAGTCCCTGCGCGACGTCACGGT
>CAZJZC010000332.1:0-2466 GCA_964550365.1 uncultured Gemmatimonadales bacterium | reverse complement strand
CGCGGGGGGGGGGGGGGGGTGGGTGGGGGGGGTTGGGGGGGGTGGGGGGAGCGGGAGCGGTGGGTGGGGAGTGGTGAGCGGGAGTGATGGGCGGAACGCGTGCGGGTGATCCGTAGTCACGCCAGGGTCGCCGCCCCATCACCCACCCCTATCACCCCTCACCTTCCCCCACCCCTCTCACCCACCCCCACCCCTACCCCAGTCTTTCGAGGATCTGCCGCCGATGATGCTCGGCATGCACGACGTGGAACCGCATGAACTCGCGGAGCGTGAGATCGCCGAAGACCGGATGCTTGACGAACAGGTCGCGCTCGCGCTGTGGCAGCAGCCGGCGCTCGAGCGCGAGGAACCGCTCCACGGCGCGGCGGAACTGGTCCTCCGTGGCCGCCCGCTCGGGACGGACCGGCGGCAGGGCGGTCGGCGGCGCCTTGCGGCCGCGCGGGAAACGGCCGGTCGTGAACACCACCAGCCGCGCCACCCTCAGCACCAGCGACACGGGTCGCCGCTCCATGGGCGGCTTGTCCACGCGTGATTCGAACGCGGTGGCCGAGTTCTCCATGGCAACGGCGAGGTGCGCCACGATCTGCCCCGGGCCCCACCGCCCATCCGGGCTGTCGTGCCAGGCGGCGTCGCTCACGCCCTCGAGCGGGCCGAGGATGCGCTCGGGCAGGTCGGCGAACCCGGTCATCGGGCCAGGTCCGGTGCGCTCATGGGGACGCGGCTCATCGGTGCTCCGGGTGCACGCGCACCACGACCCAGGCGGTGACGTTCCGGCCGCCCTGGCGCGCCGGCTCGAACAGGGTCGCGCGGATCTTTGCCAGCGCGGCCTCGTTGAACTGCGGGCAGTTCGACAGGGCGAACGGCCGGACCTCGAGCACCGCTCCCTGGTCGCTGACCTGGACCTGGACCGCGGCCGGACGGAGCGGACCGACCGACTGGCACGCCTCGGGCACGGGCACGACGGGCGGATCCCGCGGCGTGGCCCGCTCGTCCCAGCAGGCCCGCATGGGATTGAACGCGTTCACCGCCGGTTCGGCGCAGTTGACCGACGCGCGCACCAGGGAGTCCATGTTCGGCACGCGCCCGGGGGCACCGCCCGCGCCGGGGGGCGGCGGGGCGCCCACGCCCGGCGCCGGAGGCGTGGGAGGCACGGGTGCCACGCCCGGCGCCGGCCGCACCATCACGACGGCGCCGGGGTGCGCCACGAATACCGTGATGCGCCCGGAGAGGCGCCTGCCGCGGGCGACGGGCGTCGATGCCGTGACGATGGCCGTGCCCGGCGCGACGGCGCGGATGGTCCCGTCGGGCGCGACCTGCACCACGTTGATGTTGCTCGAGGACCACTGGTACTCGACCACCACCGGATTCCCATCGGCATCGAAGGCCGTCGCGAGCACCTTGGTCTCGGCATCGGGCCGCATCCTCAGGAACGGCGGCGCGATCTGGATCTCGGCGATGCGCTGGGCCTCGGCCGGCGCGGCGAGCGCGAGCGCGAGCGCGAGCATGGCCGCGACCCGCAGCCGGGGCCCGGCAGTCGTCCGCCGGGTCGCGGGCCACCACACCGGCATCGTCATTCGGTCCCTCCGGCGGCTCCGGTCACGGGGCGCACCAGCACCATGGTCCAGGCCGCCACGGCATGGCCGGCCTTCTGGGCCGGCGCGAAGACGATGGCCGCGGCCGCGGCGGCGGCCGAGTCGCTGAACGCGGGGCAGTCCGACGGGCGCGTCACCGACGGCCGACCTTCCACGTTGCCCGACACGCCGACCCGCACCAGCACGGTGGCCGCCGAGGGCAGGGTCCGGCAGGCGGCGGGCGTCGCCACCAGCGGCAGTCGGCTGGCGGGCACCGGACGGGAGTCCCAGCAGCTGCGCCCGGGGTTCCGCACTCCGACGACGGGATCCTCGCAGTCGGCGGCCGCCGGAGCGGAGGCCGCCGCCCCGCCGGCCGGGCCGGACCGCGCCGGCGCCGGGGCGCTCGATGCCAGCGTCGCCGAGGCCGCCACGATGGGGACCTCGACCTCGGTCCAGGCATCCACGGCCCGCCCGGCCTTGCGGGCCGGGTCGAAACGCGCCTCGGCCAGCGCCGCCACGGCCATGGCGGTGACGGCCTCGCCCGCCGGAGCCTGCTGGACCCGCACGTCCTGGACCGAGCCGTCGGCGCCGATGCGGGCCAGCAGGCGCAGGCTCCCGCCTGCGGCCGCCGAATCGGCCGCCACGGTGACCGGCAGGCGCGGCCGCGCCGCGGTGTCGAAACAGCGCTGGGCGGGGTTGTACTGCGGCTGACTGCACAGCGCCGCCGCGGCCCGCGAAGCCAGCTGGTCGATGCGGGCGAACAGGCTGTCGACCGGCCCGGTGGCCTCGTCGCGCCACAGCGCCGCCAGGTCGTGGGTGTCGTACATGGTGGCCGTGAGGCGGAAGGTCGAGCCGGACTGCACGTAGTTGCCGAGGATCATCTGGTTGGCGCCGA
>CAZJZC010000331.1:0-2472 GCA_964550365.1 uncultured Gemmatimonadales bacterium | reverse complement strand
CCACGTAGCCGCGCGGATCGAGCGCCCCGATGACGCGCTTGATGTTGCCGCCCTTGCCGGCCGCGTCCCAGCCCTCGTAGGCGATGATGACCGGCCGGTGCTCCGCATAGGCGCGGAACTGGAGCTGGCGCAGGCGGACCTGGAGCGCCTTCAGTTCCTTCTCGAACTTCCGGGCGCTGAGCCGCCGCGTGAGGTCCACGTCGTCGAGGATGTTCCGCGTCGATGCGGCGACCGCCTTGGCCTTCCCCTTCCGCGCCGCCTTCACCTCGGCCTTCGACGGCTTCGTGGCCGCGGCCACCGCGCGCGCTTCCAGCGCCGCCTCCATGGCGTCCGCCACGGCGCCGAACACCTTCACGCGGCGGTGGTACTTGTCGCCGGCCGCCACCAGCGTCCACGGCGCGTAAGCCATGTTGGTGCGCTCGAGCATCTCCTCGGCGGCCTTGTAGTACTTGCCGTATTGCTTGTGCGCCTTCCAATCCTTCTTCGTCACCCGCCACCTGTCGTACTTGCTGGCCTGCATCTTCCGGAACCGCTTGCCCTGCTCCTTCTCGGAGATGTGGAGCCACAGCTTCACGATCACGGCGCCGTCGTCGGCCAGCATCCGCTCGAACTGGTTGATCTCGTTGAACGCCTGCTGCCACTGCCGCCGCTTGATGTCGCCGTCCACCCGTTCGGCCAGCACGCGGTGATACCACGAGCGGTCGAAGATGACCAGCTGGCCACGGCCGGGGATCTGGGTCCAGAACCGCCAGAGGAACGGGCGGGCCAGCTCCTCAGTGTTGGGCGGATAGACCGGGACGACCTTGTAGCCGCGCGGATCGAGGCGCCCGACCATCTTCTCGATGGTGTCGCCCTTGCCCGCGGCGTCCCAGCCCTCGAGCACGACGAGGACCGGGATCTTCGCTTCGAACACCGCGCGCTGGAGGTCGTCGAGGCGGTCGCGGATCGGCCGGAACGTCTTGTCGTACTCGGCCTTGGTGATATGCTTGTCGAGATCGAGTGTTTCGAGCATGTGGGCTCCTCGCCCTGTGGCCAGCCGGCCAGTCCACCTCTCACCGACCGCCAGAACCTATCTCCCGATGGACAACCTCTGCCATACCCTGACGGGCCTGGCCCTCGCCGAGGCGGGTCTGAAGCGCCGGACGCGGCTGGCGAGCGCCGCGCTCGTCATCGGCGCCAACCTGCCGGACGTGGATGTCCTCGCCTACCTGCGGGATCCGGTCACCGCGCTGGGCTTCCGGCGGGGCTGGACGCACGGCGTGCTGGCGCTGGCCGTCTGGCCGTTCGTGCTGGCCGGCCTGCTGCTGGCCTGGGACCGGCTGGTCCGGCGCCGGCTCCGGCCGGAGGCCGAACCCGCGATTCCGCGCGCGCTGCTGCTCGTCTCCGCCGTGGCGGTCGCGTCGCACCCGTTGCTCGACCTGCTCAACGTCTACGGCGTGCGGCTGCTGGCGCCCTTCAGCGACCGATGGTTCTACGGCGACACGCTGTTCATCGTGGACCCCTGGGTCTGGGCGGCGCTGTTCGCCGGCATCGTGCTGTCGCGCTTGGCGCAGCGGTCGGGCGCGCGGCATCCCCGGCGGCCGGCCCGCATCGCGCTCGCCGCGTGCACCATCTACGTGGCGGTGATGGCCTGGGCCGGCATGATGAGCCGCAACGTGGTCCGGCGCCACGCCGCCGCCATGGGGTACGCCCCGCAGGCCGTGATGGTCGCACCCGAGCCGGTGAACCCGTTCGCCCGCAGCACGGTCATGGCACTCGACGCCGGCTACGTGCTCGGGCGCGTGGACTGGTTCGCGACCCGGCGTGGCGACGGCACCCGGACCTGGTCCGCGGGCGCCAGCTACCGCGGCGAGGCCGATGCCATCGCCCGGCAATGGGACCTGCCGGTGGTCCGCGCAGCCATGGCGACCGACGCGGGCCGCACCTACCTGCGGTGGGCGCGATTCCCCTACGCGGTGCAGGGTCCGTACGACGGCTGCCCGGCACTGCACGTGTGCCTGCGGGACGCGCGGTACTTCGGCCAGTCGTGGGCCGAGGTGGCCATCGGCGTCACGGTAGCCGTATCTTTGCCGCGACCCGTGTCCCCGGAGTTGCCGTGAGCCCGACGCACCCGTCCCGACGCGACTTCCTGCTGGCCGGCGCTGCCGTGCCGGTCGCTGCCGCGCTGTCGCCCGGCGGCCGCCAGGCCGGCGCACCGGCCGTGATCATCCCGCCACAGGCGCGGCCGGTCCTCGTCGGCTCCTCCAACGCCATGGCCGGCGCGCCCCGCGCCTTCGAGATGATGGTCCGGGGCGGCGACACGCTCGACGCCGCGGTCGAATGCGTCAAGGTCGCGGAGCTCGACCCCAACGATTCGTCCGTCGGCTACGGCGGCCTGCCCAACGCCGAGGGCGTGGTGCAGCTCGACGCCTCGTGCATGCACGGTCCCCGGAAGCAGGCGGGCGGCGTCGCCTGCCTGGAGGGCATCCGCAC
>CAZJZC010000330.1:0-2487 GCA_964550365.1 uncultured Gemmatimonadales bacterium | reverse complement strand
CTGCTGCTGGCGAAGCTGCCGTTCCGGGTGCCGACCGAGCCGCTCACGGCGGCGCGCCTCGAGGCCATCGAGGCCGGCGGCGGCGATCCCTTCAACGAGTACCTGGTCCCGCTGGCGGGCCTCAAGCTCAAGCAGGGCTTCGGCCGCCTGATCCGCAGCCGCACCGACGTGGGCGCGGTGGTCCTGCTCGACCCGCGGGTGCTCCGCAAGCGCTACGGCGGCGCCCTGCTGGCCGGCCTGCCGCCGGCCGAACGCGTGGTGGCGCCCTGGAGCGTCGTCCGCGAGCGCCTGACGGAGTTCTTCGAACTGCACGGCGCCGGCGCGGTCCCCCGCGACGGGGACGAGGACCTGTCCTGAGCGCCGCCGCCCTCCGACCCGGGAAGATCGTCTGCGTCGGCCGGAACTACGCCGCGCACGCGAAGGAACTGGGGAACGCGGTGCCGGAGCGGCCGCTGCTGTTCCTCAAGCCGCCCTCGGCGCTGATCGGCCAGGGCGAGGCGATCCGGCTGCCGCGCGCGTCCGCGCAGGTCGAGCACGAGGGCGAGATCGGGGTCGTCGTCGGCGCGCGGCTCACGGCGGCCGGCGAGGACGAGGCCCGGAGCGCCGTGGCCGGCCTGGTGTGCGCCAACGACGTCACGGCCCGCGACCTCCAGCGGTCCGACGGGCAGTGGACCCGGGCCAAGGGGTTCGACACCTTCTGCCCCGCGGGCCCCGCGGTCGTGCCGGTCGGCGCGGCGTTCGACCTCGCGACGCTCGAGGTCCTCTGCCGTGTCAACGGCGCGGTGCGCCAGCACGGCCGGGCCCGGGACATGGCGTTCAGCATCCCGGGCCTGCTGGCGTACATTTCGGGGATCATGACGCTCGAACCCGGCGACCTGGTGCTCACCGGGACGCCCGAGGGGGTCGGCCCGCTGGTCGCCGGCGACGTCGTGGAGGTGGAAGTGCCCGGCGTCGGCGTGCTGCGGAATCCTGTGGCCGATGCGGTGTAGTATCGGGAGCGGACCTCCGGCCGACGGCCGCGGGACCGGGGTACCTGAACCGGGGAGTCAGCCGTTGTGAAGCCGCGCATCGCCGAACGAGTCGGCCGCCTGCCGGGCTACCCGCTCGCCCACATCCCCGGGCGCAAGCGGGAGCTCATCGCGCAGGGCGTGGACGTCATCGACCTCGGCGCCGGCGACGCCGACCTGATGCCGCCGGCGGTGGCCACGGCGTCGCTCGCGGCCGCCCTGAAGGAGCCGGCGATGCACCGCTACGGCTTCCAGCTCGGCCTGCCGGCGTTCCGCGAGGCGGTGGTGCGGTACCACCGGCGCCGGTTCGGCACCGAACTCGACGGGGCGTCGGAGATCGTGCCGCTCATCGGCAGCAAGGAAGGCCTCGCGCACTTCGCCCAGGCGGTGGCGGGTCCCGGCGACGTCGCCATCGTGCCGGAGCCGGGCTACCAGTGCTACCTCGGCGGCAGCATCTGCGCCGGCGCCGAGCCGTACGTCTACCCGCTCACCGCGCCCGACTTCCTGGTCGACCTGACCCAGGTGCCGGCGGACGTCCTGCGCCGCACCCGGGTGGTGTTCCTCAACTACCCCAACAACCCCACGGCCGCCGTCGCCCCGCGGGACTACCTGGAGCGCACCGTCGCCGTGTGCCGGGAGTTCGGCATCGCGCTGGCGTACGACAACCCCTACGTGGACCTCACCTTCGACGGCTACGTGGCGCCGAGCATCTTCGAGATCGAGGGCGCGCGCGAGGTGGCGGTCGAGTTCCACTCGTGCTCCAAGTCGTTCTCGATGACCGGCTGGCGGGTGGCGTGGGCCGCGGGGAACGCCGAGCTGATCCGGGCGCTGGTCACGGTCAAGTCGTACATCGACACCGGCGCGTTCCTGGCCCTCCAGCGGGCCGGGGCCGACGTGCTCGACCAGTCCGAGGCGCTGGTCCGGCCGCTGGTCGAGACCTTCCGCGCGCGGCGCGACGTGGCGGTCGCGGCCCTGCGGCAGGCCGGCTTCGACGTGCCGGCGCCCAGGGCCACCATGTACCTCTGGGTGCCGCTGCCCGAGGGCGTGCGGAGCGCCGAGTTCTCGCGGCGCCTGATGGACCAGGAGGGCGTCATCACGCTCCCCGGCAGCGGCTTCGGTCCCTCGGCCGAGGGGTTCTTCCGCATCGCGCTGACGGTGAGCGAGGCGCGGCTGGAAGAGGCGGCCGCGCGGGTGGGAAGGCTGCTTGCGCGCGTTTAGGGGCGTCACCCTTCCGGGCGCCCGGCGGCTCGGGCCCGGCTGGCTCGCGCTCTCGATCGCGGGGCATGCCGTGTTCGTGGTCCTGCTGCTCAAGGCCTACAGCGGCTGGCGCGGCTCGGAGCCGCGGCCGACCTACGCGTACCTCATGAACATCCCGGCCGCGCCGCTGCAGGCCGTGGCCCTGCGCGCGCCCGAGCCCCCGCCGGCCCTGCGCGGCCGGCCGCTGGTGGTGCCGCCGGCGAGCGCGGCCCCGGCCGCGGCC
>CAZJZC010000329.1:0-2502 GCA_964550365.1 uncultured Gemmatimonadales bacterium | reverse complement strand
AGCGTGATGGGGTCGATCGCGCCGTGGCGGACCAGCGCCAGCATCACCCGGAAGAGCCGGCGGTGGGCCTCCCGGTAGAACATCCAGTCGGCCAGGACCTCGGTCGCGCGCAGGGCCGCGTCCTGGTCCAGCAGCATGGCGCCCAGCACCGCCTGCTCGGCCTCGGCGCTGTAGGGCGCGCCGCGGCCGGCGAACGGGTCAGACGGGTTCGCCGTCGAGGATCCGGCGGGCGATACGGACGTCATCCCAGGTGGCCGACTTCCAGTGTGGGTTCCGGAGCAGCGCCGCGGGGTGGTAGGTGACCACCAGCGGCGTCCCGCGATAGCGATGCACCCGGCCCCGCAGGTCGCCCAGCGAGGTGGTGCGCGGCACGTTCAGGAGCGTGGTCGCCGCCGGCTTCCCAAGGGCGAGGATGACCTTCGGACGGATGAGCTCCAGCTGCCGGTGAAGATACGGCGAACAGGCCTGCGCCTCCAGCGGCTCGGGATCGCGGTTCCCGGGCGGGCGGCACTTGAGCACGTTGCAGATGAACACCGCCTCGCGCGCCAGGCCGATGGCGGCGAGGATGTCGTCGAGCAGGCGGCCGGCCCGGCCCACGAACGGGCGGCCCGTCTCGTCCTCCGTCGCGCCCGGCGCCTCGCCGACGCAGACGAAGTCGGCGGCGGGATCACCCTCGCCCGGCACGCTGTGGCTGCGGCTGTGGCCCAGCCCGCACTTGCGGCACGCCTCGACCATCGCGGCCAGGGCGCCGAGGTCCGGCAGGGCCGCCACCGGGTCGGCGGTGAACAGGTCGCTGTCCCGCCCGCTCGATTCGACAACCAGGCCCGGCCGGTACATCGCCGGGCCGCCCTGCCAGTTCGCGGCCGGGCGCACCGGGCCGGCGCGCTCGGAAGCGGCGGGAGCGCCGAATGGCGGGCGGGCCGGCGGAGGCGCGGAATCGGCCGGCTTCGGCGGAGCCCCGGCATCGGCGCGAACCGGCGGAGCCTCGGCATCGGCGGATATCGGCGGAGCTGCGGCATCGGCGCGGACCGGCGGAGCCGCGGCATCGGCGCGCACCGGCGGCGCCGCCTGGTCCGCCGCGCCGGCCGCGTCCCCCGCCCGCGCGGGCGCCTCGGCGGCCCGCGCGCGCCAGCCGGGCGGCACCACGATGTCCCTTTCGCCCTGTTCGAGCAGCTGGCGCAGGTACCGGCGCCGCTCGCCGCTCACGCCGACGGCAGGAGGGCGGCGATCCGCTCGAGGATCGCCTCGGCGGCCTGGTCCTTGGGGAGCTGCGGCAGGGCTTCGACCCCGCCGCGGGTCACGACGGTGACCCGGTTGGTCGCCGTGTCGGGCCCCGAACCCTGCTCCGTGGCGTCGTTGGCCACGATCATGTCCAGCTGCTTGCGCTCGAGCTTCTCCTTCGCGCGCGGCACCGGGTCGCCGGTCTCCAGCGCGAAGCCCACCATGATCGCCCCCCGCTTGCGCCAGTAGGCGGTGCTGGTGAGGACGTCGGCCGTCGGCTCGAGGGTGAGCGTGAGCGGCCCGGCCTCGCGCACGGCCTTGGTCGCCGAGGGCGCCGCGGGCCGGTAGTCGGCGGGCGCGGCGGCCATGATGAGCACGTCGGCGGCCGGCAGCAGCTCGGCCACGGCATCGTGCAGCTGCTGGGTCGTCTCGACCCGCACCAGGGCGCAGCCGGGCGGCGGCGTGAGTCCCGAGGGACCGCAGACCAGGGTCACGTCGGCGCCTCGCAGCCACGCGGCCCGCGCCAGCTCGATGCCCATCCGGCCGCTGGAGCGGTTGCTTACCACCCGCACCGGGTCGATGGCCTCGCGCGTCGGCCCCGCGGTGACCACCACGCGCCGGCCGGCGTACGGCGCCGCGCCGCGCAGCAGCCGTTCGGTCCAGGCGCAGATCTCTTCGGGCTCGACCATGCGGCCGGGACCCTCGCCCTCGCCGTGGGCCAGCGGCCCGGTGGCCGGACCGAGCACCTGGACGCCGCCGGCACCCCGCAGGCGGGCCAGGTTGGCCTGGGTCTCCGGATGCCGGTACATGGCGTCGTTCATGGCCGGGCACAGCAGGACGGGCGCCTTGCGGGCCAGCAGCATGGCGGTGAGGAAGTCGTCGGCCAGGCCCTGGGCCATGCGGGCGATGAGCTGGGCGGTGGCGGGCGCGGCCACGATCAGCTCGGGCTCGCGGCCCAGGCGCACGTGGTCGAGCGCCCGGCCCGGCTCCCACAGGGAGGTGACCACGGCGCGGCCGGTGAGGGCTTCGAAGGTGAGGGGGCGGACGAACTCCGTGGCGGACGCGGTCATGACCACGTCGAGGAGGGCGCCGTCCTCGGTCAGGCGGCGCGCCACCAGGCACGCCTTGTAGCTGGCGATCCCGCCCGACACGCCGAGGACGACCCGGCGGCCGGCGATGCGGCTCACGCGTCCTGGCGGCGGCGGCGCGTGATCTTGTAGGTCAGGGCGCCGCTCGACAGCTCCTCGAGCGAGGTCGTCGTCAGCTTCTTCTCGTACTGGA
>CAZJZC010000328.1:0-2512 GCA_964550365.1 uncultured Gemmatimonadales bacterium | reverse complement strand
CGCCCCGCCGCGCCAGGCGGCGCCGGCACCGGCATCGCCCGGCCGCGCCGACATCGACCTCGCCGCCGTGGCCGCGGCCTGGCCCGCCGTGGTCGAGGCGGTGCGCGGCGAGAACAAGCGGATCCTGGCGGAGAACCTCCAGGACTGCGAGCCGGTGAGCCTCAGCGGCGGCGTGGTCATCCTGCGCCACCGGGGCGCGAACCCGCTCACCCCCGACTCGGTGGGCCGCAACCGCGCGGTGGTCGAGGCGGCGCTCGGCCGCCTGCTGGGGGCCGCCGTGCGCATCGAGCTGGCCGCCCCGCCGGCGCCCGCGCCCGCCGCCCGCGCGGCCGAGCCCGAGATCCTGCTCGACGAGGCCGACCTGCCGCCGGTGGACCTCCCCTCCGAGGGGGCGGCGGCCCGCCCCGCGCCGGCTCCCGCGCCGGCCCCCCAGGCTCGGCGGCTCTCGTCCCAGGCGGCCCGGGCCGAGCGCACCCGGGCCCTCCGGGGCAAGGATCCGGCCCTCGACAGCGCCATGGACGCCCTGGACCTCGAACTGCTCGACTGACCCCCCGGCCGGGCCCGGGCCGCTCGGCTTGCCCCGGGGTCCGGGCACCCGTAAGTTTCACCGAATGACTGACATACGTGCGCTCCTGCAGGGCGTCCAGCAGATGCAGGGGCGATTGGCGGCGATGCAGACGGAGTTGGCGTCCCGGACGGTCACCAGCACGACCGGCGGGGGCATGGTCACGGTCACGGCCGACGGCCGCGGGCAGGTGCGGGCGGTGAAGATCGATCCCTCGCTGCTCGGCGGCGACGTCGAGATGCTCGAGGACCTCATCCTGTCGGCGGTGGCCGAGGTCCAGAAGAAGGCGGCGGACCTGGCGCAGGAGGAAGCGAAGAAGCTCCAGAGCGCGCTGCCCTTCCCGCTGCCG
This sequence comes from uncultured Gemmatimonadales bacterium, assembly GCA_964550365.1. Lineage (GTDB taxonomy): Bacteria > Gemmatimonadota > Gemmatimonadetes > Gemmatimonadales > JACORV01 > DASXPG01. The sequence continues at coordinate 1,598 of CAZJZC010000328.1, read as the reverse complement.
TTCTCGCTGTAGCGGCCCGCATGTCGGCGATCGAGGAGCTGGTCGCGGAATTCGCGCGGCTCCCGGGCATCGGCCGCAAGACGGCGCAGCGGCTCACGTATTTCCTGCTGAAGCAGCCGAAGGACGATGCCGCGCGGCTGGCCCGGGCCGTGGCCGCGATCGGCGAACGGGTGCGCGCGTGCTCGGTGTGCGGCAACCTGACCGAGGCCGACCCGTGCGGCATCTGCGCCGATCCGCGCCGCGACGCGTCGCTGATCTGCGTGGTGGAGGAGGCCTCCGACGTGCTGGCCATCGAGCGGGCCGGCGAATACCGCGGCGTCTACCACGTGCTCGGCGGGCGGCTCAGCCCGCTGGACGGCATCGGACCCGGGCAGCTGCGCGTCGGCGCGCTGGTCACGCGCTGCGGCAACGGCGCCGGGGTGCGCGAGGTGATCCTCGCCACCAACCCGTCGGTCGAGGGCGAGGCCACGGCCCACTACCTGGAGCGGGCGCTGGACGGCGCGGCGGTCGGCATCACCCGCCTGGCACGCGGCCTCCCGGCAGGCAGTGAACTGGAATACGCGGACGGCGAGACGATCGCGCAGGCGATCGCCGCGCGCCGCCCGGTGGGACGATGACGATGCGACGCCGGACCGGATTCTTCCTCGGGGCCGTGGTGGCCGGGTTCGCCGTGGGCGCCTTCTTCGCCCAGAGCTCCATGGGCCGCTGGCGCGCCTCGCTCTTCAGCGCCCGCCCCTTGCGCCGCCTCGCGGCGCTGGGCTACTTGAGCGGGCATCCCGGGCCCGAAGCGGTCCGGCTGCTGCGCGATTACCTGGCGTGGGAGGAACATCCCGCGCTGCGCCGGCGTGCCGAATCCATCGCGCGCCGGATGGAACGCAAACTGGGCTGACCACGAGAGCCTATGCCGGGTGCATCCAGCTGGTCGTTCCGCGAAGAGGACTTCAAGGCCATCTCAGAACACCTGAATGGCCTGCTGCGGGAGACCAACGTCAAGAGCCTCCTCCTGGTCGACCGCTCCGGGCAGGTGGTCGCCAACGTCGGCGAGGCGCCGACGTTCGATCCCCAGGCGTTCGCCTCGCTCACGGCCGCCGATTTCTCGGCCAACGACCAGCTCGCCAAGATGATCGGCGAGCACGAGTTCTCCTCGCTGTTCCACCAGGGCGAGAAGGAGTCGATGTACCTGGCCGACGTGGCGCACCGCGTCATCCTGGTGGCCCTGTTCGACAACCGCACCACGCTCGGCATGGTCCGCCTCAAGGTGAAGGTCACCGTCGAGGAGCTGACCAGGCTGTTCGAAGCCATGTTCGCCCGCACCGATACGGCCGCGCCGAAGCTCGAGGGCTTCGCGTCGCAGGAGGCCGAGGACGAAATTGACAAGCTCTTCGGATAAGGATCACGCGCCATGTCGATGATCAACTACGCCTCGCGCGAGATCAACTGCAAGCTGGTCTACTATGGCCCGGGCCTGGGCGGCAAGACCACCAATCTCGAGCACGTCTACGGGAAGGTGAACCCCCAGGCGCGCGGCAAGCTCATCTCGCTGGCCACCGAGACCGAGCGCACCCTGTTCTTCGACTTCCTGCCGGTGGACCTCGGCA
>CAZJZC010000327.1:0-2512 GCA_964550365.1 uncultured Gemmatimonadales bacterium | reverse complement strand
GGCGCTTCGCGCGCTACGACAAGGGCGGCGAGGAGCACTACAACCTCATCAGCGCCCTGCACAAGGCGATGCGCGGGTCCGATCCCGACGGCGCCCTGTACTGGCTGGCGCGGATGATCGACGGCGGGGAGGACCCGCTGTACATCGCCCGGCGCGTGGTCCGCGCCGCGTCCGAGGACGTGGGACTGGCGGACCCGCGGGCGCTCGAGGTGGCGCTGGCGGCCCGCGACACGGTGCATTTCCTCGGCCAGCCGGAGGGCGAGCTGGCCCTGGCCGAGGCGGTGGTCTACCTGGCGACCGCGCCCAAGTCGAACCGGATCTACGAGGCCTGGGGCGCGGCCCTGCGGGCCGCGCGCGAGCATCCGGCCGAAGGGGTGCCCCTGCACATCAGGAACGCGCCGACCGGGCTCATGAAGGAGCTTGGCTACGGGGAGGGGTACCGGTACGCCCACGCGGTGCCCGACGGGTACCTGCCGCAGGAGTACCTGCCGGAGCGCCTGCGGGGGCTGCGGTTCTATGAGCCCGGCCCGTTCGGGTTCGAGAAGGACGTGGCGAAGCGGATGGCGTGGTGGGCCGAGCTCAAGCAGCGGGCGGCGGCCGGAGACGGGGCGTGAAGGTCGTCACGGTGGTGGGGGCGCGGCCGCAGTTCATCAAGGCCGCGCCGCTCTCGGTGGCGCTCCGCCGCGCGCACCGGGAGGTGCTGGTGCACACCGGCCAGCACTACGACGCCGGCATGTCGGCGGTGTTCTTCGACGAGCTCGGGATCCCCGAGCCGGACCACAACCTCGGGGTCGGGAGCGGGCCGCACGGCGAGCAGACCGGCGCGATGCTGGCGCCGCTCGAGGCGATCATGCAGGCCGAGCGCCCCGACGCCGTCGTGGTCTACGGCGACACCAATTCCACGCTGGCCGGCGCGCTGGTCGCCGCGAAGCTGGGCATCCCGATCGCGCACGTCGAGGCGGGCCTGCGCAGTTTCAACCGGGCGATGCCCGAGGAGGTCAACCGCATCGTCACCGACCACCTGTCGGCCTGGCTGCTGGTGCCGTCGGCGGTCTCGGCGCGGCAGCTGCGGGACGAAGGCGTGGCCGGGGGGATCCACGTGGTGGGCGACATCATGTATGACGCCGTGCGGCAGCACGGGAGGCATGCGGCCGACCGTTCGCGCGTGCTGGAGACGGTGGGCGTCGTGACGGGCGGGTATGCGGCCTGCACCGTCCACCGGGCGGAGAACACCGACGACGCCGGCAGGCTGGGGGCGATCCTCGAGGGGCTTGGGCGGCTCGGTGTGCCGGTGGTCCTGCCGCTGCATCCGCGCACCCGCGCGCGCCTCGAACGGGCCGGACTGACGGTGAGCCCGGCGGTCAGGGTCGTCGAGCCCCTCGGCTACCTGGACATGCTGCGGCTGGTCGAAGCGGCGTCGCTGGTCCTGACGGACTCCGGCGGGCTCCAGAAGGAGGCGTACTACCTGGGGACGCCCTGCGTCACCCTGCGCGAGGAGACCGAGTGGGTGGAGACGGTGACGGCGGGCTGGAACGTGCTGGCGGGCGCGGACGCGGGGCGCATCGCGGCGGCGGCGTCGGCCATGCGCCGCCCGCCCTCGGCGCGTCCCGACCTGTACGGCGACGGCGACACGGCGCGCCGCATCGTCGAGGTGCTCGAGACGCCGGGCAGCGGCCGCTTTCCCCGCCGACCGGCGTCCACCTGAGGGCGGAGGTGCCGTGGGTCGCCGCATGATCGACATCGCGCCACCGCGGGAGCGGGCCCTGCTGATCGGGGCGCCGCGCAAGCGCTCGGGCGAGGCTCAGCTGGTGCACGAGCACCTCGACGAGCTGGCCCGGCTGGCCGACACGGCGGGCGCCGAGGTCGTGGGGCGGGTGGTGCAGGCCGTGGCGGCGCCCGCGCCGGACCTGTACATCGGCAAGGGGAAGGCCGAAGAGGTCCGCGACCTGCTGGCCGGACAGGGGGCGACCATGGTCCTGTTCGACGAGGAGCTGACGCCGGCGCAGGGGAAGAACCTCGAGAACGAGCTGAAGGTCCGGGTCATGGACCGCACGGAGCTCATCCTCGACATCTTCGCCCTGCGGGCGCGGAGCCACGAGGCGCGCATGCAGGTCGAGCTCGCCCAGCTGGAGTACCTGCTCCCGCGCCTGGCCCGGATGTGGACCCACCTCTCGCGCATCCGGGGCGGCATCGGCCTCCGGGGCCCGGGCGAGACCCAGCTCGAGACCGACCGGCGGATGATCAGGCAGAAGATCAGCAAGCTGAAGAAGGACCTCGGGACCGTCGCGGAGCACCGCGGGCGCGTCCGGGACCGGACCCGCGACCGTGGCGTACGGCGAGTCGCCCTCGTGGGCTACACGAACGCGGGGAAGTCGAGCCTGCTGCGGGCGCTGACCAGGGCCGAGGCGCATGTCGAGGACCGGCTGTTCGCGACGCTCGACATCCAGAGCCGGGAGACGGTCCTGGACGGCACGCGGGTCCGGTTCACCGACACCGTGGGGTTCATCCGGAA
>CAZJZC010000326.1:0-2565 GCA_964550365.1 uncultured Gemmatimonadales bacterium | reverse complement strand
AGATCGTCGGCCTGGCGCCCGGCGAGATGTTCGTGCACCGCAACGTCGCCAACGTGGTGGCGGCCGACGACGTGAACGGCATGTCGGTGCTCCAGTACGCCGTGGACATCCTCCAGGTCAAGCACGTCATCGTGTGCGGGCACTACGGGTGCGGCGGCGTCCAGGCGGCGCTCGGTCCGGCCCAGCCTCGGCCGCTCGAGGACTGGCTGTCGCACATCCGGTCGGTGCGCGACGCCCACGCCGGCGAGCTCGACGCGATCACCGACGACCGGGCCCGATGGGACCGGCTGTGCGAGCTCAACGTCATCACGCAGGTCAGGATCGCGTGCGGACTGCCGACCGTGCGGCGCGCCTGGGAGCGCGGCCAGCCCCTGACGCTCCACGGCTGGATCTACGACCTCCACGACGGCCTGCTGCGCGACCTCGGATGCGGCGCGGCCGGCCCCGTCACGGCATCGACACCCGGAGCGACGACCTGATGCCGCGATGCGGGCGGATCCTGCGGCTGGCCGCCCTCCTCGCCGCGATCCCTGCCGCGGCCGGCGCCCAGGTGGACCCGCGCTGGCCCATCCACGCCACCGGGCGGCCCCAGCCGCCGGTCATCGAACCGGCGCCGCCGAGCGCCGCGCTCCCGCCGGGCGACGCCATCAAGCTGTTCGACGGCGGCGATCTGTCGGCCTGGATCGGGGATGACGGCGGCCCGCCGCGCTGGCGTGTCATCGACGGGGCCATCGAGATCGTGCCGGGCGCCGGGGGCCTGCGGACCCGCCGCTCCTTCGGCGACGTGCAGCTGCACCTGGAGTTCGCCACGCCCGCGCCGCCGCGCGGCGAGGGACAGGAGCGCGGCAACAGCGGCGTCTACCTGATGGGGCTCTACGAGATCCAGGTGCTCGACTCGCACCAGAACCCCGTGTACCCGGACGGCCAGGCCGCCGCCGTGTTCGGCCAGTACCCGCCGCTGGTGAACGTCAGCCGGCCGCCCGGTGAGTGGCAGAGCCTCGACATCATCTTCCATCGCCCACGCTTCGCGGGCGGCCGCCTCCAGCGCCCGGCGCGGGTCACCGTGCTGCACAACGGCGTCCTGGTGCAGGACAACGCCGTGCTCAGCGGTCCGACGGCCTTCCGGGCCCGGCCGCCCTATCGCGCCCATGCCGACCTGCTCCCGCTGATGCTGCAGGAGCACGGCAGTCCGGTCCGGTTCCGGAACATCTGGGTGCGGCGGCTGGAGGCGGTGCCGGGCGGCTCCTGAGCGCCGGCGCGGGCTGAACGCGCCAGGGGCGGACCGGGCCTGCCGCCGCCCCGTCCGCCCCTGGTGCGTCGATCCGGCGTCCGTCAGGCCAGGCCGATCTCCCGGCACAGGTACACGTCCTGGATGGCATTGAGCAGGGCGACGCCGTCCTTCAGGGGCTTCTGGAACGCCTTGCGCCCCGAGATGAGCCCGATCCCGCCGGCACGCTTGTTGATCACCGCGGTGACCACGGCATCCTGCAGGTCGTTCTTGCCCGAGGCGCCGCCCGAATTGATGAGCCCCGCCCGCCCCATGTAGCAGTTGGCCACCTGGTAGCGGCACAGGTCGATCGGGTGGTCGCTGCTCAGCTCCGTGTACATGCGCTCGTCCAGCTTGCCGTAGGACGAATCGCCGGTGTTGAGCGCCTTGAAGCCGCCGGTGTTCTCCGGGAGCTTCTGCTTGATGATGTCGGCCTCGATGGTCACGCCGAGGTGATTGGCCTGGCCCGTGAGGTCGGCCGCGAGGTGGTAGTCCTTGTCCTTCTTGAAGGCGCTGTTGCGCATGTAACACCACAGGATGGTGGCCAGCCCGGCCTCGTGCGCCTCGGCGAACGCCCGGCTGACCTCCACGATCTGACGCCCGCTCTCCTCGGACCCGAAGTAGATGGTGGCGCCCACCGCCGCCGCCCCCATGTCCACGGCCTGCCGGACCGTGCCGAACAGCACCTGGTCGAACTTGTTCGGGTACGTCAGCAGCTCATTGTGATTGATCTTCACCACGAACGGGATCCGGTGCGCGTAGCGCCGCGCCACCATGCCGTGCACGCCGAAGGTCGTGGCCACCGCGTTGCAGCCGCCCTCCAGCGCCAGCCGCACGATGTGGTCCGGATCGAAGTAGTCCGGGTTCCTGGCGAAGCTCGCGCCGGCGGAGTGCTCGATGCCCTGGTCCACCGGCAGGATCGAGAGGTACCCGGTGCCGGCCAGCCGGCCCGTCCCGAACAGGCGCTGGAGATTGACGAGCACCCGGTTGTTGCGGTCCGACGGCGCGAAGATGCGGTCCACCCAGTCCGGACCGGGCGCGTGGAGCCGCTCGCGGGCGATCTTCGGCGCCGAGAACGTGAGGAGGGCGTCGGCCTTGTCGCCGAGCGTCCTGGTGATCGAATCGAGCGAAGCCATGGCTGTCCCCGGTGAGCGGGTTCGAAGTCAGTGCAGCGCCCGCGCGGCGGCGGCATCGAGCGCCAGCAGGCCGGCCGCGACATCGGCGCCCAGGTGGACGCGCAGGAACCGGCGGCCGCGCTGGCTCAGCACGGCGAGATCGCCGCGCGCCTGCGCCGCCTT
>CAZJZC010000325.1:0-2589 GCA_964550365.1 uncultured Gemmatimonadales bacterium | reverse complement strand
GCCGACCGCCTGCGCGACGTGGTGATCTACGACCTGGCCGACGGGGTCCGCCGCCGCACCATCTACGCCGACAGCGGCTACGTCCATCTCAACACCGATGGGACCGACCTGTTCCTCACGCTGTTCGACGGCTACGTCCACGACTACGACCGGGCCCAGGCCGGGACCTTCCGGCGCATCTTCTTCACCACCGACCTGGTCCGCGTACGCGGCGTCTCCAACCGGCTGGAACGCACCGGCGCCAACGACTTCCGCAGTGACCGCGAGATGTCGCTCTGCGAGATGGAGGCCGTCGTGACCGGCGACTACCGGTCGATGGCCCAGGTGGAGGACGACCGCCGGCGCATCGTCGAGCGCGACGTGCTGGCGCTGGTGGGCGCCGCCCCGCCGCCCAGCTCGCGCGACAGCGTGACGGCCGGCCGGCGGAGCCTGACCACGCTCTACTGCCGCCTCCTCAGCCGGGTCCGCAGGGAACTGGTGCCGGCCGAACTCCGGGCCGAGACGGCGCCGGCCGCGGCGCCGGCGATCCAGGGGGACCCGGCCGGGAACCAGCTGGCCGCCCAGCTCGGCGCCCTCAGGGCGCGCCGCTCCACCGCCCTCCAGCACGCCGCGAGCTTCCAGGTGGAGATCCACAAGAAGTACTCGCTCGCCGTCTCGTGCATCGTCTTCGTGCTCATCGGTGCGCCCGTCGCCCTGCGCTTCCCGCGCGGGGGCGTCGGCCTGGTGATCGGCGCCAGCGTGGTCATCTTCGGCTTCTACTACGTCGGTCTCATCGGCGGCGAGTCCCTGGCCGACAGCATGGTCATCCCGCCCTTCTGGGCCATGTGGACGCCCAACCTGCTGATGGCCACGATCGGCCTGGTGCTCTTCGCGCGGCTGGGCCGCGAGCGCGGCACCGGCCGCGACGGCGGGCTCGCCGGCTTCCTCCGCCGGCGGACGGGGGCGCGGCGCTGATGGCCCTGCGACTGCTGGACGCCTACGTGGCGCGCGAGTTCGTGCGGATCTTCCTCATCACGGCCTTCGGCTTCCCCGTCTTCACCACGCTGATCAACCTCACCGACCGCATCGACACCTACATGGCCCGGGGCATCACGACCCGCGCCATCGCGCTGGCGCACGTCTATGCCGCAGCCGAGCAGGTCTTCTTCATCATCCCGGCGGCGGTGCTGTTCGCCACGGTGTTCTCGGTCGGCGCGTTCGCGCGCCACTCCGAGGTGACGGCCGCCAAGGCCTCGGGCATCGCCTTCCAGCGGCTGGTGCTGCCGGTCTTCGTGCTCGCGGCCCTGGCCGCCGTCTTCGCCTTCGGCCTGGGCGAGGTCGTCCCCCGGGCCAACGAGCGCAAGGCGCAGCTGCTCGGCGAGGCCGAACTGCGCTCCCAGAGCGCCCGGTACAACTTCGTCTATCGCGCCGACGGCGGCCGCACCTACACCATCCGCCAGCTCCTGATCCCGGTCCGGACCATCCAGGACATCCAGATCGAGCGCGAGGGCACAGGGCCCGACAACCCGGGCTACTTCCTCACCGCGGCCGGCGCCGACTACGACACGGCCGGCGGGCGCTGGACCCTCCGCGACGGCACCTTCCGGCTGTTCTTCGAGGATGACCGCGAGGTGGCGATGGCCTTCCATGAGCTGCGCCAGAAGGCCATGACCGAGCGGCCGCGCGACCTGCTCAGCGAACCCAAGGCCCCGGACCAGATGAGCTACCAGGAGCTCGGCCGCTACGTGCGCACGCTGGAACGCTCGGGCAGCGACGCCAACAAGCTCAAGGTCGAACGCGCCATGAAGATCGCCATCCCGGTGACCTGCCTGGTGATCGCGCTCTTCGGCGCGCCGCTCGGCCTCACCGGCGCCCGCAGCGGCGCCGCCTATGGCGTGGCCGTCAGCCTCGCCACCACCATCATCTTCCTGATGGCCGTCCAGATCGCCAAGGCGGTGGGCGCCGGCGGCCTGCTGCCGCCCATCGTGGCGGCCTGGATCCCCAACGGCGCCTTCGGCCTGGCGGGCCTGGTGCTGTTCACCCGGGCCCGGACCTGACGCCCCCGACGTCCGTGACCCTGAACGACCACGGGGAGGCCTGACGGCCTCCCCGTGACGTTCCTGGACGGCGGCGGGTCCGGTTCTAGAAGGCGTACCGGGCGCCGACCTCCATCTTCCAGCGCGACGCGAAGGTGTTGACCCGCTCGAACTGCGGCAGGGCCAGCGTGTAGACGCCCCGGCGCAGGGCCGAGTCGTAGCGCGACAGGTTGAGCAGGGCCAGGTTCTCGAAGCCCGACGTCTCGCGGATGGTGCCGCCGACGCCGAGGAAGCTGAGCAGGTTGAACATGCTGACCGTCAGCTCCAGGTTCTGGCCGCGGACCGTCGGGATGACCTTGGCCACCCGGGCGTCCACGAAGCTCTGCCACGGGTTCCGGCAGCTGGTCCGCTGCATGATCATGCCGCGCTGTTCGCGCAGGCACGGCTCCCGCTCGATGTAGGCATCGAGCAGGGCGTACTGCGAGGGCACCGTGAGGCTGATGTCCTGGCTGTTGATCGGCACGTACACCAGGTCGTTGCCGCTGAAGCCGTCGGCGTTCACGTCGCTGCCGTA
>CAZJZC010000324.1:0-2590 GCA_964550365.1 uncultured Gemmatimonadales bacterium | reverse complement strand
CGCCGTTCGTGGACTTCTTCCGCAAGCCGCCGCGCTGGAAGGTCGCGCTGGCGCGGATGCTGGCCGACATCCTGCCGTCGGTGCCGATCCCGACCGGGCTGGACTACGACCACCTGGCGCACGACCGCGTCCAGGTGCAGGCGTTCCGCGACGACCCGCTGGCCCACGAGCGCATGACGCCGCGGGCCTACCGCGAGGCCATCGCGGCGCTGGTGGCGCTGTGGGCCGAGAAGGACCGCATCGACACGCCGCTGCTGATGCTCCTGGCCGGCGACGACCGCATCGTCTCGACGCCCTCGGCCGACGCCTTCGCCCGCGCGCTCGCGGCCGACGTCACGGTCGCCAGCTACCCCGGCATGTTCCACAACGTCTTCTACGAGCCCGACCGCGACCGCCTCTACGCGGACCTCGCGGCCTGGCTCGAACGGCGGCTCGACGCCGCGGGAGCCGCCGCATGAGCCTGACCTACGGCGAATACCTGCGCACCCGCGAACTGCTCGCCCTCCAGCACCCGCGCAGTGCGCCGGCCCAGCACGACGAGATGCTGTTCATCGTCATCCACCAGGTCTACGAGCTGTGGTTCAAGCTGCTGCTGCACGAGATCGACCAGGCGGCCGCCGACCTCACCGGCAACGACCTGTGGGGCGCCGTGGCGCGCTTCAAGCGCCTGCGCACCGTGCTCAAGACCCTGGTCGAACAGCTCGACATCCTGGAGACCATGACGCCGCTCCAGTTCCTGTCGTTCCGCGACCGGCTGGAGCAGGCCTCGGGGTTCCAGTCGGCCCAGTTCCGCGCCGTGGAGTTCGTGCTGGGGCACAAGCGGCCCGAGATGCTGGCGCACTACAGCGCGGCCGACGAGCGGGCCATGCTGGAGCGCCGGCTGGCCGAGCGGTCGCTCATCGACCACCTGTACGACTTCCTGGCGCACCGCGGCGCGGCGGTACCGGTGACCCTGCGCCAGCGCGACGTGACGCGGCCCAACGAGCCCAACGAGGCGGTGCAGGCCGAGCTGGTCCGGCTGTACCGGACCCAGCCCGACGCGGCCATGCTGTTCGAGCTGATGACGGATTTCGACGAGGGTCTGCAGGAGTGGCGCTACCGCCACGTGAAGATGGTCGAGCGCACCATCGGCAACAAGCAGGGGACCGGCGGCTCCAGCGGCGCCGAGTACCTGCGGCGCACGCTGTTCCAGCCGTGCTTCCCCGATCTCTGGGCCATCCGCCAGCAGCTGTAGCGGCGCCCCCGCGGCGCCCGGCCCTCCCGGCCCGGGCGCGCGCGTCCGTCAGCGCCGGGCGCTGAGGCTCAGCCGCCGCCGTTCGCCGCCCCGCATCACCGTCACGCTGGCCGCCCCGCTCACGTTCACCCGGCTGGAGGCGCGGGTGACGCCGTGGCCGTTGACGTCGAGGATGACGTCGGCCACCTGGAGGCCGAGCGAGTCGGCGTGACTGCCCGGCGTCACCCGCCGGACCTGGTAGGCGGTCCCCACGCCGAACGGCGCCGACTGCTCGCCGCGGAGCACCGATCCCGTCACGCCGATGACGGCGTCGCCCTCGTCCGTCAGCACGACGCCGGGGGCCAGCGAGCGCGCCATCGCCGCGCTCGCGACGCCGCCCGTCGTGAGCGAGAAGGCCGAGACGCCCGCGCGCCGGGTGATGCGCACCACCACGTCGCCGGCCGTCACCACGATGACCGAGTCGCCGATCTCGGTGGTGTTGACCGCGCCGGCGGCCCGGGCCTCGACGTTCACCAGGTCGCCGATGCGGCCGCTGTAGCGCAGGGACATGGGCGATACCGCGGCCGGCGTCGGCGGCACGGGCGGCGTGGGCGGCGTCGGGGCCAGCTGGCCGAAGTAGCCGGGCGGGAAGCTCGCCGTGCCGACACGCGAGCGGACGGCCTCGGCGCCCTGGATGGCGCGCAGGGCCGAGTCGGCGGACGCCAGCCGCCGGCGCGACTCGTCGATCGCCGCCCGGTTGCCGGCCGCCAGCTCGCGCTGGACGCGGTCCAGCTCGCGCGACGCGGCGGCCATCTGCTGGTAGGCCGTGCGCAGCTGCGAGTCCTGCAGGAGCTGGTAGCGCTCCATCAGCGCGCGGGCCTGGGCGTCGTTGCGGCTCTCGGGTCTGAGGATCGCGGCCAGCTGGACCCGCCGCTCGCGGCCCTCGCGCCGGTAGCCCAGCGTCACCCGCTGGCCGGGCTGGATGCGCGCGAACGCGCGGCCGCCCTCGGCGCTGGTGATGTCGTAGCCGTCGACCGAGAGCAGCGTGTCGCCGCTGCGCATGCCGGCGCGCCAGGCCGGCCCCTCGGCGTCCACCCACATCACGACCGGCGGCACGCGGAAGGTCCAGGACGCGCGCGTGCGGGACGAGCCGCTCCGGTCGCACTGCTCGCACGAGATGCCGAGACCGAGCCAGCCGCCCTGGGGGTCCTGCGGCGCGTCGCTGGTATAGGACCAGCTCCCGCTCTGGCCGAACGCGGTGCCGGCCCGTTCGACCGGGCCCCAGGCGCCCGGCGCCGGCGCCGCCGGCTGTCCGGGCCTCGGCGCGGGGCGCGGCGCGGGCTGCTGCGCGGGCTGCTGCCAGGAGAACGGCGAGGG
>CAZJZC010000323.1:0-2598 GCA_964550365.1 uncultured Gemmatimonadales bacterium | reverse complement strand
CCACCCGGCCCCATCACCTCTCACCCACCCGGCCCCATCACCTCTCACCCACCCGACCGCATCACCTCTCACCCACCCGACCCCATCACCTCTCACCCCTCACCTCTCACCTACCCGGCGGTCCCTCTCACCTACCGCCATCACCTACCCGGCTTTGCCGCCATCACCTACCCGGCCTTACTCCCGCCATCAGCCACCCGTTTCTCCTCGACGCCCCCTGTCTCACCCCCCGTTCCCCCGCTAGATTTCCATTCCGACCATCGTGCATCCACGCCTGCTGCTCCTGACGCTGTTCCTTGCCGGCTGCGGCGCCCCCGGGCGCGACGCCCGCAGGGGTTCCGGCGCCGATTCCGTGCTCGCCGAAGGCCTGCGCACCGTGCCGGCCGTCGCCTACCGCGTGCCCCGCGCCGGCGGGCAGATCGCGGTCTACACCCTGCCCGGGCTCGACACCACGCCCTGGGGCGGCGGACGCACCGGCGGCGCGCGCGGCGCGGTGGCGACCGACCTGATCGGCCGCCGCCTGCTCTACCACGACTCGTCGGGCGCGGTGGCGGCCTTCGACCTCGTGGCCCTGCGCGAGCGTCAGGCGGCGCGGCGGGCCAGCCTGACGGCCCTGGGTCCCGACGGCTCCCTGCTGGCGGTGGACTCATCCGGCGGCGTGAGCGAGAGCCAGCCGTGGGGCCTGCGGACCTGGAGCGGCACGCTGGGGCGCGGCGTGCGCGACGTGTTCGCCGGACCCGGCCAGCAGCTCATCGCGGTCCGAGGCGGCCGGGGCGACAGCCTGCTGTTCGTCTCGCGCGAGAGCGGCGTGACGGCGGCCGCGGCGGCGCCCGAATCCGCCGCCCGGGCGGCCGCGCGGGACGGCGATGCCGTGGCCTTCGCCACGGCCGAGGGCGTCACGGTCTTCGAGGAACGCGAGATGGACGAGCCGTGGTCGGTGCGCCTGGCGGGCGGACCGGTCGCGGTGACGTTCAGCCCGTCGGGCCATCGGCTGTACGTGGCCCTGCGCGATCGGCGCGAGCTGGCGGTGATCGACCGGTTCAACCGCACCGAGCGCGGCGCCGTGTCCCTGCCCGGACCCGCGCGCGCCCTCCGGTTCGACCCGTGGGGACGGGTCCTGCTGGTCCAGCCGGCCGACGACTCGACGCTGACGTGGGTGGTCGGCATGGCGCGCGGCGGGCTCATCGGCCGGTTGGCGACGCGGTGGGCGTCGGACCTGCCCACGGTGAGCGAGAGCGGCGTCCTGCTGGCCCGGCAGAGCGGCGCGGTCGTGGCGCGCGACGCGGTCACCCTGGACTCGCTGGGCGCGGTGCCGGGCGGCGCGGGCGACACCTGGTTCGCCGGCCGCTGGGTGGCGCGCTCGGCGACCGCCGCGACCCGGTCCGAGGTGGCCGAGCGCCGCGGCGCGAGCGCACCGCCGCCCGAGCGCGGGAGCGCGGCGCGGCCGGAGCCGGGCGCTCCCGCGGCCGCGCCCGCGGCGACGCCGGCCTTCTATGCCCAGCTCATGGCCACGCGCGACGAAGCCGCCGCCCGCGAGGCGGCCCGCGCGCTCGGCAGGGGCGTCCTGGTCGTCGCCCCGCGGCCCAACGACGACATGTGGCGCGTGATGGCCGGACCGTTCCGCTCGCGCGAGGCCGCCGACTCGGCGGGCCGGGCCATCGGCCGGGCCTACTGGGTGGTGGACCGCAGCCGGGAACCCAAGCCGTGATCATGCCGCCGCTCGCGGGCAACGACATCGAGGCCGAACTGCCGCGCCTGCTGGCCGGGGCGTCGGTGGTGGCGCTGGTGCCGGCGACCGACCTCAGGGGCTGGGCCGCCGAGATGGCCTGGCGCGTCGCGCGCGCGGCGGCCACCGAGGGGCGGCGCACCGCGCTGGTGGACTGCTTCGTCGACAGCCCCACGCTCCACGCGGTGGCCGGCGCCGAGAACAAGGACGGCATCACCGACGTGTTCGAGTACGGCGCGTCGCTGAACCGCATCGTCCAGCAGCAGCCGCAGGCCAACCTGTTCTTCGTCCCCGCCGGCACCTACGCGGCCGACGCCGAGCCGCTGGTGGCGCACCCGCGCTGGCGGCGCCTGAGCGCCGGCTTCCGGCACGAGGAGGCGCTGCTGCTGCTCTACGTGAGCGCGGCGCACGTCGGCACGCTGGCCGCCGAGCCCGACGGCATGATCGTGCTGTCGCCCATCGGCCTCGAGCAGACGGTGGCCGAGGCCCCGCTGGTCGCCGGCGCCCTGGCGCGCGGCCTGACCCTGCTGGCCGTGATCGCCGACAACGAGGCCATGCGGATCTCGGGCGCGCACCGCGCCATGACCGACGACGAGGCGCCGGCGCCGGCCGACCGGCCGGGGCCCCGCGACGAGGGACACCGGCCACAGGCGCCCGCCCACACGTCCGCGCCCGGCGACGAGTCGGCGCGCCGCGCCGCCGCCTCCGCCGCCCGGGCCTTCACGTTCGAGGAGCCGCAGGCATCGCCGGCCGCGCAGGAGCCGGCCAAAGCCCCGCAGCAAACCAGCTACGCAACATTCGTCGAGCAGCTCAAGAAGGGCCAGACGGAAATCGATTATGCGGCCTTCCGGATGGCGTACTTCGAGTCCGAC
>CAZJZC010000322.1:0-2598 GCA_964550365.1 uncultured Gemmatimonadales bacterium | reverse complement strand
CGCCGCATGAGGTTGTAGCTCTTGACCGAGAAGCCGCCCATGGCGCGATGACGGATGAGATGGCCCCGCGCCTCCTCCAGCGTGGTGACGATGGCGCGATTGGGATTCTCGGCGCCGTAGAGGATGTACCCGGTCGAGAAGATGCGCGGCCCCCGCATGAGCCCCGCGTCCACCAGCTCGGCCTCGGCATAGATGAGCTGGTCGCTGGCCGACGGGTCGTGCGACGTGGTGACGCCATAGGCCAGGTTGGCCGCGTGCTCCCACGGCCGCTGGGGCGTGATGTCGAGCGCGTGGTAACCCAGGTGCGCGTGCACGTCGATGATGCCGGGGATGATGGTCCGGCCGGCGACGTCCACCACCCGCGCGCCCGCGGGCACGGCGGCCTGCCCGGCGGCCGCGACCTGCGCGATGCGCCCGTTGACCACCACCACGTCGCCGCGCTCCAGGACCTCGTCGCCGCGCATGGTCACGACCCGCGCCCCGCGCAGGACCACCGCGCCCGACGGCACGGCCCGCGGCACCCGGAGGACCAGCTCGGTGGCCTCGGCGCGGACCCGGGCGTTGTCCCGCACCCAGTCGGGCCGCGTGCTGTCGGGCCGGGGCATCAGGCTGTCGGCCACGAACGCGTCCGCCAGCGCGGCCTGGTAGAAGGCGGGCCCCAGCGCCCAGGTGAGCGCCCGGGAATCCGGGCGCCAGTCGAGCCAGTCGCCGCCGTAGCGCGAGAGCTGGACCACCCGCACCGGCGTGTTGCTGCCGGCCTCCACCGTGACGCCCTCGCCGCCCGCCTGGCCGAGCGGCGCGACATGGACGTTGTGGTACTCCTTGAACGCCACCCAGCGGCCGTCGGGCGAGGGCACGATCTCCTCGGCCCGCCGGTTGCGCGCCACGGTGCGACGATCGGTCCCGTCGGTCTTGACGCTCGAGAGGAAGGTGGTGTCGCCCCGGTTCTCCTGGTACAGGATGCGCTCGCCGTCGGCGCTCCAGCGCAGGCGGGGCATGCGGCGGTTGGCGCCCCGGTTGCCGGTCTCGATGACCGGCGTGACCTCGCCCCCCTCGGCGCCCACGAGCGCGATGCGCAGGAACGGCTCGCTGGAAAGGTCGGACCCGCGGTTCACCGCGCCGCTGCCCATCACGAAGGCGACCCGCCGGCCATCGGGCGAGAAGGCGGGATTGGCGTACTGGTTGGGCACGGTGGTCAGGCGCACCGGCGCGTTGGTCCGGCCGCGGGGCGCCGGCGTGAGCGCCAGCTTCCACACGTGACCGCCCTGGTCCTCGTCCCACGTGGTGTAGACCAGCCAGCGGCCGTCGGGCGAGAAGCCGGGGGCGAACTCGAAGGCGTCCGCCGTGGTGACGCGCTCCGGCGTGCCGCCCGGCCAGCGCATGCGGTAGAGGTGCCCCAGCGCCTGGAACACCAGCAGGGACCCGTCGGGCGAGAGCGTGGGCCAGCGGATGATGCGCGCGGCGACGGTGTCGGCGATGCGCTGCGGGAACCGCAGGGCCTCGCTGAGGGGCTGGCGCACCTCGGCGGTGAAGGGGATGGGCGTCGCCTGCCCGGTGGCCACGTCGACCGACCGGATCCGCCCGCCCCAGCTGATGACGATGCGGCGGTCGTCCGGCATCCACTGGAACGCCGGATACACGCCGTGGATGGTCCAGGTCTCCTGCTGGTCGAGGTCGAGGCTGTCGGTCACCGCCCGCTCGGCGCCGCTGGCCAGCTCGCGCACCATGAGCACGCTGCGCAGGCCGACCCGCCGCACGAAGGCCAGCGAACGGCCGTCGTGCGAGGGCGTGGGGCGCACCGCGCCGCCGCCGGCGCCGGTCACCGGCTCGACCCGGCCGGTCTGCCGGTCGATGCGCGAGACCTGGAAGATGCCGGCGTGCACGTTGCGGTTGTAGTCGAACGGCCCGCTGAAGCTGTAATAGACCCAGCGTCCGTCGGGCGAGGGGTAGGGCTCGTTCTGGTCGCTGGTGAAGCTGGTGCGGTCCTTGAGCCTGATGCCCGCGCCGCCCTCGATGCTGAAGAGCCAGATCTCGCCGCCGCCCACCGAACGGGTACTGCGGATGTGCCGCTTGGCCACGACCCAGCGGCCGTCGGGCATCCAGGCCGCGGCGGTGGGCAGGGGGTCGTCCACCCGGGTCAGCTGGCGCCGGTTGCCGCCGTCGGCGTCCATCAGCCACAGGTTGTCGGCGCCCGACCGGTCGCTGGTGAACAGGATGGTCCGGCCGTCGGGGCTGATGCGCGGCTGCTGCTCGTACGAGGCGCCGCCCGAGAGCAGGGTGGCGCGCCCGCCGGCGATGGGCAGGCGGTAGATGTCGCCCAGCATGCCGAAGACGAGCCAGGTGCCGTCGGGCGACACGTCGAGGTCGAGCCAGGTGCCCTCGCTGGTCTCGAAGCGCAGGGTGTCCACCGGCCCGCGCGCGGCTTCGACGTCCCACCGCGACTGGGCGGCGAGCGGGAGGGCGGCGGCGGCCAGGACGGCGAGGGCGGACATGGTGCGGCGCATCGAGGGTCTCCGGTGGCGGTCGGGTCTGCGAAACAATACACTTCATCGTCTCGCGCGCGAGGGACCCTCTGAAGATCGTCTGCATCGGCGGCGG
>CAZJZC010000321.1:0-2603 GCA_964550365.1 uncultured Gemmatimonadales bacterium | reverse complement strand
CTCCACGTCGAAGATCGCCGGCATCTCGCCGCGCATGACCGGGACCATGGCCTCCATCGGCAGGTTCACCGACGGGCCTCCGGCGCCGGCGGTCCGCGCCCGCACCTCGGCGTGCGCGCGGGCGTTGCCCAGGAACTCGCGCAGGGCCCGCGACTCGCGTTCCATGCGTTCCCGCTGCTGCTCGGGAGTCACCCGGCCGAAGCCGCCGCCCCCGCCTCCGAACCCGCCGCCGCCGCCCGACCGGGGGTAGGTCATCACCATCCCGGCCCGCGGCACGACGGCCATCTCGGCCGGTGTCCAGCCGAACAGGTCGATGAGCGCCGACTGGCCGCTGACCTGGCCGCCGCGCGGCGCGGTGATCGCGGTCGTCACGCCGTTGACGCGCACCGTGGGGATGATCTCGGAGAACGGGTTCACCGCGGTGATCGCGCTCATGTGCGGGTTGAAGTCGCCGATCTCCTGGATGTCCTGCCCGCCCGGCGCGCCCTGGCCGATCTCCGAGATGCCCAGCGTGGTGCCGGCATCGATGAGGCCCGGGTAGACGAACAGGCCGGTGGCGTCGATCACCGTGGCGCCCGCCGGCACGGCGACGCCGGCGCCGAGGGCGGTGATGCGGCCGCCCTGCATGACCAGCGTGCCGCGCTCGATGCGCGCGCCGACCACGGGGACGATCGTGCCATTGGTGATGGCATAGGTGCCCCCGACACGGGCCGACGGGCCCATGGGCGCCGCCTGGGCGGCCAGCGAGGGCGCCTGCGCCGTCGCCAGCGCCAGGCCCGCGGCGGCCATGCCTCTGCGCAGGTGGGCGGCG
Source organism: uncultured Gemmatimonadales bacterium (assembly GCA_964550365.1). Classification (GTDB taxonomy): domain Bacteria; phylum Gemmatimonadota; class Gemmatimonadetes; order Gemmatimonadales; family JACORV01; genus DASXPG01. The sequence goes on along the minus strand of CAZJZC010000321.1, from coordinate 1,792 downwards.
TTCATTCGGTCCCTCCGCTCGCCGCGCGAGCCGCCGGACGGCGGCGCTGCTGCATCCTGCGCATGGTGTCCTCCAGCGTCGGCGCGGTGCTCCGGTCGAAGAACACCCGTCCCTCGATCAGCGTCATCTCGACGCGCGAGCCCGGGGCGAAGGGATGGCCGTTGAAGATGGCGAGGTCGGCGTCCTTGCCTACCTCGATGGATCCGACCCGGTCCGCAACGCCCAGGTGGCGCGCCGCGTTGAGCGTGATCATGCGCAACGCCTCTTCCTCGGAGGCGCCGCCGTAGTGCATGGCCTTGGGTGCCTCCTGGTACAGGCGCCGCGCCCGCTCGTCGGAATCGGAGTTGATGCTGACCACCACGCCCCGCTCGGCCATCAGCGCCGCGTTGTGCGGGATGGCATCGTAGGCCTCGAGCTTGTAGGCCCAGTTGTCCGCGAACGTCGAGGCCCCGGAGCCCGCGGCGGCCAGCTCATCGGCCACTCGGTAGCCTTCCAGCACATGGGTGAAATCGTTGACGCGGAACGAGAACTCGCGGGCCACGTCGAGCAGCATGAGGATCTCGTCGCTGCGATAGCTGTGCGCATGCACCAGCCGGCGGCCCTCCAGCACCTCGACCAGCGCGTCGAGCTCGATGTCCCGGGCCGGCGGCAGCGGCTCCAGGCCCCGCGTGCGGCTGCGGTTGCGCGCCCACGCCGTGCTGTCCGCCCGATAGGTCCGCCACTCGGCCTGGTAGGCCCGGGCGCGGGTGAAGGCATCGCGCAGCGTCTCCTCGACGCCCATGCGGGTGAACGGGAACCGGCGCTCCTGGCCCTGCTGGATGGTCCGGTTGGTCTGCCGGACGTTCTCGCCCAGCGCGAACTTGATCCCGGGCGGCGCGCCCGCGAACAGCAGCGAGTCGGCCGGGAGCCCGTAGCGCAGCTTGATCGTCATGCTCTGCCCGCCGATGGTGTTGGCCGAGCCGTGGAGCACCAGCGCCGTCGTCACCCCGCCCGCCAGCTGGCGGTAGATCGACAGCCCGTCCTGGCGCAGCACGTCCTCCATCCGCACCTCGGCCGTGACCGACTGGGTCCCTTCATTGATCGCCTCGGCGGCCGTGTGCGAGTGCGCGTCCACGATGCCGGGAATGACGTAGCGGTTGGTCCCGTCGATCACCTGCGCGCCGGCCGGCACGGTGACGTTCTGGCCGACCGCCGCGATGCGCCCGTCGCGGATGAGGATGGTGCCGCGCTGGATGGTACCACTGCTGGCCGTCATGATGGTCGCGTTGGTGATCGCGACCAGTCGGCCGGCCGGCGGCACGGGCATGGTCAGGGGCGCGACCTGGGTCGCCGCCGGCGACACCTGCGCCGGCGCCGGTGCGACCAGGATCGCGGCGCCGAGCGCGACGCGCGCGACCAGCGCCGCGGCCGGGCGGTACGCCTGTGGCTGAAACCTCATGGCCTCTTCTCCCCCGTGAACGGGAACGAACCGAACTGGCCGAGCGACACGGTGCCGCTCATGCGGCCGCCGGTGACCTCGGCGCTGTAGTTGAGCGTCATGGCCTGGCCGCCCATGGACATCGACATGGACCAGCTTACCTGGCGCCCGTCGATGGACGCGCCGCTGATGTCGCTGGTGCCCATCGGCGACGTCATCGTGCCGGTCAGGCTCCCGCCCGACTGGCTCAGCGTCATCGATACCTGCTGGGCGCCCTGGGGCGAGTTGATGGTCAGGTCCCAGGTGCCGGCGACGTCGGCCGCGGCCTCGCCGCCCGGCCGGCCGCCGCGGCCCGCGGCGCCGCCCCGCGCGGTC
>CAZJZC010000320.1:0-2605 GCA_964550365.1 uncultured Gemmatimonadales bacterium | reverse complement strand
TTCCAGCACCACGATGCTGTCCGCGAAGGTCAGGGTCTCGAACCCCGGCCGCTCCACCGTCGCCCGGACCTGGACCCGGCCCCGCCGCCGCGCGATGGCCCGCACGCCCTGGCCGGACGCCGTCCCGGACCCCGGCGGCGCCAGCTCCAGCACCGTGGGGTCGCTCGAGACCCAGCTCAGCGTCAGCCCCACGATGGACTCGCCCCGTGAGCTGTCCGTTACCTGGACGTTGAGCGTCACGGTGTCCGTGACCGACAGGGTGTCCCGCCAGCCGGCGGCCCGCGCGAACGTGACCGCCCGCGGCGGGTCGGTGGCGAACTCATCGACGCAGGCCGCCGCCGAGACAGCCAGGACTCCCGCCGCCACGATCAGGCCGGCCCGCCCGCCCCGGGACGGCATCAGCGCCCCACCCGCAGGCCCAGGCCCACCGTGGTCCGGGACAGCCGGGGCAGGGGCTCCGGCGTGCCGAAGCTCCACCGGCCCAGCACCAGCTCGGCCACCAGCGGCGGCCGCACGACGGCCTCGACCGCCACCCCGAACCCGACGCCGAAGCTGTTGCCCTGGACCCTCCGCCACACCGGCACGTACACGGTGTCGGCACCGGCGATCACGTCATAGCCGCCCTGGTCGTGCCGGCCCTCCACGTTCCCGGTGCCGAGCTCGACGAACGGCCGGACGGTGACCGCGTCGCGCCGCCACGCGAGCGCGATGCCGCCCACGACGGCGTTGGCCGCCACGTCCCTCGGCGCCAGCCGCAGGAGCCCGACGTGCCAGCCGAAGGCCGTTGCCGTCCGTCGCTGATAGGTCAGCCGGCCGGCCGGCGCGCGCGTGAAGGGCGCCGGCGTGCTGGTGAACAGGGCGCCGCCCACGCTCTGCCGATACCCGGCGCGCGGCCGGCTCCGGCGCACCAGCCCGACGGGTACCTCCCACCCGCGCAGGGCCGCGAGCACCTGGTCGATGCCGAGCGCCAGGGCCACCGGCGGCTGGTCCTCCACCACCAGCCCCACGACCTCCCACCAGGCGTTGAACAGCGCGCCACCGGAACTGCCCGGCCCCACGAACGAGGTCTGGATGCTGATGCCCCGGCCGTCGATCCCGACCACCGGGTCGGCCGCGCCCGGCATGAGCCAGCACACGCCCGCCCGGCAGCCGATGGCGCGCACGCCCTCGCCGAAGCGGAGCGCGCGCTGGTCGCCCAGGCGGTCGAGCGGCGGCGCCGCCGGGACCGCGCCGTCGGCGCCCGTGACCACCACGAGGGCCAGGTCGAACGAACCCCGTGCCGCCCGGTGCCCGCGCGCCACGGCCCGGGTCGAATCGCCGAAGAGGACCTGGATATCGGCGGCGAACCCCTCGCCGCGCATGACCACGTGCCGTGCGGTGGCGATGTACAGCGTGTCGCCCGAGCGGCCGACGATGATGCCGGCCCCGAAGTCCTCACTGCTGTCGGCGAAGGTGGTCGAAAGCTTGACGACCAAGGCCCGCGCCTCGGGCGGCACCAGTGTCTGCGCCCCGGCCGGGCCGGCAAGGGCGACCGTGACGAGGCCGACCAGCGCCAGCGGTCTCACCGCCGCCTCCGGCGCCACATCCCCACGAGCAGGCCGGCATAGGCCAGCACGCCGCCGCCGAGCAGGACCGGGTGGGCCCCGTACAGCCAGCCCGCCAGGCTCGGCCGCAGACTGCGGCGCGTGGGACCGGCGCCGAAGGTCACGTCCCTCGCCCGGCCCTCGAAGCTGACGGCGATGGCCCCCGGGACCAGCGCCAGCCGCAACAGCTTCCCCACCGGCCGGGTGAGCGCGAGGTCATCGCCCTCGGCGAGCGCCGGCCCGTCCCGGTCCAGCGCGGTGAGGCGGATGGTGCCGCGCACCAGCGTGGACGGTTCCTTGACCTCGGACGCGCCCTCGTCACTGCGGTTCTCGATGACGCGGCTCAGCTTGAGGCCGCGCACCGGGATGTCGCGCGCGAGCGCGGCCGAGTCGCCCGCGGCGCGCGGGGCGAAAGCGAGGCTGACCGGGCCGCCGCCGAACGCGAGCGACAGGAGTCCGGCCCGGAGCGTGTCCGTGCGGACGCCGAACGGGCCGCGCAACGCCACCGGACCGTCGAGCACGGCCCGGATCTGTTCGGGCCGGTGGACCGCGATGCCGAAGCCGTCCTCGCTCACCGACAACTGCACCGGGAACGTGTCGCGGGCGACGATGGCGCTGAGCGCCAGGCGGGCGGTGGTGTCGGTCGCGACCGCGGGCCCGGCATGGACCCGGTCGGTCTCGACGGCCTCACTGCCGGTGCGCGTGGGCAGGTCCGCGCCGCTGATGCCGTCGGCGCCCAGCCAGGCCACGCCGAGCGGCGTGTCGAGCAGGTTGGCCGTCCGGTCGGTGCGCATGGTGAACTCCGTCACCGTGGCGTCGAGCCGGATGTCGAGCCACGGCATGGGCACCACGCTGAGCGCGCCGGCCGCGACCAGCGGCACGGCGGCCGCCACGGCGAGGCTCCGGCGGCCGCGCAGGACCGGCGAACTGACCGCCGTGAGCTCGCGGACACTGCGGCGCATCACCGCCCGCACCGATTCGACGAGCGTGCGCAGGCCGGCGTGATCGGTGCCGCCTTCCCA
>CAZJZC010000319.1:0-2607 GCA_964550365.1 uncultured Gemmatimonadales bacterium | reverse complement strand
CGCCAGCCGCTCGGCGCCTTCGAGCTGTTCAACTTCAGCGCCAAGATCGACCCGGTGCCGACCATGCTGGTGCAGTGCCACCGGCAGATCATCCCCGACTTCTACGGCCTGACCACCAGCTTCACCCGCGCCCGGCTCAAGCCGGCCGACCGGCTGCTCGGCGAGGAGCCCGGGGCCCCGTGGGTGAAGTACATCCACGGCGAGCTCGGCCGCGGGACCTGGACCTACTTCGGCGGGCACGACCCGGAGGACCCCCAGCACCAGATCGGCGACACGCCGACCGACCTCTCCCTCCATCCGACCTCCCCCGGGTATCGGCTGATCCTCAACAACGTGCTGTTCCCGGCGGCCAAGAAGCGCGAACTGAAGACGTGAGCGCGCGGCTCGCCGCCGCCGCCCGCGCCGCGATCCGCGCCGCGATCGCCGACGCCGGAGGGCGCGAGGTGTCCTTCGTGGCCGACGTGGACCAGGGCGGCGTCGTCACCGCCGCCGCCCCGGTCGCCCGCGGCACGGTGGACGCGGTGCTGGCCCTGCCGGGGGTCGCGGCCCGCGGCCAGATGCTGCTGCACAACCATCCCTCGGGCGTGCTGGCGCCCTCGAACGCCGACCTCGACGTGGCCGCGCGGTTCCACGACGCCGGCGTGGGCTTCGGCATCGTGGACAACGAGGCCGCCGAGCTGTACGTGGTGGTCGAGGTGCCGAAGCCGCGCCGCCAGGGCCGCATCGACCCGGTCGCGGCGGCCAACCTGCTCGGCGCCGGCGGCAGCGTCGCGCGCGCCCTGCGCCTGCTCGAGGACCGGCCGAGCCAGCGCGACATGGCGGCGCACGTCGCCGACACCTTCAACGACGGCGGCGTGGCCCTGCTGGAGGCCGGCACCGGGGTGGGGAAGTCGTTCGCCTACCTGGTGCCCAGCCTGCTGTGGGCCATCGAGAACGACGAACGCACCGTCGTCTCGACCAACACCATCAACCTCCAGGAACAGCTGGTGGGCAAGGACCTGCCCCTGCTGGCGAAGGCGCTCGGCACCGCCGACCGGCCGGTGCGCTTCGCCCTGCTCAAGGGCTGGCGCAACTACGTCTGCCTGGCGCGGCTGCACCACGCGCGCGGGCACCTGGGCACCCTGCTCGAGCCCGAGCGCCAGGACGAACTGGACTCCATCGCCCGCTGGGCGCGCGCCACCCGCGACGGCTCCCGGTCCGACCTGTCCTTCGCGCCGAGCGACGACGTGTGGGACGAGGTGGCCGCCGAACCGGACCTGTGCACCCGCCTGCGCTGCAAGCACTTCGACGCGTGCTTCGTGTTCGAGGCCCGGCGCCGCGCGGCCGATGCCGACATCGTGGTGGTGAACCATCACCTGCTGGCGAGCGACCTCGCGGTGCGGCGGGTGCAGGGCAACTGGGAGGAGGCCGCCGTCCTGCCGCCCTATCGGCGCCTGGTGCTCGACGAGGGGCACCACCTGGAGGACACGGCGGCCGAGCACCTCGGCAAGCGCGCCACGAGCCGCGGGCTCGAGCGGCTGTTCTCCCGCATCGAGCGCAACAACCGCGGGGTCCTGCCGTCCCTGCGCCAGACGATCATGGCCGAGTTCGACGACTCGGCGGGGCCGGCCCTGCTCCAGCGCGTGGCGACGCGGCTGGCGCCGTCGCTCGAGGCGGCGCGCCGGGCGGCCGACGGCCTGTTCGCCCTGCTCGAGGCGTGGATGGGCGGCCGTCCCGACAACGTCCAGCGCCTGGCCGACGCGTTCGCCGCCGACCCCATCTGGCAGCAGGGGCTCGACGACGCCCTGGAGCACTTCCACTACGCGCTCGGCGCCCTGCGCGAGGAACTCGCGGCCCTGGTCGCCGTGTTCGAGGACGGCGACGAGCCGCCGAGCGAGCGGCTGAGCGCGCTCAGCGCCGAACTGCGCGGCATCGCGTCGCGGGTGGACGGCGCGCGTGACGCGGCCCAGGCGGCCCTGCGCCCCGCGCCGGGCTCGCCGCCCGCCGTGCGGTGGATCGAGCGGCGCGGGGCCCGGCACCTGGCCATGGCCACCGCGCCGCTGGAACTGGCGCCGCTGCTGCAGGAGATCCTCTTCAGCCGGGTGGAGACGGTCGTGGTCACCAGCGCCACGCTGGCGGCCGGCGGCCGGTTCGACTTCCTCGAGGGGCGGCTGGGCCTCGATCTCGCGCCGGTGCGGCCGGGCGCGCGCGAGATCCTGCCGTCGCCGTTCAATTTCCGCGAGCAGTGCCTGCTCGCCATCCCCGACGACACGCCCGATCCGGGTGCCGGCGCCGAGGCGCACGACGCCTGCACCGCGATGGTCGCCGCGGAGCTGGCCGCCTGCGCCGACGGCGGCCTGTTCGTGCTGTTCACCAGCCACCGCGCCCTGCGGCGCGTGGCCGGCCTGCTGCGTGACCGGCGCGACGTGGCCGGCCGCTGGCCGCTGATGGTCCAGGGCGAGGGCCCGCGCGACCTGCTGCTGCGCCGCTTCCGCGAGGCGGGCTCGGCCATCCTGCTGGGCACCGACTCGTTCTGGGAGGGCGTCGACGTGCCCGGCCACGCCCTGCGGGCCCTGCTGCTGGCGAAGCTGCCGTTCCGGGTGCCGACCGAGCCGCTCACGGCGGCGC
>CAZJZC010000318.1:0-2621 GCA_964550365.1 uncultured Gemmatimonadales bacterium | reverse complement strand
AGGACAAGGTGTCGGACGTGACGGCGCGGATCATCCCGACCTTCGATCCGTTCCGGCAGGAGACGCAGAACGTCAACCTGATGACCAACGCCGACTTCGGGAACGTGCGCGGCGTGGACTTCAAGCTCGACCGCCGCATCGGCTCGCTGTTCCAGGGCTCCATGTCGTATACGTACCAGAGCGCCAAGAGCACCGGGTCCGACCCGACGGAGTACATCAACACGCTGTCGCGCGTGAACAGCAACGTGACCGGTGACCGGAACCCGCCGCCGCAGGCCGCCCTGCCGACGCGCGACAACCGGACCCACACCATCGCCGGTTCGCTGGCGCTGAACTTCCCGTCGCAGTGGCGGGCGGGCACCACGGCGGGCGCGATCTTCCAGAACGTGGGCGCCTTCATGACCTTCCGGTTCGCCAGCGGCCTGGCCTACACCCGCATGGTGAACACCGGCACCGGCGTCCAGGGCCCCGGCAACAACTTCGGCCTCGCGGCCGAGCCGGCCGAGCCGCTCAACGCGTCGACCATGCCGTGGATCAAGAACGTGGACCTGCGGCTCACCAAGGGCTTCCGCCTCGGCGGCAGCCGCGAGATGACGGTGTACGCCGACTTCCGCAACCTGTTCAACTTCACCAACCTGGTGAACGTCTACGCCGAGACCGGCGACGTGGTGAACGACCTGTACGCGGCCAACACCATCAGCTCGGTGAAGGTCGGCCTGGCCGGCGAGGCCGGCAGCCTGGTCCGGACCCGCACCGTCGTCGTGAACGGGGCGCAGATCACCGAGACCGGCGTGGACCTGAGCGACTGCTCGCTCTACCTCCCGTCGTCCGCCGCGGGGGTGCCGAACTGCATCATGCTGCGGCGCGCCGAAGCGCGGTACGGCGACGGCGACCAGTTCTTCAGCGAGGCGGAGCAGGACACCTCGTACCGGGCCGCGTTCGACCTGTTCAACGCACCGCCGACGCTGTACGGCGCGGGCATGAACTTCCGGATCGGCTTCCAGTTCAACTTCTAACGCGTCACGGACGCCGGCGCCCTCTCGAGGGCGCCGGCGGCTTCCACACGGTCAAGGAGTTCGCATGGATCTGAACGTTCTGAAGCGCTGGGCCAGGCCGGCACTGATCGCCGGCGCGGTCGTCGCGGTGGCGAGCAGCCCCGTCGACGCGGCCCGACCGGTTCGGCGGACCGCGCGGCCGGCCGCGGCGCGCGGGTTCAACCTGTTCGCCGGCGCCGTCAACGTGAACATGACGGCCAACCGCGTCCAGTGTAACGTCAACAACATCGGCGAGACGTGCGTGGACGGCACCAACTCGCCCAGCCTCGCCGGCGGCTTCTGGCCGAAGTTCTCCGGCAACCAGTACATCTTCAACTCGGGCCTCCAGATCGCCGGCATCGTCGGCGGCACGGACGCGCCCAACTTCCCGTGGCCGGGCGACACGGTGGGCGCCTTCTTCTTCGATCCGCGCGGCGACCAGGCCCACGGCGAAGGCCGCACCAACGTGTTCAACTCGCTCAACAGCGACGACATCGCGAACTGGCCCTCGGCCGCGTTCGTGAACGACACCTCGCTGTTCCACCCGGCGCTGGTCGGCCCGCCCTACGGCTTCGCGGCCTCGGCGCGCAAGACCATCTCCGAGCAGGACACCTGGGTGCGGTTCTGGGACGGCAACATCAACCTGACCAACGGCCGCCAGCACCCCATGGGCCTGCTGGTCGAGCAGCGCGGGCTGATGTGGAACTTCCCGGCCGGCAACCAGGATATCGTCTACTTCCTGTTCCGGTTCATCAACATCACGTCGCTGAACGCGGCCGACTACGCCGGGCTGTCCGCCTACGGCTACTCGGCCTCGGACATCAACGACATCGTCGCCATCGCGGCCGAGTTCCAGCAGCGGTCCGAGGCGGCCTTCGGCGTGCAGATCCCCGACGGCGGCTACCCGTTCACCAACCTGTTCGCCGCCTTCGCCCAGGACCCGGACGTCACCGCCGACGCCACGCAGAACGTGTCGTCCGCGAACTTCGTGTTCTCGGTCGGCGCCGCGTACCGCACCAACTTCGTGGCCGAAGCGTCGTTCGTGTACCCGCCCGACATCAACGGCGCGCCGTTCGCGAACGCCCCGGGCTTCGAGGGCGTGAAGTACCTCAAGAGCCCGCAGAACATCGGTATCGCCTTCTTCTCCAACACGGTGAACGGCGGCACCAACTTCCCCGACTCGCGCGGCGTGCAGCAGCTGTGGCGCCGGCTGTCGGGCCAGCCCATCGCGGGCACCGACGGCAACTGCTCGGTCCCCAACCCGCAGGTGCGCCGGTTCTGCTACATCAACCAGGCCAACTCGGACACCCGCTTCTTCCAGTCGTCCGGGCCCTTCACCCTGAACCCGGGCGAGTCGGCCGTGATCGTCGTGGCGTACATCCACGCCGCGCCGGTCGCCTCGCTGGCGGCCTACACGCCGCCGTTCGGCCCGACCATCCCGGCCTTCACGCTCCCCATCGGGACGCTGATGCCCCCCGGGCTCCCGCTCGACGGCGGTCGCCTGTTCACCGGCGCCGACGTGGTCCAGAACTTCGACCGCGCCATCGGCTGGGCCGGCCACACCGCCGACCTCAACGGCAACAACCG
>CAZJZC010000317.1:0-2636 GCA_964550365.1 uncultured Gemmatimonadales bacterium | reverse complement strand
ACGCCGACCATGGTACCGGCCTGCGCGCTGATCTCGACGGCCTGCTCCTCGAACAGCGCGGCGCCCCGCACCAGCCCCACCAGCTTCCGCTGTTCGTCGCACACCGGGTAGACCGGGAAGTGGCGGTTGAGCACCGCCTTCCACGCGTCCTCCAGCGGCATGGCCGGCAGCAGCGTGAACGGGTCCTTCAGCATGATGTCGCCGAGGGTCTGGGTGCGGTCCGACATCAGCAGGTCGCGGAAGGTGATGACGCCCACCAGCCGGCCCTCGGGGTCCGTGACGAAGCTGTAGGTGATGAACGACTGCTTCACCAGCTCGCGCAGTTCCTCCGTGGCCTCGGCGACCGTCCGTTCCGGCGGGAACACCGCGCGCGGCGGCTCCATGAGCCGGCCCACGGCGTCCTCGTCGAACGTGAGGTTGATGGCCCACTGCCTGGCGAGCGCCGGGGGGAGCTGAGCGTAGATGCGCTGGCGGCGCGTCTCGTCGAAGGCCGCCAGCACGTCCATGGCGACCGGCACGCGGACGCCCTGGAGGGTGCTGGCCACCTCGGCATCGGCCTCGGGCGCCAGCAGGTGCATGGACTCCCGCGCGGCCCGGCGGCCGACCTCGTCGGCCAGGTGCCGCGAGCTGGAAGGGGCGGGAGCGGACGACGGTGCGTTCATCGGCAACGGCCCTCGCTTCGGATGGCGCTCACGTCTGGCCGGCTACGGACGGACTGACTCGCACGAACGGACTGACAAATGGAAGGAGCCAAGATGGCAAATGGGACTGCCGGCCGCCACTCGCCGGGGCCGGTCCGGACGCGCCGGGTTCGGAGCGAGGTGCGGATGGCGTCGAACGGGGCCGGGCGGGCGCGAGTCGCGGTGCGTCGGTCGCCGGCGGGACGCCCTCAGTGCCTGGGCAGTTCCGCCACCCAGTTCTGGATCAGCTGGATCTGCGTGGCCTGCGTGCTGCGGATCATCGCGAACATCCGGCCGTCGGGCGACGCGTCGAAGTTCGCGTGGTCCTCGGAGCCGGCGTAGTTGCTCATGTCGAACAGCGGCGTGCGCGAGGCGACCTCGAACGTCGCCGAGGCGCGGATGGCCGCGGCGATCAGCCGGCTGCTGGAGCCGGCATCCTCGCGGTAGATGAGTTCGCGGCCGTCGCGCGTGAACACCGGCTCGCTGCCGCCGTCCACCGACACCTGGACGCGCCCGCCGGGACCGGGGAACGGCCGCACGTACACCTCCTGGCGGCCGCTCTCGTCGGACACGTACGCCAGCCACCGGCCGTCGCGCGAGAGGGCCGGGTATGCCTCGACCGCCCGGGACCCGGGGATCTTCGTGCCGCTCCGCGAGCCATCGAGCGTCACCAGCCACAATCCATCCGCGCTGCCGGTGGACACCACCAGGCTCCGCCCGTCCGGCGCCCAGGCGCCCGAGGAGTGGTCGTTCTGGTCGGCGAACACCGAATCCGGCGCGCCGCTGCCGTCGGCGTTCCGCAGGAACACGCCGCGCTGGGCGCCCCGCAACGCCGTGTAGGCCAGCCGCCGCCCGTCCGGGCTCCAGAACGGGTCGTTGGCCGTCTCCCCCACCGTCAGCCGCGTGATGCGCCGGTCGCGGACGTCGGCGATCCACAGGTCGCGCGCATCGGGATCGGTGATGTCCAGCGCCACCCGCAGCCCGTCGGGCGAGAAGCGCGGGTGGTGATAGGCCCGCGTCTCCTCCTGGAGCATGGTGGTGCGGCCCGAGCGGTCCGCCAGCACCAGCTGGAGCGGCGCCGGCGGCACGTAGACGATACTGCCGGCCGCCGCGTCCCACTGCGCCACCACGCGGAAGGTGATGCGCGCCGCCGGCGCCACCGGGACCCCTTCGCCCGTCACCTCGAGGCGGCGCACGCTGAACGGCGCCGCCATGAGCGGGCCGCCCACCCGGCGCTGGAACACCACGTGCCCGCTGGGCACGTAGCGCGCCATCACCACGTCGGGCAGACCCACGTCCTGCATGGTTCCGTCGCCCAGCGAGACGGCCACGATCTTGGTGCGGCTGCGGCCCGCGGCGAGCAGCGAGACCAGCACCGCCTTGCCGCCGGGGAGCGCGCTGATGGCCACGAACCCGCCGGAGTCCGCCCGGGCCACCAGGCGCCGCCGGCCGCCCTCGGCCGCGAACAACGCGCGGCCGGACGGATCCAGGTAGACCACGGCGCCACGGTCGGTCCACGCCGCGAACGGTCCGGCGCTGTCGGCGATCTGCGTCGGCGCGCCGCCGCCGACCGGCACCCGCTGGAGCCGCTGCGGCGTCCAGAAGGCGATCTGCTGGCCGTCGGGCGAGAAGAACGGCCCGAAGCCGCCCTCGGTGCCCGCAACCGGGCGCGGGATCGAATCGGCCATGGCGCGCAGGAAGATCTGCGCGCCCCTCGGCCCGCGGCCTACGAAGGCGAGCAGCGAGCCGTCGGGCGAGAGGGCCACCTGCTGGGAGAAGCCCGAGCCGAGTGTGGTGATCGGCTCGATCTGGATGGCGAACCGCCCGAGCGGTCCCGGCGCCGCCGCCGGCCGGAGGAGATAACCGCCGAGCAGCCCCAGCCCCAGCGCTGCCGCCGTCAGCGCCGCCGGCACGCGCCAGCCGCCGCGGCCGGCCGCGCGGCCGACCGGCGCCAGC
>CAZJZC010000316.1:0-2649 GCA_964550365.1 uncultured Gemmatimonadales bacterium | reverse complement strand
CGTCGAGCACGATGGCCATGTTGTCGCCCACGTGGCGGCCGGTCTCGCGCTCGAACACCCGGCCGGCGCGGCGCGAGAGCTGGAAGTCCACCACCGCCTGGTTGTAGAGCGGGTCGAGCCGCGCCTGGGCGTCGACCAGCCCCTCGCCGGTCATGATGGGGCGCTCGATGAGCGCGTACAGCGGCCGGAAGGCCCGCGCGCCGCGCGAGACCGGCTGGACACCCCAGCGCCACACGATGCCGCGGGGCACCAGCCGCGAGGCCACCGGGTGCCGCAGCATGGCGTCCACCACCGGCACCTTCTCCTCGGCCACCAGGAACTCGCCCGGCAGGGCCCCCTGGAACAGCAGGGGCGTCAGCGGGCCGGCGCTGGTGGCGCCGATCAGCGAGGTGTCCGCCGCCGCCGAATCCGGGCGCGCCGTCGCCGGCGCCTTCGCCGTGTCGCCCGGCGCCCGCACGCCGCCCAGCAGGTCCTGGACGCCCGTGGCCGGCCGCGCCGCCGCGGTGTCGGCCCCGGCCCGGCTGCGTCGCGCGCTGTCGGCCACCGCGCGCCCGACCGAGGCCTCGCTCACGCCGGCCTGGGTCAGCGCGCGGTCGATCTGCGGCAGGGCGCGCTGGAACAGGCCGTCCTTGTCCGTCATCTGGAACTCGAGGAACGCCGAGCGCTGGACGATCGCCTTGGCGCGCGCCGGATCGGTGATGCCGGCCAGCTCGACCACGATGCGGTCGGAACCTTCGGCCTGCACCAGCGGCTCGGCCACGCCGAACTCGTCGGTGCGGGTCCGGATCACCTTGAGCGCCCGGTCGATGGCGTCGGCCTTGTTGGCCACCGCCCCGCGGCTCTCGTCCAGCTCGAGCGCGAGGTGGATGCCGCCGCGCAGGTCCAGGCCGCGGTGCAGGTTGATCTCGCGCACGACCGAGTCATGCATGGCGCCGTCCGGGCCCTCCACGCGCGTCGTGATCTGACGCGGCCACAGCGCCCAGATGCTGAGGGCGACGAGGAGTCCGATGAGGGCGAGGCGTGTCTTGACGTTATCGAACATGTTGTCTTGGTTAGAGTTGACAGCCCTATAAAGTAACCGTTCCGCCCCACGCCGACAACGCGGCCTCGGCCGCCGTCCGGTCCTGGTCCAGCTGGCGGCGCAGATCGGCCCCCGACGCGAAGGTCCGGGTGTCGCGCAGGCGGCGGATGAAGGCCACCGTCATGTGCTCGCCGACCAGCTCGCCGCTGAAGTCGAACAGGTGGGCCTCGAGGGCCCGCGCGGCCACGCCGAACGTCGGCCGGGCCCCGAGGTTGAGCATCGCGCCCCGCTGGCCGCCCCGCCATGCCACCGTCGCGGCGTATACACCGTCGGGCGGCAGGAGTTTGCGGGGGCTGGGCAGCGCCACGTTCGCCGTGGGGATGCCGATGCCCCGCCCCCGCCCCGCCCCGCGCTCCACCACGCCGCTGGCCGCGTAGGGCCGGCCCAGCGCCCGCTCGGCCGTCGCCAGGTCGCCGCCGGCCACGGCCCGCCGTATCAGCGTGGAACTGATCGGCTGCCCGTCGGCCAGCTGGACCGGCGGCACCACGTCGACCGTGAACCCGTCCTCCTCGCCGAGCCGCCGCAGCAGCTCGAGGTCGCCGGCCCGGCCGCGACCGAAGCCGTGGTCGTGGCCCACCACCAGTTCGCCCATGCCGAAGCGGGCCGCGAGGATCTCGCGCACGAACCGTTCGGGCGGGAAGGCCTGCAGTTCCTTGGTGAAGGGCAGGAAGACCAGCCGGTCGAGCGACGAGGCCGCCAGGATCATGCGCTTCTCGTCCGCCAGGCTGAGCAGGGGCGGCGCCGCCTGCGGATTGACGACCTCGAGCGGATGCGGCTCGAAGGTGACCAGCACGCTGGCGCGGGCCGAGGCCCGCGCCCGACGGGCGATCTCCTCGAGCACGGCCCAGTGGCCGCGGTGCACGCCGTCGAAGGTGCCGACGGTGACGACGGTCCTCACGGCGTCAGCACCACGTCGGGGTGCAGGACGCCCTCGCGCACCTCGCCCACGCCGACCAGGTCGCCCGCGCCGAACACCGCGACCGGGCCGGCATCGGCCGCGACCGGGAGTTTCTGGCCGTGGGCGAACCGCCGCGCCTCCGCCTCGGCCAGCGCGAGCGCCGGCAGGTGCGCCAGCGCCTCGCGCATGGGACGCCAGAGGGCCGGGATCCGGTCGGCCAGCGCCGCGTCGGGTGCCAGCGCCTCGGTCACCTCCCAGGGGCCGATCCCGGTACGCCTCAGCTCGGCCAGATGCGCCGGGCAGCCGACCTCGCGGCCGAGGTCGCGGGCCAGCGCGCGCACGTAGGTCCCGCTGGAGCACGCGAGCGTGATGTGCAGGTCGGTGCCGCCGGCATCGCCCGCGGCCCAGGTACCCTCGAGGGCATGGATGGTGACCGGCACCGACTTCAGCGCCGGCTGTTCGCCCCGGCGCACCATGCGGTAGGCCCGCTCGCCCTGGAGCTTCTTGGCCGAGACCGGGGGCGGCGTCTGGGTGGTGCGCGCGGCGAGGGTCGCCAGGGCATCCTGCACCCGGCGACGGAAGGCCTCGCGGTCCTCGCCGCCGGGCGGGACCGGGCCGGTCACCGTCGGCTCACCGGCGGCGTCGTCCGTCGTCGTCTCGGCCCCGAAGC
>CAZJZC010000315.1:0-2686 GCA_964550365.1 uncultured Gemmatimonadales bacterium | reverse complement strand
AGGGCCAGCGTGGCCAAAGGCAGGCCGGCGGCGTCCAGTCGCCGCGCGGCTTCGGACGGCGACGCGCGGTCGAAGTCGGCCACCAGTACCCGCGCCAGGGCCACGTCGCCCGCCTTACGCCCGCCGCGCGTGCGCCGCGGGTTGACGCCGGCGTAGCAGTCGAAGCCGAGGCCGTTGGCATTTGCCAGGTACAAGTCACGGCCGTAGAGATTCCCGGCGACCACCCAGGCCGAGAACGGGATTTCCCCCGCCAGGGACGGCAGGAGACGTAGTTCGATGACGTCGCCCGGCTCCCACAGGCAGGCGGCAAAGCGGGCCAGTTGTTCGCGCGCGGTCATGACGCCACACCCCCTGTCCCGAACAGGTCGCGCGACTGCGAGTAGGAGGGGCCGTTGATGAGCAGGACTTCCGGCGCCAGGACGCGCCCGCCCTTGCCGCGCCGCGCGGCCCGGACCAAGCCCTTCGCCGTCGGGCACGTCACCCTGGTCCACCGCTTCGGCGGGTAGAGATTCGCCAACTTCTGGTGCTCGTAGTAGCTGACGACGACGCGCGTCTTGTGGAACCGCCCCAACGCCCGGGATAGCCGCTCGTGGTCCGCCGGCGCGAAGTCGTGCAGGTACTCCGCGCCTTTCTCGATGTACGGCGCGTCAACGTAGATCACCGTGCCGTCCTCGTCGGCGATTCTCTCGCAGAGCTCCAGGCCGTCGTCGGAGAGGATCAGCACGTTCCGCAGGCGGCGACTGAAGGCGGGCAGGGAGTCCACGGAGGAGCGCCAGCGCACGGACGGCGAGCCGCCGCCCGACGTGTACCGCCGGGCGATCCCCCAGTTGTTGACCATTCCCGCCTTCGACCCGGCCAGGCCGTTCATCGACAGCCAGGAGTTGAGGAAGAACCAGTACGCCCGGTCGGGCGGACTCACGTCGGTGCGCAGGCGCTGCCGGGCTTCGGCGACGAACTCCTGGCAGCAGAGCGTCCGCCGCAGGCGACGGTAGAGGCGCGGGCCCTCACACGGGTCCTTCAGGACGCGCGCGAGGTTCACCAAGTCGCCGTGCAGGTCGTTCGCCGTTTCGCTGGCCGCCGGCGGCTTGGCCAAGAGGACGGCCATCGACCCACAGAACGGCTCCCAGTACGCGCGGTGCGGGCCGAGCTCGCTGACGATTGTTGGGGCAAGGGTGCGATTCGACCCGTACCAGGGGACCAGGGCGGTGACGGCGGGCGCGTCGCAAGAGGTCATGCCGGCACCCTCCGCCGCGGCGGCATCGGGGAGACCTCGTCCAGTTTGGCCTTCGCCGCGCCCCAGGTCGGCGGCACGGGCAGGCCCAGGCGGCGGAGCTTATGGGCCATCGCCGGCGACGGCGCGCCCGCGTCCCGCTGGCGCTTCAGGTCGTTCATCACCGCGAACCCCTGCCGCCGGCTGTAGGCCAGGACGGCCTCTTCCCGGAACCGCCGGCCGAGCTGCCGGGCGAGTGACAGTATCCTGTCAACCTGCCAGTCGTCGATGCTCCCGCGCCGCGGCCCGTCCTCACGCGCTTGCGGCGTCACCTGCCGCTCGGCCTGGCCGGCGAACGGGTCCACCGGCACCAGGCGGAACTCCACCGCGACCTGGGCCGCCAGTTTGCGGCGGAGACGCTGGACCTCTTCCCCGTGGCGCTCCAGCCGGGCCTTCGCCTCGGCCATCGCGTCGTCCGCGCCCACCGCCCGTCCCGACTTGCCCGCCTGCTCGACGATCTTCCGCGCCAGGGCGATCTGCTTCGGGTCGGCGTCGGCCGGGGCCAACAGGTCGAGCACGTGGACCAGTTGGTGCAGTCCCGAGACGCCGGCAAAATCCAACACGAGGCAGTCGGGTTTGGCGCTCGCCGCCACGCGGGCAGCCCGCTCCGCGTCCGGCGCCTCGTACAGGTCGGGCCCGATCACGCCGGGCAACAGTCGCAAACCCCGCCCGATCATCTGCGCATACAGGCTTCGGCTCTTGGTGAACCGCAGCACGGCAACGGCGGCAACGGCGGGCAGGTTGGTCCCTTCGGTCAGAACACCGTAGTTGCACAGCACCTGGAAGCGCCCTTGCTTAAACGCCGAGAAGAGGGCCCGCCGGTCGGCGTCGGCGAAGGGCGTGCGCCCGCCGCCCTCGACGAGGCGGTAGCTGGCGACGTAGTCCGCCGCCCCGCCCCGGAAACTGTTCAGCACCGCGGCGAAGTCCCGCGCCTGCGGGACGCTCGCGCAGAACGCCACGCACGGCCGCTCCCCGATGGAGTCCAGGACCGCCTTCGCCGTGCCGAAGAGGTGCTTGTCCTTTTGCCACACGGCGGCGACCTGCTTGTCGGCGAAGTCGCCCGTCACCGCCGGCAGCGCCGTCAGGTCGAGCTGCACGGGGACGTACCGGCAGGTGACGCCGGCCAGCCAGCCGCCGTCAATGAAGGGTTTCAGTTGGCCGTCGTAGCAGCAGTCCTCGAACGGGTCGGGGATGATCGGCTTGCCGTCGGACCGGTCGGGCGTGGCCGTGCCCCCGAACACCTTGGCACCGGGGAAGCGGTCCAGCACCCGGTGGTACGCCCCGCCCGTGCTCGCGTGATGCGCCTCGTCGATAATCACCAGCCCGACGGCCCGCTCCGGGGCTTGCGCCAGGCGGCGGCCGTGGAGCGTCTGGATCGACGCCGACACCGCCCCGCCCCGCGCGACGCGCCACCAG
>CAZJZC010000314.1:0-2688 GCA_964550365.1 uncultured Gemmatimonadales bacterium | reverse complement strand
GCTTGTCCCGGTCGAGCTGGTCGCGGAGCGACTCGCCCTCGACGAAGGGCATGACGTAGTAGAGGAACCCGGCGGCCTCGCCGGAGTCGTAGAGCGGCAGGATGTGCGGGTGGCGCAGGTTCGCCGTGGTCTCGATCTCCCGCAGGAACCGCTCGGGACCGATGACGGCGGCCAGGTCCGGCAGGAGCACCTTGATGGCCACGCGCCGGCGGTGCTTCAGGTCCTCGGCCAGGTACACGGTGGCCATGCCGCCCTGCCCAAGCTCCCGCTCGATGCGGTAGCGGTCGGCCAGGGCTGCGGTCAGTCGTTCGAACGCCTCGGCCATCGCCGGAACATCCTCCCTGCTACGCGAGGCGAGCCTCGCGTCGTGATGGCTGGTGCGGCGCCGGAAGCACTGCGAGCGAGACGGAAGAGACGGACCGGGCCCCAGGCCCGGGACCAAGATGCACCCGGATGCAGGGTGCCGCTACTTCGAGCGGCCACGCGGGCGCCGCCGGGGCGGCCGGCGCCGGCCCCTCGGCATCGAGGCTAGCGCGGACCGCGCAGCCGATCGAGCAGCGCCGGCAGGTTCTGGATGACCATGATGCGCGTGGCCGGGCTGCGCCGCACCATGACGAACCCCCGCCCGTCGGGCGTCACGTCGTAGTTGGCATGCGGCGTGGTGCCCACGTAGTCGGTGGCGGCGAACAGCGTCCGCCGCTCGCCCACCGACAGGGCGGGCGCGGTCCGGATGTCCGCCGCCATCAGCTCCACCTGCTCGCCCCTGAGACCGCGATAGAACAGTTCGCGGCCGTCGCGGCTCCAGACCGGCTCGCTGCCGCCGTCCCGCGACACCTGCATCACGTCGCCGGCGCCGTCGAACCGGCGCAGGTACACCTGCGGCTGGCCGCCCTGGTCGGAGACGAACGCCAGCCAGCGGCCGTCGGGCGACAGCGCCGGATAGCCCTCGGTGAACTGGCTCGCCGCCAGCGGCTCGACCGGTCCGCGGCCGCCGTTGCGCACGATGCCCACGTCGAGACCGGAGTTCGTCCTGAGGCCGTTGCCGGTGGTCACCAGCGCGCTGCCGTCGCGCAGCCAGGCGCCGGTCCAGCCGATCGCGCGGGAGGCGAGCAGCGATTCCGGCGGCTCGGCGCTGCCGGGGCGGCTCCGGTAGATGCCGAGCGTGCCGCTCTTCGTCGACAGGAAGGTGAGGTAGCGGCCGTCCGGCGTCCACGTGGCGTCGTGCCCGTCGCGCACGAACGTCGCGCGCGACAGCGTGCCCTCGCCGAGGGTGAGCACCCAGACGTCGCGCCCGTCCACCGAGGTGAAGTCCATGGCCAGCCGCCGCCCGTCGGGCGAGAACATCGGCGCGTGGAAGGCATGGCGGTCGGCCGTGACCTCGCGGGCGACGCCCGAGCGGTCCACGAACACCAGGGAACGCGGCTCCTCGGGGATGTACGCCACCGTGCCGGTGGGCGCCACGGCGAACTGGGCGATGCCGGTCCCCGTGACCGACACGCCAGTCGCGATCTGGACCGGCGTCCCCGTGATGCGGCGGCGGCGCGCGTCGAACGGCACCGCCATCATCGAGCCGTCCGCCTGCACGTAGATCAGGTGACCCGACGCGTAGCGGACCTCGATCGTCGGCGTGTTCAGCAACGGCGTGACCCGGCCGGTCCTGAGATCCACCAGCTCGCTCGCCGAGCTGGCGCTGCCGGGTCCGCGCTGCATGGAGATCGCCGTCCGGCCACCCGGCAGGACCTGCGTGATCCGCCCCTCGCCGATCGAGCCGGTGCGCACCAGCGAATCGCCGATGCCGACACGCACCACCGACCGCTCGCCGCTGCCGATCGTGGACCACAGGTTGCCCACGTCGTCCCAGGCGAAGTACGCACCGGCCACGTCGGCCGGCAGCGGCACCAGGGTCCCGCCCTCGATGGGCAGTCGTACGACGCGGCCCGTGGAGGAGAAACTGCCGGCCACCCAGCGTCCGTCGGCCGACACCAGCGGATTGCTGAGCCCTCCGGCACCGCTGATGAGGCTCGGCACGGCGGCGTCCAGCGGCTGCCGCCACAGGCCGTTCTCGCCCTTGTCGTCCACGGCGACATAGAGGACGGACCCGCCGTCGGGCGTGAGCGCGATCTGGCGGTTGAGACTCGGCGCGCCCGAGCCGCCCAGTCCCGGCGACAGGATCGCCAGCCGCGAGGGCTGCGCCGGTTCCGTCGTGCGCCGCAGCCAGCCGGCCAGCGCCAGGGCCGTCGCGCCGGCGGCCACCGCCCACGGCAGGGCGCGCCGCAGCAGCTCCCGCCGCGACGGGGCCGCCGCGGCCGCCGCGCCCGAGCGCGTGGCCATGGTCGCCGCGCCCGGCCGCGCCAGCGCCTCGGCGAACTGCGCCGCGGTCGCGAACCGGTCGGCCGGGAGCTTCTCGAGCGCCATGGCCACCGCCGCCTCGACGTGCGGCGGGATGGTGCGCCGCTGGAGCGTGAGCGACCGCGGCGTCTCCGTCATCACCCGCGCGATGATGGCCTGCGCCGTGGGGCCGGTGAACGGCGGCTCGCCCGCGAGCATCTCGTAGGTCACGCAGCCCAGCGCGTAGACGTCGCTGCGCGCCGTGATCTCGCGTTCGCCCATGGACTGTTCGGGGCTCATGTAGTACTATTCCAGCCGTTTTCTCGATTACCAAAACGGGCGGGTCGTCGGCACCGATCT
>CAZJZC010000313.1:0-2690 GCA_964550365.1 uncultured Gemmatimonadales bacterium | reverse complement strand
GTGAACGCCGCCGGCGAGTCGCCGCGCGACATCGCCATCCAGTTCAGCGGCTCGGCCGAGGTGCTGCCGGCGCGCCTGGTGCGCACCGCGCCCGACGCCGACCTGGCGGTGCTCCAGCTCGAGAGCGCCGGCCCCTTCCCGGCCGTCGCCGGGCTCGAGCCGGCGAACTTCCTGGCCGGCGCGCCCATCGCCCTGCTCGGCTTCCCGGGCGGCGGCGGCACCGGCACGCCGAGCGCGACCCTGACCACCGGCAGCATCACCGCCGTGAGCGACTCGGTCATCGAACTCGACGCCTTCAGCGGCACCGGCGCCTCGGGCAGCCCGATCCTCGACCGCAACGGCCGGGTGCTCGGCGTCCTGTTCGGCGGACGCGGCGGCGGGGCGAGCCGCGAGATCCTCGGCCTGCCCATCCGCCGGGCCATGGCGCTGCTCGGCAACTAGCCGCGTCGTCCAGCCGCCGGGGCGCGCCCTGCCGGCGGCCCGGTGTGCGCCTCCCTCCGACATTCCTGTGATCTCTGCCGTGGCGCACGCCGGCCCCGGCGTGTAACGTGTGCGCATGATCACACCCCGGCTTCGCGCCGCGCTTGCCGCGGCGTTCGTGACGGGCGTCACCATGGGCTGCGTGGACGTGCCGCTGCTGCCCACCTGGGACGCCGACTGGTACGTCCCGCTCTCGAGCCAGCGCATCGGCCTGCTGGGCCCGTTCCCGGCCGCCGTGCCGCCGGGCACCTCGGCCCAGGTGAGCTTCCCGCCCCAGCAGCAGTCGCTGGACGACGCCGCCGGCTCGATCCTGGACCAGGAGATGCGGTCGGCCAACGTCGTGCTGACGCTCTCGAGCTCGATCCCGCTCGACGGCGCCGACACCCTGTTCATCGCCGCCACCAGCGCCGACCTGACCAACGGCTCGGCCCAGCGCGTCGTCGTGCCCATCACCCTGGTGGCCTCGGTGCCGACCTTCACCGACACCGTCGCCGTCACGGCCGACGGGCTCACCATGCTGAAGAACGCCGCGGCGGCCGGCGGCGACATCTTCATCCAGCTGCGGGGCAGCGTCACCTATCCCGGCCCGGGGATCCGGACCATCACCGCCAGCGACTCGATCGGCGTGCGGTTCGCACTGCTCGCCCGCATCGCGGTCTCGCGCTAGGAGGCTTCCGATGAGACGCATCGCGCTCTCGCTCGCCCTCCTCGCCGCACCCGCGGCGCTGACGGCGCAGCTGCCCGGTCCCTCGACCCGCGCCCTCGGCATGGGCGGCGCCTACACCGCGATCGCCCGCGGGTACGAGGCGACGACCTGGAACCCGGCCCTGCTGGCGGCGAGCGGCCGCCCGGGCTTCTCCATCGGCCTGCCGCACGGCGCGCTGGAGTTCGGCAGCAACGCGTACGGCCTCAGCGACTTCCGGCGTTATGCCGACGAGGCGCTGACCGACGCCGACAAGGCCACCCTGCTCGGCAAGGTGGACTCCACCCTCGAGGTGCGCTCGTTCGCGGGCGTGGCGCCCCTGGCCCTGCAGATCGGCCGCTTCGCCGTGTCGCTCGGCTCGTCCGGCCAGCTGAGCGCCGGCCTCGGCCGCGACGCCGTGGAGCTGATGCTGTACGGCAATGCCAGCCGCAGCGGCGCCGGGCAGTTCTTCACCGCCGCCGGCTCCAACGGCCGCGGCTGGGCCGCGACCACGCTGGCCGCCAGCTATGCCATGCCGTTCTCCACGCCGATGGGACGGCTGAGCGTCGGCGCCACGGCCAAGAAGGTCTGGGGTCATGCCCTGGGCCTGGCGCGCGAGACGTCGAGCCAGTTCCAGGTGAACCCGGCGTTCTCGGCGCAGGCCGCCGGCCACGCGATCTACACCCGCTACCCGAGCGGCTACGACTTCGAGGGCCTCGGCGACCTCTTCAGCGGCGACGCCTCACCCGGCAGCGGGTTCGGCGTCGATGTCGGCGGCGTCCTCGAACTGCCGGGTATCACGGTCGCGGCGGTCATCGTGAACGCGGTGGGATCGATGGACTGGCAGGCCGACCGCCTGCAGTACGAACGCGGCACCTACGGCGTCACCCAGCTGCCGGGCGGCCAGGTGAGCGACACCCAGAGCCAGCTCAGCCTCACCGGGGCGGCGATCGACGGCGACGCGGTGGCCCGGGCGCTGCGCGACACCCTGCTCGCCACCGCCAGCTTCTCGCGGCTGGTGCGCGTCGGCGCCACCACGCGGCTGGCCGGCATCCGCCTCGCGGCCGACGGGCAGCTGCGGCTCAGCGAGGGCCTCGACCGCCAGCCCTCGCAGGCCGTGGCGGCCGGCGCCGAGGTCGTCCTGCTCGGCATCCTGCCGCTGCGGGCCGGCCTCGCGACCGATTTCGCCGACGGTTTCACGCTGAGCGGCGGCACCGGCCTGCATCTCGGTCCGGTCAAGCTCGACGTCAGCATCGCCAACATCTCCGGGACGGACCGGCCCGGTGTCATCGTCGGGGCGGGGCTCGGACTGGTGTTCTGATCGGAGGGGTGGGGGTAGGGGTGAGTGAGAGGGGTACGGGTAGGGAGAGGTGAGAGGTGATGGGTGAGAGGGGTGGCAGGGTGAGCAGTTGCTCGCCGGTCACCCCTCTCGATGTTTCCGCTCCACCCCGTTCCGCGACATCACCGACCGGACCCTATCACCCATCGCCTCACCCATCACCCATCACCTCACCCATCACCCATCACC
>CAZJZC010000312.1:0-2698 GCA_964550365.1 uncultured Gemmatimonadales bacterium | reverse complement strand
TGGTGCGCGCGTTGGTCCGCGTGCGCTGGCCCCGGACCGGCAGCCCGCGGCGGTGCCGGACGCCCCGGTAGCAGCCGATGTCCATCAGCCGCTTGATGTTCATCGCGACTTCCGTGCGCAGGGCGCCCTCGACGCGCAGTTCGCGCTCGATGAACTGCCGCAGCCGCGCCACTTCGGCGTCGGACAGGTCGCGGACGCGCGTCGCGCCGGCGATCCCCGTGCGCTCCAGCACCCGGACCGCCGTCGTCCGGCCGATGCCGAAGATCGCGGTGAGCCCGACTTCGACGCGCTTCTCGCGCGGAAGGTCCACGCCAGCAATGCGTGCCATAGGTCCTTAGCCCTGCCGCTGCTTGTGCTTGGGGGAGCGCTTGCAGATCACGCGAATGACACCGCGGCGCTTCACGACCTTGCAATGCTCACAAATCGGTTTGACGCTGCTGCGTACCTTCAAGACTCAGCCCCTCAAAAGGCGGTTTTGGACAGACCCTAAACCTACCCGGGGGTTGCACTTCCTGCAAGTGGGGCCCTACGGCAGGATGCGGATCTCGGCCACGTGGTAGGAGGCCCCGTCGCGACGGAACCCCAGGTACACCGGCTGGGAGCGGCGGGCGGGCGAACCACGGACGGCGTAGACCCGTTCCATCTCGACGTAGGCCCGCCCGCCATCCACCTCCCGCGCCACCATGACCTCGACCGAGACCTCCTCGGCCCGGGCCGTGTACGAGCGCAGCAGCTCGACCGCCTGGACCGGGCGCAGCGGCGCCGAACGGGTGCCGCCGGGCAGCTGCAGCGAGACCTCCCCGCGCCCCACCACGCCGGCGAAGTCGCTGCGCTCCCAGGCGCGGGCGGCCCGCTGGGCGGCGGCCAGCAGGGAGTCCATCGACTGGCCGGCCAGCGGGCCGGGCCGGGCGGCCAGCAGCAGCGCCGCGGCCAGGGCGGCCGCGCCCGCGCGCAGGTCCCGCCAGGCCGGACGCCGGGAGCGGCGGGCGGCCCCGCTCACGCGGCCAGCTCCCGCAGGAGATCCCGGACCACCGCCGGCGGGTCCGCGGCGCCGGTCACCGGCCGCCCGACCACCAGCAGGTCCGCGCCGGCGCGCCGGGCGTCGGCCGGGCTCGCCGTCCGCTGCTGGTCGCCCGCCGCCTCGCCGGCCCGTCGGATGCCGGGGGTCACCAGCAGGGCCCCGCGGCCCGCGACGCGCCTGAGCCGGGCCGCCTCCCCCACCGCCGTCACGAAGCCGTCGAGGCCGGTGCCGAGCGCCAGGCGCACCAGCCGCTCCTGTTCCTCGCCCACGTCGGCCACCGGACGCCCGACGACCGCCCCGTAGGCGGCGGCGTCGAGCGAGGTCAGCATCCCGACGCCCACCAGCCTGGGGCCCGCCGCGCCGCGCGCGGCGCACGCCGCCTCCAGCATGGCCCGTCCGCCGGCCAGGTGCACCGTGGCCAGCGCGACGCCCATCGCGGCCGCCGCGGCGACCGCGCCGGCCACGGTGCTGGGGATGTCGTGCCACTTGAGGTCGAGGAACACGCGGCGGCCCCTGGCGTGCAGTTCGCGCACCAGCGCCGGCCCGTCGCTCACGAACAGCACCGGCCCGACCTTGTACCAGACCGGCGCCTCGCCCACGGCGTCGACCAGGCGCAGGGCGAGCGCCGTCGTCGGCAGATCGAGCGCGACCGCGAGTTCAGGCATGGGCGGGCGCCAGGGCGGCCGGCGCGGCGGCCGGCGCCGGCTCGGCGCCGATCAGTTCGAGCTCGGCGGCGATCCGCGCCGGCGCGCGCGGGTCGGCCAGGGCGGCGGTGCCGACCGCCACCAGGCTCGCGCCCGCCGTGAGGTACTGCCAGGCGTCGCGCCCGCTCCGGATGCCGCCGGCGCCGATCACCGGCAGGCCGCTCGCGCGGCTCACCAGCCGGGTCATCCGGACGGCCACCGGCAGGAGCGGCGGGCCGCTGAGACCGCCGGTGCCGTTGCCCAGCCGGGGCCGGTGCGGCGGCGCCTCGTCGAACAGCAGGGCCGGCAGGGTGTTGGCGCAGGTGAAGCCGTCGGCGCCCGCCCGGGCCGCGGCGACGGCCGTCCGGGCCGGATCGGCCAGCACCGGCGAGAGCTTGACCACCAGCGGACGGTCGGTCTCGGCGCGCGCGCGGCGCACCAGGTCGGCGAGGACCGCGTCGTCGGCGCCGAATTCCAGGCCGCCGTGCTCGACGTTGGGGCACGAGACATTGAGTTCGAACGCGGTGATCACCGGCTCGTCGCGCAGGCCTTTCACCACCGCGGCGAAGTCCGCCACGCCGGCGCCTACCACGTTGAGCAGGATGCGCAGGTCGCCGGCGTGGGCGCGCAGCCACGGCAGATGCTCGCGGCGCACCGCGTCGAGGCCGGGGTTGGCCAGCCCCACCGAGTTCAGCATGGCCCCGCGCGTCTCGGCCACGCGCGGCGGCGCGTTGCCCGCCCGCGGCTCCACGCTGACGGCCTTGGTGACCAGGCCGCCGAGCCGGGCGAGGTCGATCACGCCCGCGACCTCGCGGCCGAAGCCCGCGGTGCCGGACGCGAGCAGGACCGGGTTGCGCCACGACACGCCGAAGCAGGCGCGCGTCAGCGGACTCATGGATCGGGGTTCCGCGAGCGGGTGGCCGGCGGCGGCGGCGGCGTGGCGACGGGCGTGCCGGCGGGCGCCGCGCCGGGGGCGCGCGGGCCCGTCAGGCCG
>CAZJZC010000311.1:0-2707 GCA_964550365.1 uncultured Gemmatimonadales bacterium | reverse complement strand
CCTCGGCCACGGGCTCTCCGCGCGGGGAGGCCTGGGGCAGGGCGGCGACGAGCAGTCGCTCCATTTCGTCGTGGCCGCGGTCGCGCGCCATCTCCAGCAGGTTGCCGAACCGCAGGCCGGTGCGATGCGGATCGCGCGACAGGAGGAGGCGGGCGACGTCCAGCCGGTTCTCGCGCACCGCGAAGCTGAGCGGGGTGCGGTACGCGTAGTGGCAGCGCACCAGCGCCGGCTCGGCGTCGAGCAGGCGCGTGACGGTGGCTGCGTCGCCGTCGGCCGAGGCGCGGAGCATCTCCCAGACGTCGGTGCCCCGGCCCACGGACCACAGGAGGGGCGCGTCGCGCTTCAGGTCGTCGGGCTGGTACAGGGGACGCTCCGCGCCGGCGACGGGTACCGACCTAGCGGCGCCGGGCGCCGCGCGACACGTCGGAACGGCCGGTCGGTGGAGGAGGCCCGGGATCGAGCCGTGCTCGTCGGGAATGTGGCGGAGGGTGAGGTGAGCCGCAACCGGCGGCCGGCCGCCCCGGCCGGGCGACGGATCAGCCGCCGGCGCCGTGCGAACGCAGCAGGTCGTCCACCTCGTCGTAGCCGGACGGCCAGCCAACGCCGTGCAGATCGGCGCCGGCCTCCAGCAGGGCCGCGACCGACGCGGGGCTGCGGTACTCGGTCCAGTACGAGTCCACGCACGCCTTGACGGCCAGGGACAGGGCCGTGCGGCCCCGCCCGTCGCGCGCGTTCACCGGGGCGCCGCGGTCGATCAGCAGGCGCACGACGTCATGGCATGCCTTCCAGGACGCCACGTGGAGCGCGGTGCTCTCGGGCGCGATGTCGAAGTAGCCGTCGCCCCCGTAGCCGGCGGCGACGGGGACGCCGAGGTCCAGCAGGAGGCCGACGCCCTCGGTGTTCCCGTTGCCCGCGAACTCGGCCAGCAGGGCACCGCCCGCCGCCACGACCTCCGCGACCAGCGCCGGCTCCCGGGCGGCGATCGAGCGGGCGGCCGTCCCGTCCTGGAGGGCGCAGGCCGCGATGAGGCGGTCGGCGCCCACCAGCGACACGGGCCGGCCGCGCCGTTCCAGGGCCGCCAGCACGTCGCCCCGGCCCCGGTGGGCCGCGTGGGCGACCGCCGAGCGGCCGCTCATGGCCAGCGACGGATCGGCGCCGTGATCGAGCAGCAGCTCGATGATCTCGAGGTCGTTGTCGCGGGCGATGGCGTGATGGATGGCGACCCAGCCCTGCGGCCGGACGTGATTGGGGTCGGCGCCGTGCTCGAGCAGGTACTTCACGCCCTCGTAATCATGCCAGTCGTGCTTGCGGATCAGCAGCACCGCCAGGCTGCCCGGCGTGAGCCTGCCCGACTCGACCAGCAGCTTCAGCGCGGTATTGTCGCGGGTCTCGGGCGCGTGATAGACGACCTCGCCGTCGTTCGGGTCGGCGCCGCGCTCGAGCAGGAGGCGCGTCAGGGCCGCATGATGCGCCACGCCGGCGGCGCCGTAGAGCGCGCTCTCCCATTCGGGACGGGGCTGGTGGTCCGCCTCCCAGAAGCCGGTCGTGGCGCTGGCGCCGGCATCGAGCAGGGCCCGGGCCGCGCGGACGAAGCCATCGGAGCGGTCGCGGTCGTGCCTGAGGTAGTTCGAGAAGCACAGGTGGGTGAGCGCGTCCCACTGGTACGGGCCGCCGGCGGCCGTCGCGTCGGCCGGGTCGCTCGCGAGGAACCGGGCGACCCCGGCCGCGTCGCCGAGGATCGCCGCGGTATGGATGCTGTGGGTCGCGACCTCGGGGTGCGCCCGGCGGATCGCCTCGGCGGCCTCGATCGACCCCGAGGCGTGGGACGCGGTGCGCGGCACGACGGCCGCCCGGATGAACTCCGCTACAGGTAGCGCAGCCACCAGTCGGTCCGGCGCGATTTCAGGTCCGCGAACCAGCGGCAAACCGGGTACAGCAGGGCGATGGCGATGGCGAACACCAGGTACAGCAGGCCGAGGCCCCAGGTGTAGCCGTCGGGCGGCGGCGGGTTGCCCATGGGGTGGTCGGCGAACAGCCAGGGGCTGACCGTGCCCAGGCGGACCCTGGACACGACCAGGGCCAGGGCGTGGATGAGCGGGATGTGGAGCATGTAATAGAAGAACGGCACCCGCCCGAAGACCTCGACGAAGCGTGCGGCCGGGCCGCGGGCCCGCTCGAGCAGGGGCATCAGCGCGATCGCCGGCCCCAGGGTCATCAGCAGGAACTGGAACGAGGCCGGATACTTGCTGGTGTTGAGGAACGCGAGCAGGGCCGGCATCGGCGGCGGGCCGTCCGCGCTGGCCACGGTCATGGCCCGCCAGGGGCGCGGATCGCCGTAGAGGTCGAATCCGCGCAGCAGCAGGAACAGCGCCGTGGCGCCCACGCCGATGAGGAGCAGCAGGCGGTCGCGCCGGGACGTCTCCAGGCTCAGCAGCCGGCCGAAGGCATAGCCGGCCGCCATGACGCCCACCCACGGCACGACGGTGTACAGCACGATCAGGCTGGGGCCCTGGGAGCCGAAGCGGATCGGGCCGGTGAAGAACCCGAGGTACAGGATGCTGGCCAGGCCGGTGAACGGGCCGCCCTCGAGCGCCTCCATGACGGCGCCGGCCGGGATCAGGTTGTGCCCCGCGATCATCAGCACGCCGAAGGCGCCGACGGCGCGCACCGGCAGCTTCGCCAGCGCCGCGAGCAGGATCATGCACCA
>CAZJZC010000310.1:0-2709 GCA_964550365.1 uncultured Gemmatimonadales bacterium | reverse complement strand
CCTTGAACATGTCGTCCAGGGCGCGCTGCATCAGCTCCCAGATGGCGTAGCCGTTGGGGCGGATCACCATGCAGCCCCGGACCGGCGAGTGGTCCGCCAGCTCGGCCCGCGCGATCGCTTCGTTGTACCAGGCGCTGAAGTCCTGCGCCCTGGGGGTGATGCCCGACCCGCTGCTCACGTGCTCTCCCGGAATTCGAAGGCGGTCGCCAGGCTGTCCATGGCGACGGTCCGCTCGGTCCCCTGCGACAGGTCGCGCACCACGGCCTGCCCGCTGGCCCGCTCGTCGGGCCCGATCACCACGGCCCAGCGCGCCCGCCGCGCGCCGGCCAGTTCCAGCTGCTTGCCCACGGCCAGCTTCCGCAGGGCGTACTCGACCCGCAGCCCGCCCTCGCGCAGGGCATGGGCCAGCTTGAGGGCCAGCGGCCGCTCCTCCTCGGTGACGGTGACCAGGAACACGTCCACCGCCGGCTCGGCCACCGGCGCCCCGTCACGCTCGGTGAGCAGTTCGCCCAGCACCACGTCACCCATGCCGAAGCCCACGCACGGCAGGTCGGGGCCGCCCAGCGAGCCGAGCAGGTCGTCGTAGCGGCCGCCGCCGCAGATCGCCCGCAGGCTCCGGCCGGCGTCGAACAGCTCGAACACGATGCCCGTGTAGTAGGCCAGTCCGCGCACCACGCGGAAGTCCACGTCCACGAACTCGCGCAGGCCCATGGCCCCGAGGTGGTCGAGGCAGTGACGCAGGGGCTCGGCCGCCGGCGTGGCCAGCAGGGGCGCCGGGTCGCCCAGCGCGGCGGCGAACTGCCGCACCGTCGTGGCACGCGACGCGTCGCCGGCGAACACCTCGTCCAGGGCGGCCTCGGCCGCCTCCCGCGACTTCTCGTACCGGTCGAAGGCGGTGAGCACGCCGGGCAGTTCGGCCGGGAGCACCCCGAGCCCCTCGGTGAGCGCCGCCGCGAGCACCCGGCGGTCGCTCAGCCGCACCCGCACGTCGCGCGGGCCGAAGCCGAGGGCGCGCATGATGTCGATCGCGACGGCGACGACCTCGGCATCGGCCGCCGGACCGGCCTCGCCCGCGATGTCCACGTTGAGCTGGAAGTGCTCCCGCAGCCGCCCCCGCTGCTGCCGCTCGTAGCGGAACAGCTGCGGGATGCTGTACCAGCGGATCGGCTTCTTCGCCTGCCCCGCCCACCCGGCCACCAGGCGCGCGAAGGTCGGGGTCATCTCGGGCCGCAGGGCCACCTCGCGCCCGCCCTTGTCGGTGAAGGAGTAGAGCTGGCCGACGATCTCGTCCCCGCTCTTGCGGGTGTAGAGGTCCAGCGGTTCCAGCGGCGGGCCGTCGTACTCCTCGAAGCCGTAGCGCGCGGCGACCTCGCGCCAGGCGCCGAAGATGCGGCGCCGCCGCGCGAGGGCGTCGGGCAGGGCGTCGCGAAACCCCGGCAAGGCAGCGAATCGCATCATCAAATGTATGCCGCTACCGCGGCGACGAGAAGCCGGGCAGCAGCGCCATCGCGTCACCGACCGTGTGGAACGAGCCCGTCACGACCACCGTCCCGGCCCGCGCGCGGGCCAGCGCCAGCGCCCGCCCCAGCTCCGCCTCCACGTCGGCCGTCAGGCCCTGCTCCCGGGCCCAGCCGGCGGCCTCCTCCACGTCCCAGGCGCGGGCGGCCGGCGCGCTCGGCGCGCGGCTCAGCACGAACCCGTCCACGACGCCGGCCAGTTCACGCAGCATCGCCCGCCAGTCCTTGTCACCCAGCACCGCCACCACGGCGGCCACGGGCCGGCGGAGGCGGCCGCGCAGGTTGTCCTCGCGCAGGGCCCGCGCCAGCGCGCGGGCGCCGTCGGGGTTGTGGGCCACGTCGAACAGCCAGGGGCCGCGGCGGTCGAAGCGTCCCGGTACCCACGCATCCGCCAGGCCGCTGTGACGCTCACCCTCGTCGGGTCGCCACGGCTCCGGCAGGGCCTCGGCCAGGGCCATCGCCAGCGAGGCGTTCGCCACCTGGTGCGGCCCGGCCAGGCCGAGGCACAGGCCGGCGGCCCGCCGCGGGTCCACCCGGATGAACGGCGCATCGCGCGCCGCCGCCTCGGCCGCCATCGCCGCGGCCAGCGTCTCGTCCTGCTCCGTGGTCAGGAAGGGCACGCCCGCCTTGGCGATGCCGGCCTTCTCCCTCGCGATGCCCTCGAGCGAATCGCCCAGGTAGTCGGTGTGCTCGAGCGCGATCCGCGTCACGCCGCAGGCCAGCGGCGTCACGACGTTGGTCGCGTCCAGGCGTCCGCCGAGACCGACCTCGACCACGGCGATCTCCGCGCCGCGGGCCGCGAAGTCGGCGAAGGCCAGTGCCGTGGTGATCTCGAAGAACGACGCGTCCAGGTCGACCGCCGCCGCCTCGAGCCGGCCGGTCCAGGCCGCCACGGCACCCTCGGAGACCGGCACGCCGTCGACCAGCACGCGCTCCGGGAAGGCGACCAGGTGCGGCGAGGTGTACAGGCCGGTGCGCCAGCCCGCGGCACGCAGGATGGCCGCCAGGAACGCGGCCGTGCTGCCCTTGCCGTTGGTGCCGCCGACATGGACCGTGGCGAAGTGCCGCTCTGGGTTCCCGACGCGCGCCAGCAGGGCCCGCGTCGTGTCGAGGCCCCACTTGATGCCGCCGGTTGTTCTGGGAAAGAGAAAGCGACAGGCGTCGTCGTAACTGCGGATCGTCAGGCGGCCGG
>CAZJZC010000309.1:0-2721 GCA_964550365.1 uncultured Gemmatimonadales bacterium | reverse complement strand
AGAGCCTGAGGCGTGCGATCCCCCCGTCGGGAAAGATGTTGAGCCGGACGTGCGTCGCCTCGCCGGCCGGCAGGACCTCGGCCTCGAAGACGTGGCGGGCGTGCGGCTGAAGTTTCGACTGGGCCAGCAGCGGTGTCCAGCGCTCGACGCCGGCCGCCGCGTCGTCCGCGGCGGTGCAGGCCTCCAGGGCGCAGGTGCCGGGCGCGTTCCCCTTGAAGTGGTCGGTGTCCACCTCGATGCGCCGGATGGTGCCGGCACGGCCCAGGCGGACCACCGCCCAGTCGTGCCCCGGGCCGCGGCGCCGCTTCGTCTCCCAGCCGTCGCCCATGTGGGTCGAGCGGCCCGGCTGCAGCATGTTGTTCGCCTGGCCGAAGAACATGTCGCTTTGCGCCGTGACCCGGCCGCCGTGCTCGATCGCGGCCAGGTCCACCCAGCCGCCGGGCGCCAGCAGCGCGTTCCAGTCGGGCCGCGCCTCGCCGAGCACCCGGAACCACGCCACGCCGCCGACGGGCAACATCTTGAGCCGGAGGTGGGTCCAGCGCTCCTCACTGCCGATGGCGAAGACGTTCTTCGTGTCGCCCGCCAGCGCCGACTTCGGCAGCAGGGGCGCCCAGCCCGCCGAGGCCAGCCGCTCGGGCTCGGCGTGCGGCGGCGCCTTGGCGCCTTCGATCGAGCACGCCTCGGGGAAGTTGCCGCGGAAGAACGCCGTGTCGACCACCACGCCGCGGATCACGCCGGGCAGACCGAGCCGGACGATGGCCCAGTCGTGTCCCGGCTCCCGCCGGCGGCGGGTCTCCCAGCCGTCCATCCACTTGCCGCGGTCGGTGTACTCACCCTCGCGCCACTCGGCCGCGGCCGCCTTGAGCAGGTTCTCCCGGGGCGCGAAGAACTCGTCGTTGGCGGCCACGACGGCGCCGCCGAAGCGCTCGGCGGCGAGGTCGGGGAGGCTGGTGAAGTCGGCCATCGCCATCCTGTCAGCAGGTCAGGGTCGCGCAGCGCCGGCCGGGATCGTCCCGGCGCGTGCGGCGGCGGCCGTCCTCAGGCCTCGGACCGGCGCAGCACGTGTCCGTGGCCGCCGGCCGGCGCGGAACCGTCGTAGACGCGGCGGCCTCGCAGGTAGGTCGCCGCCACCACGCCGGTCAGCCGGGCACCGGCGTAGGGCGTCACCGGATGACGATGGTACAGCGCCGACGGGTCCACCACAAACTCCTGGTCCGGCCGGAGGACGACCAGGTCGGCGTCACAGCCCGCCGCGATGCGCCCCTTGCGGCTCAGCCCCGCCAGGCGCGCCGGCGCCGCGGCCATCCACTCGGCCAGCTGTCCCGGGCCGGCGCCGCGCGCGCGCGCCAGGGTCCACAGCACGCTCAGGCCGAGCTGGAGCGAGGCGATGCCGCCCCAGGCGCGGGCGAAGTCGCCTTCGTCCAGCAGTTTCAGGCCCGGCGGGCAGGGCGAGTGGTCGCTGGCCACCAGGTCCAGCGCCCCGGCGCGCAGGGCGGCCCACAGCGCCTGGTTGTTGGCGCGCGAGCGGATGGGCGGGGCGCACTTGTACTGGCAGGCGCCGTCGGGCACGTCCTCGGCCGCGAAGAACAGGTAGTGGGGGCAGGTCTCCACGGAGACGGGCAGCCCCTCGCGCCGGGCCGCGGCCAGCATCGGGACCGCGTCGGCCGCGGCGAGGTGGACGATGTGGACCCGCGCGCCGGTCTCGCGCGCCAGCCTCAGCATCAGCGCGATGGCTTCCAGTTCGGCCTCGACCGGCCGCGACTCGACGTAGCAGGCGTAGGCGCGGCCGTCCCACGCGACGCAGGCCTCCAGCTCGGCGGCCGCCGCGATCGGGCCCGGCACCTCGGCGTGCACCAGCAGGGGAGCGCCGAGGCGGGCCAGGACCGGCATGGCCTCGCGCAGATCGGCCTCGCCCACGTGGCGGAACTCGTCCACGCCGCTCGGCACCAGGAAGCACTTGAAGCCGAACACGCCGGCGTCCCAGAGCGGCGCGAGGTCGGCCGCGTTCCCGGGCACCACCCCGCCCCAGAAGCCGACATCCACCGCCAGTTGGCCACGCGCCGCGGCGAGCTTGGCCTCGAATGCGGCAACGCTCGTGGTGGCGGGAATGGCGTTGAGCGGCATCTCGACGAGCGTGGTGACGCCGCCCGCCGCCGCGGCGCGGGTGGCCGTGGCGAACCCCTCCCACTCGGTGCGGCCGGGCTCGTTGATGTGGACGTGGGTATCGACCAGGCCGGGCAGGACCAGGTCGTCGCCGGCCTCGATCACGTCGGCGCCGGCCGGCACGTCGTCGAAGGGCGCCACCCGCGCGATGCGCCCGCCCTCGACGTGGATGGCGCCGGGGCGGACGCCGTCGGGCGTGACGACGCGGGCGCCGCGGAGGATCACGCCGATGTCTGCGCCCAGAATCGCCCGAGCAGGTTGGCGCTCACGCGGCGGCGATACTCCGCGGTGGACCGCACGTCGTCGATCGGGTGGATCTCGTCCATCAGCACCCGCTGGGCCTCGGCGAGGGGGGCGCCGGCCGTCAACGCCGCCTCGGTCCTGGGCAGGCGGATGGTGGTGGCGGCCACGCTGCCGAGGGCGATGCGCACCGAGGGACCGCGGACCGCGGCCATCACGATCTTGGAGATGGCCTGCGCCGCCCTCGTGCCGACCTTGCGGAACCACTGCGCGCCTTCGACCGGCGGCACCTCGACGGCCGTGATGAGTTCGTCGGGC
>CAZJZC010000308.1:0-2731 GCA_964550365.1 uncultured Gemmatimonadales bacterium | reverse complement strand
CTGCGCGGCGCGTTCCTCGACCTGTCGAACCTGTCGCGGCGCATGAGCACCATCGTGGGCCGCCAGCAGGAGGCGCTGACGCGCATCGGATCGAACCTCGATACCGGGACCAGCGCCCTGGCGCGCGGCGCCGCGGCGCTCGAACGCACGCTCTCGCGGGCCGATTCGGCCACCAGCCGCGACCAGCTGCAGCGCATCCTGGGCAACACCGACACCATCACCGCCGACCTGCGCGTGGTGGTGCAGAACCTGCGCGGGGTGTCGGGCGCCGCGGCGGCCCAGCAGGTGGCCCTGGCGCGCATCATCGCCAACACCGACTCGGTGCTGGTGCGGGTCAACGCCGGCGAGGGCACCATGGGCCGGCTCACCCGCGACTCGACGCTGTACGTCGAGTCGGTGCAGGCCGTGCGGTCCCTGCGGGAGATGCTGCAGGACATGCAGCGCAACCCGCGCCGCTACTTCTCGTTCTCGGTGTTCTAGCCATGGCGCGGCGCGACCCGGTGGAAGAGGTCTCGGCCGGCGGCGTGGTCTTCCGGCGGACGGCGGCCGGCCCGGAGATCCTGCTGATCCGCGATTCCTACCGGAACTGGGGCTTCCCCAAGGGGCACCTGGAGGACGGCGAGGACGCGGCGGCCGCGGCCGTGCGCGAGATCGCCGAGGAGACCGGCCTCACCGCGCTGGTGCCGCACGGCCCGATCCGCGTCATCGACTGGCACTTCCGCTTCCGCGGCAAGCTGATCCACAAG
The DNA here is from genome assembly GCA_964550365.1 of uncultured Gemmatimonadales bacterium. Classification (GTDB taxonomy): domain Bacteria; phylum Gemmatimonadota; class Gemmatimonadetes; order Gemmatimonadales; family JACORV01; genus DASXPG01. The sequence goes on along the minus strand of CAZJZC010000308.1, from coordinate 1,985 downwards.
ACCTGCACCTTCTTCCTGTTCGAGAGCACCGGCGGCGAGGCCACGCCGCAGGCCGAGGAGGGCATCAGCGCCTGCCGCTGGCTCGCCCCGGACCAGGCCATGCGCGCGGTGTCGTACGCCAACGCCCGCGAGGTCCTGCGCGAGGCCGGGGTGATGATGTCCCAGCTCGCCGGAGCGTGAACCGGCCGCTGATCCCGGCCCTGCTGGGGAGCCGGCTCGCGCGCACCGCGCTGCGGCGGGCGGTGCCGCGCAGCCAGGCGCGCGTCCTGCTGTGCCGCTCCGGCGCCCAGCTCGAACGGGCCCTGCTGAGCGACCTGGCCGACGCCGTCGTGGTGGACGTGCGGCTGACCGGCGGCGCCGACGCCCTGACACGCTGCCGGGCGCGGTATCCCAAGGTCCCGCGGTTCGCCTACGCCGCCTTCCGCCCCGACGACGGCCTGCTGCTGGCCGACTGCGCCGGCGTCATGGCGGCCGTGCCCATCGTCGAAGGCGTGGAGGACAGCGTGCTCGGCGACCTGGTCCTGCCGCGCACCGCCAGCATGGCGCGGCAGGCCGCGCTGGCCCAGGCCCCGGCGCTGCTGCGGCTGGAGGACGAGCTCCAGCGGCGGGCCTGGCACGAGGTGCTGCGCTCGGTGGGGGCCCGCTCGCTGGTGGCCGACATCGCGAAGGCCCTGAAGGTCTCGCGGGAGCATCTCTCCCGGCAGTTCGGCGCCGGGGGCGCGCCCAACATCAAGCGCGTGGTGGACCTGGCCCGCACCGCGACGGCGGCCGGCCTGCTCGAGAACCCCGGCTACTCGGTGCGCACCGTGGCGCGCATCCTCCGGTTCTCGTCGGCCAGTCACCTCTCGGGCGCCGCCCGCCGGGTGGCCGGCGTCAGCGCCGCCGAACTCGCGCGCCTCGGCCCCCGCGGCGTGCTGGCCGCCTTCGTCCGCGGCCGGACCCGCAGCCGGGGCTGAGACGGGGGACCGCGCGCGTCGGGCGCTCGGCGCGCTTTGACAGCGACCCCGATTTGTGATTATTTTCACAAGCTATTCCCGAACCTTGCGCAACCCTTCACAGTCGCGTGACCAATGGCCAACGAGACCGCCCTGCGCCCCGGTGAACTGAAGGACGTCCTGCTCCGCGAGATCGCCGCGGCGGACCTGTCGTCGGCGGACCTCGACGAGGTCGGCACCGTCCTGGAGGTGAAGGACGGCGTCGCCCGGGTCTACGGCCTGAGCAAGGCCCTGGCGGGCGAGATGCTCGAGTTCCGCGCGTCGAGGACCGGCGAGACGGTGACCGGCATGGCGCTGAACCTGGAAGAGGACAACATCGGCGCGGTGATCCTCGGCGACTACCTCCAGCTCCGCGAGGGCGACGAGGTGCGCCGCACCAGCCGGGTGTTCGAGGTGCCGGTGGGGCCGGCGATGGTGGGCCGCGTGGTGGACCCGCTGGGCCAGCCGATGGACGGGCGCGGCCCGATCAGCGCGACCGCGACACGGCGGGTGGAGCTGATCGCGCCGGGCATCATCGTGCGCCAGCCGGTGAAGGAGCCGCTCCAGACGGGCATCAAGGCGATCGACGCCATGATCCCGATCGGCCGCGGGCAGCGCGAGCTGATCATCGGCGACCGCGGCACCGGCAAGACGGCGGTCGCGATCGACACGATCATCAACCAGAAGGGCCAGGGCGTCATCTGCGTCTACGTCGCCATCGGCCAGAAGAAGTCGACGGTGGCGTCGGTGGTGGAGCGGCTGCGCGAGACCGGCGCGCTCGACTACACGATCGTGGTGTCGGCGTCGGCGGCCGATCCGGCGCCCCTGCAGTACATCGCCCCGTACTCGGGCTGCACCATGGCCGAGTACTTCATGTGGAACGGCTCCAAGGGCAAGACGCCCAAGCACGCCCTCGTGATCTACGACGATCTTTCCAAGCAGGCCGTGGCCTACCGCCAGCTCTCGCTGCTGCTGCGTCGCCCGCCCGGCCGCGAGGCGTACCCGGGCGAC
>CAZJZC010000307.1:0-2749 GCA_964550365.1 uncultured Gemmatimonadales bacterium | reverse complement strand
GTGAAGCGCGCCAGCCCTCCGATGACGGAAAGCTGGCGCGCCCCGGTCTGTCCGAATGCCGCGACGAGCGCCGTCACGGCCTCAGCTTATCACGAACAGGCGCCTGCCTGCAAGCGGTTGCAATCGGTCCGCGCCTGGGTGTACTGCGGGAACGTCTGGATGGCCCGCCGGTACTGCTCGACGGCCCGCTGGGTGTCGCCGCGGTCGGCGTACAGCACGGCCCGCGAGTAGGCCATGACGGCCTGGGTCGGCGGGGCCGGATTCTGCTGGCGGAACTCCTCGGACGCGCGCCGCTCGAGCGCCGGGAGGTTGGCGCCGCTCATCAGGTCGCGGCCGAGCTGCTCGACGATGGTGAAGATGTTCTCCATCCGGCCCTGGGCCCGCACCGTGCGCAGGATCTGGCTGGTCTCGACGTCGAACAGCCGGGCGTCCACGCGCACGTCGCCGCGCACGTCGTACAGCGTGCCCGTGACCATGTAGCGGGCGCTGACCAGCCGGCCGATCTGGACCACCGTGCTCGGGTCCACCCGGCCCTCGCGGCCGAGGTTCTGTTCCTGGAGGATCTGCTGCAACTGGGCGCGCTCGACCACGCGGACGCCCGGGTTGGCGCTCAGCTCGTTGATCGTCATGGAGGCCAGGCCGCGCCGCAGGGCCTGGTAGTCGTCCGGGTCCTGCCCGATGGTCGCGCCGATGTCGAAGTCGAGAATGGCGAGGCCGGGCCGGCTGTCGGCCGGGGCCGGCGCCCGCTGCTGGGCCGTCGCGCTGCCCGCGGCAAGGGCCGCGAACGCCAGTGCCAAGGTCCCCGATGCCAACCGCTTCATGGTGACTCCTCCGCTCGTGGCGAGCGTCACAGGTTCAGCGTCATCCCCTCGGTGGCGGCGAACACCTCGAGCGTCCCGCCGCGCTGGCCCGCGTACTCCCGGGCCCGGGCCACGATGTCGTCCATCGCGGCATCCGTGTGTTCCGGCTCGTGGTGGAACAGCGCCAGCCTCCGGGCGCCCGCTTCCACCGCCAGGTCCACCGCCTCCTGCCAGGTGGAGTGCCCCCAGCCGGTGTGCGTGGGGTACTCCTCCGGCGTGTAGGTCGCGTCGTGGACCAGCAGGTCGGTCGCGCCGACGAAGTCCACGAAGCGCTTGCGCCAGCCGGCGCCCACGTCGTACTCGCCCCCCCGGCCCAGCTCGTCGTCGGTCACGTAGACCAGCGACGGGCCCCCGGCACGCTCCAGACGATACCCCATGGTCATCGCCGGGTGCCGCACCCGCATGGCGTGCACCGTGAAGCCGGGCGTCACGATCGGGACCTCGGCGCTCACGTGCTCGACCTCGAGCGTGGCCGCCAGCGCGTCGAGCGGCACCGGGAAGACGGCCGGGTGCATCATCTGCCGCAGGATCGTCTCCATCTCGACGTCGCCCTGCTGCGGTCCCCAGACCTTCAGCACGTTGCCCTTCATGAACAGCGGCGCGAAGTAGGGCAGGCCCTGGATGTGGTCCCAGTGCGCGTGCGAGAGGATGATGTCCGCCCGCACGCCCTTGGCCCCGTTGCGGCCCAGCAGCGCCTTGCCCAGCGCCCGGATGCCGGTCCCGGCATCGAGGATCACCAGGTTGCCGCTGCCGTCGGTGACCTCCACGCAGGCCGTGTTGCCGCCGTAACGGACGGTCTGGGGTCCGGGCGTGGCGATGGTGCCCCGCGCGCCCCAGAACGTCACCGCGATGCTCATGCCGTGCCCCGGGCGTCGCCCAAGGCTACGTCCCGGCGGGGCCGGACGGCTAGGAAGGGGGTCACCCGCATGGCGTGACCGGCCTCACCCTTGCTTGGCGCCGGCCAGGGTCTTGAGCTTGGCGGGGCTGGTGATGGTGATCTCCCGGCGGCTCACCGAGATGCAGCCCTTGTCCACCAGCTCGCGCATGGCGCGGGACACGGTCTCCCGGGAACTGCCGATCATCTGGGCGATGGTGTGGTGGGTCAGCTTGCGGGTGATGGTCGGCCCGCCGCTCTCCTCGGCCAGGTCGAGCAGCAGCCGGGCCACCCGGCCGTTGACGTCGAGCAGGACCAGTCCGCCGATCTTCTCGTCGGCGCGCCGGAGGCGCTGGACCAGCACCCGCAGCAGCTTGAGCCCGATGCGCGGCTCCCGCTGCAGCTCGGACTGGAAGTCCTCCCGCCGCAGGACCAGCAGGCGGCTGTCCTTCATGGCGATGACGTGGGCGCTGCGCGGCTCGTCGTCGATCAGGCTCATCTCGCCGAAGAAGTCCCCGTCGCCGAGCACCGAGAGGATGACCTCGCGGCCGTCCTCGCCGATCAGCACCACCTTCACCTGGCCGCTGGAGACGATGTAGAGCGCGTCGCCCGGGTCGTCCTCGAACAGGATGACCGAGTTCTTGGGGTACTCGCGCTCGCGCGTCACCTCGCCGAACCGGACCAGTTCCGGCTCGGCCAGGTCGCTGAAGAGCGGGACTTTCCGGAGTACGTCGGCAGCGGACATGGGGCCGGGCAAGTATATCCGCCCGCCGGGGCGGGTGTCAAATGCTCCGCGGGGGAGCGGCTTGTCGCGAAGTGACTGGCCCCTTTATATTTACGGTCTGTCGATACACCACAGGTCCGAAGGGACGGTCGCCCGTGAAGCCCGGCATTCATCCTGAGTACCACGCCCTGGAAGTCGTCTGCGCGTGCGGGAACAAGTTCGTGACCCGCTCGACCGCCAAGGCCATCCACGTCGAGATCTGCGCGCAGTGCCACCCCTACTTCACCGGCA